>NZ_MUMI01000485.1 GCF_002155975.1 Amycolatopsis kentuckyensis
CCGCAGCCGGACGTCCGGCACGGTCCGGCCCATCGCCCGCTCGACCAGGCGCCGGAAGTCCCCGGCGAGCTCGGCGTCCTCCAGGACGGCGTCCGCGCTGCCGCGCAGGACCGACGCGATGCGCTGCAGGTCCCGCGGTTCCCAGTCGTCACCGATGCCCCGGGCGTCACAGGCGAACCGGCCTCGGCACCGGTCGAGGGCGGCTTCCAGCGCCCCCGTCCGGTCGGACTCGTTCTTGCCGTCGGTGAGCAGCACCGCGTGCCGGATGGCGGCCGGCGTCTTCTCGAACAGGTCCCGGGCCAGGTCCAGCCACGTGCTCATCGCCGTGCCGCCCCCGGCGATCAGGGCGGACGCCGCGGCCTTCGCCTCGTGCCGGGTCCGCTCGTCGGCCACCGCCAGCGGCGGCTCGGCCGGGTAGACGAGCCGGGCGTGCCCGGTGCATTCGACCACCCCGAACAGCACGCCGTCCCGCAGCGAGCCGATGGCCGCCCGGCAGGCGTGCCGCGCGGCCTCGATCTTCGTCGGCGGCCAGTCCATCGAGCTGGAGCAGTCCACCAGCAGCAGCTCGGCGGTCGGCGGCGGCCCGGCCGCGGGGGCCCCGGCGTCGCCCACCCGGACGGTGACGACGACGTCCATCCGGTCGTCGCTCGGCGCCAGGTACTTGTTCTGGCTCAGCTGGAGGGTGAACGACGGGTCGGGCATCCGATCACCTTCTCGTCTTCGGCCGGACGGAGTTCGCGAGGTCGACCAGCACGCCGTGTTCGTTCCGGTCGCGCGCCCGCTCGGCGAGCCGGCGCAGGGACAGCTCCAGCAGCGACCGCAGGCCGCGTTCGGTGACGCGCTCGCCGAGGAGCGTGCCGCCGTCCCAGCCTTCGCTGCCGTCGAGCGCGGCCAGTGCGGCGTCGCGGACCAGCGCCTCCAGCCGGTCGTGGGCTTCGCGGTCGAGGTAGAGCGTGGGCAGGCGGCGCGCCGCGTCGGCGAAGTCGTCGCGGCTCGGTGGCCCGGCCGGCAGGCGCCCGGCGCGGATCCGCACCGCGGCGATCCGCGCGGCGTCGTAGTGGCGCGAGATCGGCGGCACCGCGTCGAGCAGCGTGACCGCGGCGTCCCGGCCGTGCGTCCGCAGGTAGCAGCGGGCCAGGCCGAAGGCGGCGCTGACCTGGCTGTGGTCGCGGTGCCACACCGAGCGGTAGCAGCGCTCGGCCTGCTCGATCTCGCCGCGCAGTTCGGCGCAGAACCCGAGCGCCAGCTTCGGCGCGATCTCGCCGGGCCAGCTGCGGTGCACCCGGTCGAACGCGGCCGTCGCCTGCTCGGCATCGTCACGGGCCAGCGCCAGCAGGCCGTGGTGCCACGCCGCCCGCCAGTCACGCGCGGCCTCGGTCCCGAGCTGCTCTTCGGCGTCCGCCAGGGCCGCGGCCGCGGCGTCGGAGTCCCCCAGCGCGATGAGCGCCCGGGTCCGGGCGAACGCGATTTCCACCGAGCGCTCGCTGAACATCGCGAGCTTGTCCAGCCAGCGGTGCGGCCCCGGCGCGCCCGCGATGGCGATGAACTCGGCCGCGGCGTCCTCCGGGGCGACCCGCGGGATCGGCAGCCGGCCGGCCCCGTCGACCGCGCCCGGCAGGCCGAGGTCCAGCGGGCCGGCGGGGCGGCCGCCGCCGACCCAGTGGTCGAGGCCGGGCACCGCGCCGAGGCCGTCGTCGAGCAGTTCCGCGGTGTCCTCGAACAGCGCCGACGGCACCGGCCGCGGCCGTTCGTCGCGCAGGGAAAGGATTTCCCGGCGCACGCCGTCGAGCTGCTCGGCCATTTCGGACGCCGTGGCGAACCGCCGCTCGAACGGCGCGACGGCGCGTTCGAGCACCCGGTGCAGCGAGTCCAGGCCGCCGGCGACCCGGTCCGGGTCGACGTCTTCGCCCGCGGCTTCGAGCAGCACCTGCAGCGTCCGGCCCACGGTGTGCAGGTCCGAGCGCACGGTCAGGCCGTGCCGGGCGAGCTCGTGCGCCGGCGCCTGGAACCCTTCGGTGCCGACGCTCGGCCCGGTCCGGTCCTCGAGCGAGCGGGCCGCGCCGAGGTCGATGACCTTGACCCGCTTGTCGCCGTGAATCACGTTCTCCGGCTTCATGTCGCAGTAGAGCAAGCCCTCGCCGTGGAGGTAGTCCAGCGCGCCGAGGATCGCCCGGCCGTAGACGATCACGTGCTCCACCCGCGGCGGCGGCCCCTGCTTGAGCAGGTCCCGCAGCGACCGCCCGCCGACGTACTCCATCACCAGGTAGGTGTCCGGTTCGCCGCCGCCGGGCGGGACGTGCTCGACGAAGTCGCTGATCCGCACGATGTTCGGGTGGTCGAGCCGGACGAGCACGTCGCGTTCGACCCGTGCCATCGCCCGCAGCACGGCGTTGCCGCTGTTGATCACGCCCTTGAGCGCGACGTGCTGGCCGGCGAGCGCGGTGTCGGCGGCCAGGTACACCCAGCCGAGCCCGCCCCGGGCGAAGCAGCCGAGGACGTCGTAGCGATCGCCGACCCGCTCACCGCGGTTCAGCTTGGGCAGGAAGGAAAAGCGCTCGCCGCAGTTTTCGCAGAACCCCTCGGCGAACGCCGGTTCACCGGCGTAGGCGCGGCCGACGGGTTCCCCGCAGTGACCGCAGAACCGGTGCTGCTCGGGGTAATCCGGATCGGCGAGGACGAGCTTCTCCGGGTCCGGCACCTCGATCGCGGGCAGCGACTGGAAGTCCGCCTCGCCGCTCCAGAGTTCGACACTGCGTTTGAATTCGACACTGCGCCGGGTGCTCTCCGGGGCCGCCGCGGACGGCGGTTCGGCCGGCACCCGGCGGCGGCCGCACACCTCGCAGAACCCGATCGGCCCGACCGGACGGCCGTGGCACCACGCGGTTTCGGTCGTCACGCGCCCTCCAGCCGGCTCCGGACCGCCTGCACGTACCGCTCGACGAGCCCGGCCGCGGCCTCCGGTTCGTCCGGCCGCAGGGTCAGCGCCGCCATGGCCGGGCGGTACAGCTCGGCCAGCTCTTCGTCCTCCATCAGGCCGGCGTCGGTCGCCTTCGCGTTGTAGCCGCGGAGCCGTCCGTGCAGTTCGTCGTGCCGGGCGGCCAGCGCGTCGAGCTCGGCGTACCGCCGGACCAGCGCCCACCGGGCCGCTTCCGCGTCTCGTTCGGTCGCCGCGAGGGCGCGCCGCACCCGGTCCGGTTCGATCCGCTCGCCCGCCGAGCGCAGCGCCGCCAGCCGCAGGCGCAGATCCGCGGAACTGCCGGGCACCGCCGCGTGCGAACCGATCCGGGCGGCCCGTTCCCGCGTGCGGTCCTCCTCGTGTTCCACCATCTCGACCAGCAGCGCCAGCCGGTCCAGGCGCCGCGCGGTGCGCTCGTTCTCCCAGCGCCGGGCCAGCTGCACCCCGGGCGAGTCCGGCTTGCTGAACTGGAGCAGCACGGTCGCGCCCTTGTCGACCAGCGGCCGCACCACGTCGGTGAGCACTTTCTCCGGCGCCCGCGCGTCTTCGACGCCGGTCACCGCGACGGCGACATCCTCGGGGTTGGTCTCCAGCACGGTCAGCACCTCCCCGGTGCTGATGCCCGCACTGACGTGCTCGGCGACCTCGCCGGTGGTCTTGCCGGTCGCGTCCACGATCGCGTCGAGCCGTTCGCCGGATCCCCGGCGCTCGCGCCGCACCTGCGCCAGAAAACCTTCCCGGACGGCCGAGTCGCGGTCGCCGATCACGACGATCAGCGGGCCGGCCGACGGCCGCGGCGGCTCGCCCACCCACCGGGCGACGTCCGGCACGTGCCGAACGATCACCTCGACCGGGATCAGGTAGGCGAGCCCCGCGCGCTCGTCGGTGTACTCGGTGACCACCATGCCGAGCACCGCACCGGTCGCCTTGTCGATCACACCGGCGCCGCTGAACCCACGCCGCACGCGCTCGCCGGGCAGCGGCGAGTTGAGCTGGATCCACTCCCCGGCGGCGCCGGCCGGGCCCGCCAGTTCGGCGTTGTTCACCCAGACGCCGTAGCGGTGCGGCGCCGGAAAGCCGTAGGTGTGGACCACCCGGTCGCGCACCGCGCCGAGCCGGACCAACGGAGCGCCTCGCACGTGGGGGAACGCTTCGGCGAGGTCCAGCAGCGCGATGTCGCCGCGGCCGTCCTCCGATGGCGGCACCCAGCAGCCCGGCCGCACGGCGGCGAGCGTCTCCGGCATGCCGTCCACGCCGACGAACCGCACCAGCACGTGCGCCCCCGAAAGCGCTTCCTCCCCCGCGGCCTGCACGACGTGCGCACAGGTGAGCACCGTGGATTCGCCCAGCAGCATCCCGGCGCCCAGTGCCCGGCCCGACGAGTTCAACAGGCACACTCGCCACGGTTCCGGATCCCCCGCGCGCCCCTCGGCAGAACCGTTGTGCTCCCTCACCGGGTGCGACCTTACGACCCCGCACCGACAGTCCGGGCCGGGTTAGCCCGCTTACCCCCGCAGATCACCCGATCGGCCGCCGAACTCCCGGTGGCCGTGGAAAACTCACGAACCCGCGCCGGCGTCCGGTGGGCGGTGTCAGGCGATCACGCGCAGCCGGCGGACGGCGAAGAACACCAGCGCCGCTGCCAAAAGCACGAAGATCCCGGTCTCGATGCCCTGGAAGAGCCAGAACCGGTCCCCCGGCTGGTACTGCACCCAGTTCTGGGCGCCGGCACCGGCCACGGTGTCGGCGCAGCCGCCGGGCGGGCACGGGCCGATCTGGGCGTTCGGCAGGACCAAGTCCCCGGCCGCGTTGCGGACGCCGACGTCCATCACCCAGTTGCCCGACGCCGGGTTCGGCGTCTGCCCGCCGGTCGGGGCGAACGTGACGTTCTCCGCGGGCAGGTACCGCGGCCGGGCGAGCACCTCGATCGCGACGCGGACGGCCGCGAAGCCGACCAGCGCGATCCCCATGGCGGGCAGGACCTTCCGCCAGTACGTCCCGGCGAAGACGCCCAGCGCGAGCGCGAACAGCGTGTACGCGATCGGGACGATCCCCTGCACGTCGAACGAGAGGTAGTTCAGCCGGCCGGTGCTCGCGGTGACCAGCGGCTGGAACCACCACGACACACCCAGCGCGTACCCGACGGACAGCACGGCGGTCATCGCTCCGACCAGGCCGAACTTGGCCAGCGCCCACTGCAGGCGGGTCACCCCCTGCGTCCACACCAGACGGTGGGTGCCCTGCTCGATCTCGCGGGCGACCAGCGGCGCGCCGAAGAACACGCCGACCAGCACCGGCAGGACCACGAACAGGATGGCGATGAACACCATGCCGCCGAACTCCTGCTGGAACTCGTGGCCGAGGTTTTCGCAGCGGGAGACCGCGTCGGTCTGCGTGATCATCGACGCGCTGCCGAGCACGGCCCGGCAGGCGCCGAGGCCGAGGCTGTCGTACTTCGCGTGCATCGACAGGCCCGTGGGCACCATCACCGCCGCGAGCGCGGCCAGGGCGGCGAGGGTGAACAGCGCTTGCCTGCGGTGCTGCCGCCAGACCAGCCAGATCATGCCGGCACCTCCCACGCGGACGCGGGGACGCGGGGTTCCGCCTCGGCGAGGTGCGCCAGCACCACGTCTTCCAGGGTCACTTCATGCTCCGTCCACAGTGGATCTATCGGGCCGTCGCCGCGGCGGACCAGCAGCGTCGACTGGCGTTCGGTGTGGCTCACCCGGACCACCTCCGCCACCCCGGCGATGGATTCGCTGCCGGCCCGCGGGCCGGTGAGCGTGCGGAAGCCGGCGAGCAGTTCGTCGACCGAGCCGGCCAGCCGGACGTGCGACCGCTGCAGGACGATCAGGTGGTCGCAGCTGCGTTCGAGGTCGGCGAGCAGGTGCGAGGACAGCAGCACGGTCGTCTCGCTCTCGGCCACCGCACCCATCAGCGTCTGCATGAACTCGCGGCGCGCGAGCGGGTCGAGACTGGCGATGGGTTCGTCGAGCAGCAGCAGCCGGGGTCGCTTGGCCAGCGCCAGGGCCAGGGCGACCTGGGCGCGCTGGCCGCCGGACAGCTTCCCCACCGGCTTGTCCGGCGGGATGCCGAGCATCGCGAGCCGGTCGCGGGCCAGCGCGGCGTCCCAGCGGCGGCGGTTGAGCTTGCCGCCCATGACGACCAGCTCCGCCGCGGTGAAGTCGCGGTAGAGCGGGGTGTCCTGCGCGACGAACCCGATGTCCTCCAGCGCGGAGCCCGGTGCCCGCCCGAAGACGCGCACCTCCCCCTCGTCGGGTTTCAGCAGGCCGACGACCAGGTGCAGCAGCGTCGTCTTGCCGGCGCCGTTCGGGCCGACCAGCGCGGCGATCCGCCCGGCAGGCACCTCCAGCGCGCAGTCGCGCAACGCCCAGGTGCGGCCGTAGCGCTTACCCAGCGCCGCGGCTTCCACCGCCAGTTCCATTCCGGACTCCCTACGACAGGTCGTGCGGCACCCGGGTGCCGCGGATCGTGGTTTCGATGAGGGCGGCGATGTCGTCGGGCGACATCCCCGCGGTTTCCGCGCGTTCCAGCCAGGCCACCAGCTCGTCACGCAGCTGCGCCTGGTGGCCCAGCGAGGGCCCGGCCAGGCTGCCGGTGATGAACGTGCCCACCCCCGGGCGGCCTTCGGCCAGCCCCTCCAGCACCAGTTCGCGGTAGGCCTTGAGCACGGTGTTCGGGTTGATCGCCAGCGCCTCGGCCACGTCCCGGACTTTCGGCAGCTGGTCACCGGGCCGCAGCAGGCCGACGCGCAGCGCCTGCTTCACCTGGACGACGAGCTGCATGTACGTGGCAACGCGCGAACGGCCGTCGAGCACGAACTCGATCACCCTGCTCAACCTCCCTATTGTCTTACGACATTAAGACAACACCTCCCGGTGCGCACCTGTCAAGGCATAGGGTCGTGATCGGACACGCACACCGGCACCGGGAGGCAGGCATGTCGTTGTTGGACGAGCTCGGCAAGGCGATCGCGGGCGGGACGATCGAGATCGTCGACCTGACCGCTCCCCTGAGTTCGAGCACGCCGATCCTGCGGCTGCCGGAGCCGTTCGCCAACACGATCCCGTTCCGGCTGGAGGAGATCAGCCGCTACGACGAGCGCGGCCCGCGGTGGTACTGGAACGACATCCACACCGGCGAGCACACCGGCACCCACCTGGACGTCCCGGTGCACTGGGTGTCCGGAAAGGACGGTCACGACGTCTCGCAGGTCCCGCTGAAGACGCTGGTGGCCCCGGCGGTCGTGCTCGATTTCTCCGCACGGGCGGCCGAGGACCCGGACTTCCTGCTCTCGATCGACGACGTCCGCGCGTGGACGGCGGAGCACGGGCCGCTGCCCGACGGCGGCTGGCTGCTCTACCGCACGGGCTGGGACACGCGCAGCGGCGACCAGGAGGAGTTCCTCAACGCCGACGAAGCCGGCTCGCACACCCCCGGCGTGTCACCCGAGTGCGCGCGGTGGCTCGCCGAGGAAACGCCGATCACCGGCCTCGGCGTCGAAACGGTCGGCACCGACGCGGGCCAGGCACCCGGCCTCGAGCCGATGTTCCCCTGCCACGAGCTCCTGCTGGGCGCCGGCAAGCACGGCCTGACCCAGTTGCAGAACCTCGCGACGCTGCCGCCGACCGGTGTGCTGCTGCTGGTCTCCCCGCTCCCGATCGTCGGCGGCTCGGGCAGTCCCGCCCGCGTGCTGGCCCTGGTCGAGCGGTGAACGTCGCCGAACTGGTCGGCCGGACCTTGGCCGGCCTCGGCGTGGGCACGGCGTTCGGCGTGGTGGGCAGCGGCAACTTCGAGGTGACCAACGCGCTGCGCGCGGGCGGCGTCCGGTTCGTCGCCGCCCGCCACGAGGGCGGCGCGGCGAGCATGGCCGACGCGTACGCCCGGATGAGCGGCGAGGTGTCGGTGCTGTCGCTGCACCAGGGCTGCGGGCTGACCAACGCGGTCACCGGCATCACCGAGGCGGCCAAGAGCCGGACACCCATGCTGGTGCTCACGGCGGACTCCGCGGGCGCGTCGGTGCTGTCGAACTTCCGCATCGACCAGGACGGCCTGGCCGCGGCGGTCGGCGCGGTGCCGGAGCGCGTGCACTCGCCCGAGAGCGCGGTGGCCGACACGGTGCGGGCGTTCCGGACCGCACGCCAGCAGCGCCGGACGGTCGTGCTGAACCTGCCCCTCGACGTCCAGGCCCGGCCGGCACCCGCCTTGCCTTCGCTGCCGGCGCCCGCCTTGCCTTCGCTGCCGGTGCCGGCCGGCCCCGCCCCGGTCCGGCCGGACGCCGCTTCGGTGGCGGCGCTGGCGAACCTCCTGGCGGCGGCCGAGCGTCCGGTGTTCATCGCCGGCCGCGGCGCCCGTTCGAGCGGGGACGTCCTGCGAGAGCTGGCCGCCCGGTGCGGCGCGCTGCTGGCGACGTCCGCGGTGGCCCACGGCCTGTTCCACGACGATCCGTTCGCCCTGGGCATCTCGGGCGGCTTCGCGTCCCCGGCGGCGGCCGAGCTGATCGTGGGGGCCGACCTGGTCGTGGGCTGGGGCTGCGCGCTGAACATGTGGACCACCCGCCACGGCAAGCTGCTGAGCCCGCACGCGAAGCTGGCCCAGGTCGACATCGAGCAGGCAGCGCTCGGCGCCCACCGCCCGATCGACCTGGGCGTCGTCGGCGACGTCGCGTGCACCGCGTCGGACGTCCTCGCCCTGACCTCCGTTCGTACGGGCTACCGCACGGACGAGGTGGCGGCCCGGATCGCGGCGGGGCGCTGGAACGACGTCGAACACGAAGACCTGTCGGGTGACGGCCGGATCGATCCGCGGACACTGAGCAGGCTCCTGGACGAGCTGCTGCCGTCCGAACGGATCGTTTCGATCGACTCGGGCAATTTCATGGGCTACCCGAGCGCGTACCTGTCGGTGCCCGACGAGCAGGGGTTCTGTTTCACGCAGGCGTTCCAGAGCATCGGCCTGGGCCTGGGCACGGCCATCGGAGCGGCGCTGGCCCGCCCGGACCGCCTGCCGGTCCTGGGCACGGGCGACGGCGGGTTCCACATGGCACTGTCCGAACTGGACACGGCGGTCCGCTTGGGCCTGCCCCTGGTGGTGATCGTCTACAACGACGCGGCGTACGGAGCGGAGGTCCACCACTTCGGCGACGCGGACATGACCACGGTCCGCTTCCCGGATTCCGACTTGGCGGCGATCGCCCGCGGCTTCGGCTGCACGGGCCTCACGGTCCGGTCGGCCGCGGACCTGTCCCCGGTCCGCGACTGGCTGGCGGGGCCACGGTCGAACCCCCTGGTGATCGACGCCAAGATCGCCGACGACGGCGGATCGTGGTGGCTGGCGGAGGCATTCCGCCACTGATCCACCCTTGACACGACCCCGGGCGCCCCTGAATGCTGGCCGAGTTGTCCTACAGTCGTAGGACAGTGGGGGAACTACCCGAGGAACTCTCATGCGAATCCTTTTGGCCGTCCTGATGGCCTGTGTTCTGCTCGCGGCACCGGCGGACGCGGGCCAGCAACGCCCCGACCCGGTGACGACGTTGCTGGCCGCGTTCGACAGCCACGCAATCGTGGCGAAGTCCAGCCCCGACGTAGGAACGTTCGTGTTCGACCTAATCCGCGACCCCCGTTTCCCGGGCCGGGTGAACGACATAGCGGTGGAGTGCGGCAACGCGCGCCTCCAGCCGGTGCTGGACGCGTACATCGCCGGGGCGGCGGTCCCGGAGATCAGCCACGTGTGGCGCGACACAACGCAGCCGAGCTGCGGGTTCTCGACGTTCTACGAGCAGCTGTTCGCCCTGGTCCGCCAGGTCAACACGACTTTGCCCGCAGCGCGCAAGATCCGCGTACTGGCAACCGACCCACCGGTCGAGTGGAGCCACATCCAGACCCCGGCCGACCTGGAGCCGTTCCTGGACCGCGACGCATCGATCGTCTCGGTGGTGAAGACCCAGGTGCTGCAGAAGAACCGCAAGGCATTGATGCTGTTCGGCTTGGGCCATTTGACCCACGACGGAGGCAGCGGCGCGGTAGCCCAGCTCGAGCGCGAGTACCCGGGGGCGGCGTATGTGATCGCGGACCACCGAGGATTCACCACGGACAACGCCCGGTTGGAGCGACAGCTGGGCCCATGGCCGGCTTTGGTGCCGCTGAAGGGTTCGTGGCTGGGCTCCCTGGAGACGACGTATTTCCCGGTCAACCGCGACTACCCGCCGGGAACGCGCGGATATCCGGGGGTGGACGCGTACATGTATGAGGGCCCGGCGGATCTCCTGGTGCGCGAGCCGTTGTCGGCCCGGGCGGTCCTGGACCCGGAGTACCTGACGGAACTCCGCCGCCGAGCTGCGGCGATCGACGCACCGCCGGACTCGATCGAGTGGCCGGAGACGTTCTTCGAGCGAGAGCGGAATAGCGGAGTCCTCCTGCGCGGCTGAGGCCGGGCGGGCGTGCGGCGCGGGTCGCCCGGGCGATGGAGTTGCCGGATGCAGGTGCGGGTTCCCCGCTTGCCGGGCAGCGATGGACTTGCCGGGCAAGGGCGGGTCACCGGTTGCTTGGCGAATGGTGCCCCTGGCCGACTTGCGGGGCGGGCCGTTTGTTGCCCGACTTACGATGCGGAACGCCTGTTGCCAGACTTGCGATGCGGGCCGCCAGGGGGCGGGTAGCTGCGCTGCCGGGTTCGTTCGGTGACGCGGTGCCCGGGTTTGCCTGTCGGGTCGGGAAGCGGTTGTTGGCGGAAGTGGGTTGTGGTTCCGTCGGCACAGTGGCGTGGGCGTGGGCCCGCAGCCGTGTGGCTGCGGGCCTGTCCCATGTTCAGGCTGCGAAAGGCAGCGGTTCGTGGAGGTTGTTGCGCCGGGGTTTTCGGCGCCGGTCGATGAACAGCGGTGGCAGGAACTCCGGCAGACCGTCGGCGGCGATGCGGACTTCCCAGCCGGAGCGGTGCAGGAGCCGGTGGTGGTGGGCGCACATCAGCACCAGGTTGCTCAGGTCTGTGCGGCCGCCATCAGCCCAGTGCCGGATGTGGTGACCCTGGCAATGCCGGGGTGGGCGGTGGCAACCGGGGAACGCGCAGCCCCGGTCCCGTAGAAACAGGGCGCGCCGGAGCCCGGCGGAGATCAAGCGGCGCAGCCGACCCAGGTTGAGCGGTTCGTTCTTGTCGCCGAGGACCGCGGGGATGATCATGGCGTCGCAGGCATGGATGCGGGCGTCGGCGGCCGACATGGTGCCGGTGTCGCCGAGGGTGGCTGTGCCGATGCCGGACTGGAGGTCGGTGAGGGAGACCGCGACCATGACGTGGGCTCGCTCCCCGGCCTGCATCGGCAGGTCCGGGGAATTGAGGGCCAGGTCGATCGCGTCGGAGAAAGCATCGCCATACCGCTGGGGCTGGGTGCGGTGGTCGGGGCCGTCGTCGCTGGTGCGGCGTTCGGCCAGGGCGTCCAGCAGGGCGCTGGCGCGGGTGCCGGTCTCGTCATCGAATCGGGCGTTGAGTTCCCAGGTGCCGGATCTTCGGCGGCGGAGGAACAACTCCCGGGACGGGGCCACTGGTTCGGTGTCGGCGGGTTCCGCACCGTCGGGGTTGAGGTGGGCGAGGATGCGGGCGCCGAGGACTGCGACCTGCTTGTGCCCGGCCTCGGCGGCGAAGGTCAGCAGGTCGGCTTCGGCGCTGTCGCGATGCTCCACCGGAACCTCGGCGAGAACACCCGTGATCGCATCGATCATCGGGCTGCTCAACCGACCCGCCAGAGCGGCAGCCCCGGTGGCGGGCGCGAGAGCCGGGATCGGGCTGCCGTCAAGGTTACGGCCGGGGTTCAGCACGCGAGCACGCTTCACAAGACGTTCGGCGACCAGCTTCGGAACATCGCCGAGGTGCTCCAAAAGACGAGCCACCGACCGATACCCGAACAGCTCCATCACCCCACGCTGCTCGATCTCCACCAGCACCGCACCCAGCTCAGCCTCCGCCGACCGCATACACGCAAGCAGCTCACCGATGCGGTCGGCGAAGGCCACCGCCTCGGGGGAAGAGCTCGCGTTGTCGGACATAGATCAAGATTACCGAGCATCGAACACAAGTTCATCACTCGAACGGGTACAACCCCAGACCACCGAAGCGCAGAGAACCCACATCTCTAAAACCCAGCCACAGCATGGGAAACCCAAACATTGGCTTCAACGTACACAGCAAAATCATCCACAGTAGACACAAACACCGGAGCAAGAGCCCCGGGAACAACAACCAACCCGTCACGATCGAACGGCATCCCAGTCCACCGACGCCAAGAAGCCAAAGACCCCTGCACAGTCGCCGAACAGGAAGCAACCCCAGCGATCACCCCACCGGCACGAACATGGGTACGCAGCCACCGATCGACCGGAAGCCCGTCAGGACGAGTAGCCGAGGCATAGTCGGCCATCGACACACCAGGAACCCGAGCCTTGTCCGGCGGCCGAACAGGAATGACGAGAGACGAAAGACCTGCCTCGACAACAACCTCCCGCATGGCAGTCAGCACGACAGAAGACAGACCTCGCCCCTGACACGAAGGATCCACCGCGATCTCCAGACCACAAGCGGTATCCGGAGCAACCCCGTCGAGAGCGTCCTCGGCAGCCCAGACGACCACCTCGTCCCAGCCACGAGAAGGAAACGGCGACCGACCCCGGAACGGCACCATGATCCCCCGCGCCACCGGTACCCCATCCTCGAGCAGCGCCACCACCAGATGAGGCCACCGCCGAGCCATCCGGCGCCCCCGGACCAGCAAGCTCGTCAGGCTGCCCTCCATGAAACGAGGCGACTCCGGCGGATAAGGAATCGCATACACCGCCTCGGCAAGGTCCGGCCGCTGCGCCAGCGTCACGACCTCCACCGCTACCGGGACCAGGATTCCAGCGCGATCAACGTCTTCGTCCCCGTCACCTGGTGGTGCCGGCGGATCTCGTCGATCGTCTTCTGCAGGTGGGCCATGTCGCGGACCCGCAGCCACACCAGTGCGTCCGGGTCGCCCGCGATCGTGAAGACCGCCTGGGCCTCCGGCATCCGCGTCGTCGTCCGGAGGATCTCCGCCACCTTGGTGTTCCCCACGAACCTCAACTCGGTGAACGCCTCGATCCCCCAGCCCAGTTTCGCGTGGTCGACCTGGACCGTGAACCCGGTGATCACCCCGCTCTCCCGCAGCCGGTCGATGCGGCGCTTGACCGCCGCCGTGGACAGCGTCACGCGGCCCGCTATGTCGGACAGCGTGCGGCGGGCGTCCTCGCGCAGCAGGCCGAGGATCTCGTGGTCGGTGGCGTCGAGCAGCTCTTCGGGCATGCGTCACAGCGTAGTCTGGCGCAAAAATCAGCGCCAAGATGAGCGAACAGCCATCAAAGTTTGCGTCCGAACCCCCAAAATGGAGAGCCCTGTTGCGTGCGTGTGGCCCACGTCGCATCGTGCCCCGAAAGAAGGGAGCGTGCCGTGGAGACGTTCACGCTGGAGGACCGCTACCTGCGGGAAGCGGGAACCGTGCACCTGACCGGGGTGCAGGCCCTGGTCCGGCTGCTGTTCGACCGCGTCCGCCACGACCGCGCGCACGGCGGCGACCCCGCCGTCTTCGTCTCGGGCTACGAAGGCTCGCCGCTGGCCGGCTACGACCTCGAACTCGGCCGCCGCGCCGCGCTGCTCGAGAAGCACGACGTCGTGCACCGGCCCGGCCTCAACGAAGAGCTCGCCGCGACGTCGGTCATGGGCAGCCAGCTCGTCGCGGGGGCCGGCGGGCAACGGGGCGTCACCGGCTTCTGGTACGGCAAGGCGCCCGGTCTCGACCGGGCCACCGACGCCCTCCGCCACGCCAACCTGGCCGGCACCGACCCGCGCGGCGGCGCCGTCGCGCTCGTCGGCGACGACCCCAACGCGAAGTCCTCCACCGTCCCCTGCGCGTCCGAGCTCGCCCTCGCCGACCTGGCCATCCCCGTCCTCTTCCCCGCCGACGCCCAAGACGTCCTCGACCTCGGCATGCACGCCGTCGAACTGTCGCGGGCCAGCGGGCTGTGGACGTCGCTGAAGGTCGTCGCCAACGTCGCCGACGCGTCCGGCACCGCCACTGTTAGTCCACAATGGAGCGCGCCGGAGATCAGCAGGGGTTACTGGCACACGCCGACGTCCCGCCTGCTCGGCGCGGGCCTCGCCGAGCTGGAGCGCAGCCTCTTCACCGTCCGGCTGCCGCTCGCTCTCGACTACCTGCGGGCGAGCGGGATCAACCGGATCACCCGGCGCGGACCGGCCGACCGGATCGGCATCGTCTCCGCCGGAAAGTCCTATCTGGACCTCCAGCAGGCATTGCGCACCCTCGGCCTGGACAAGGAACCGCACGGCATCCGCATCCTCAAGCTCGGCGCGATCCACCCCGTGGAGCCCACGATCGTCCGCGAATTCGCCGAGGGGCTCGACGAGATCATCATCGTCGAGGAGAAACGTGCCTTCGTCGAAACCGCGCTCAAGGAGATCCTCTACGGCGTTCCGAACGCGCCCAGGATCCTCGGCAAGAAGGACCACGACGGCCGGACGCTGTTCACCGAACTGGGCGAGCTGGACCCGGACGGCATCGCCGCCGGCCTGGCCAGGGTCCTGCCGGCGGACATCCCGTCGGTCGAGGCCTACCGGGGACGCCGCCGCCGCGAACGCATCGCCGTCCCGCTGCTCGCCCGCACGCCGTACTTCTGCTCGGGCTGCCCGCACAACTCGTCGACGAAGGTCCCGGAAGGCACGCTGGTCGGCGGCGGCATCGGCTGCCACACCATGGCCCTGTTCATGGAGCCCGACCAGGTCGGCACCGTCCTCGGCGTGACGCAGATGGGCGGCGAAGGCACCCAGTGGATCGGCATGGCGCCCTTCGTCGAGGCGCAGCACTTCGTCCAAAACATCGGCGACGGCACCTTCACCCACTCCGGCAGCCTCGCCGTGCGCGCGGCGGTCGCCGCCGGCGTGAACATCACCTACAAGCTCCTCTACAACTCCGCCGTGGCGATGACCGGCGGCCAGGACGCGGTCGGCGGGCTGCCCGTCGAGAAGGTCGCCCAGCTGCTGCTCGTCGAGGGCGCGAAGCGGGTCGTGATCACCAGCGACGCGCCGGGGAAGCACCGGAAGCCGCCCGCCGGCGTCGAGGTCCGCGACCGGTCCGAACTCCTGCGCACGCAGGAGGAACTGGCCGCGGTCAAGGGCGTCACCGTGCTGATCCACGAGCAGGAGTGCGCGGCCGAAAAGCGGCGGAAGCGCCGGCGCGGCAAGCAGGCCGCGCCCGCGACGCGGGTGGTCGTCAACGAGCGCGTCTGCGAGGGCTGCGGCGACTGCGGCACGAAGTCGAACTGCCTGTCCGTGCAGCCGGTCACCACCGAGTTCGGCCGCAAAACCGCGATCCACCAGTCCTCGTGCAACGTCGACTACTCCTGCCTGGCCGGGGACTGCCCGTCGTTCGTCACCGTGGTGCCGTCCGGGAAGAAGCGGCACCGGAAGGCCGCCGAGCTGGCCGCCGACGCCGTCCCCGCGCCGGAAATCCGGAACACGGACTTCACCGTGCGGATCACCGGCATCGGCGGCACCGGCGTGGTCACCGTGACGCAGATCCTCGCCACCGCCGCGGTGCTCGACGGGCGGCACGTCCGCACGCTCGACCAGACCGGGCTCGCGCAGAAGGGCGGCGCGGTCGTCTCCGACCTGAAGGTGACGGCAGCACCGGTCGAACAGGCGCCGAAGCTCGCCGCCGGCGAGTGCGACCTCTACCTGGCCTGCGACGCGCTGGTCGGCGCGGACGCGGCGAACCTCGGGGTCGCCGATCCGGCCCGCACCACGGCCGTCGTCTCCACGACCGAGGTCCCGACCGGCCGGATGGTCGTCGACACGACGGTGTCCTTCCCGGCCCCCGGCAGCGTGCTCGCGCCCCTCGAAGCCGCGGCGGGGCGCACGGTGTCGCTGGACGCGCGCGGCCTGGCCGAGGAGCTCTTCGACGACGACCAGTTCGCCAACGTGCTCCAGCTCGGCGCGGCCTACCAGACCGGCGCGATCCCGCTGCCCGCGTCGGCGATCGAACGCGCCATCGAGCTGAACGGCACGCAGGTCGCCGCGAACCTGCAGGCGTTCCGCCGCGGCCGCCTGCTCGTCGCCGAGCCCCCGGCCGAAGCCACGGAACCCGCGAAGCCCTCGACGACGAAGCCGAACGCGATGCGGGCCCTGGTGCACGCCGAGCCCGGCTCCGAGCTGGCGCGCCTGCTCGACATCCGGATCCCCGACCTGGTCGCCTACCAGGACAAGGCCTACGCCCGCGCGTACGCGGAGTTCGTCGAGCGGGTGCGGGTGCTGGAGGACGGGCCGACCGAGATCACCGAGGCCGTCGCGAAGCACCTGTACAAGCTGATGGCCTACAAGGACGAGTACGAGGTCGCCCGGCTGTCGCTGGACCCGGCGTTCACCGACGGGCTCGAAGAGCAGTTCGGCGTGGGCACCCGGTACGCCTACCGGCTGCACCCGCCGGTCCTGCGGGCGCTCGGGATGCGGCGCAAGATCAGTCTCGGCCCGTGGTTCCGGCCGGCGTTCCGGCTGCTCCACGCGCTGCGACGGCTGCGCGGGACCCGCTTCGACCCGTTCGGCCGCGCCGAGGTGCGGCGGGTCGAGCGCGAGCTGATCGAGGACTACCGCAGCGTGGTCCTGCAGGCGTTGCAGGCCGGGGACGCCGCCCGAACGCGGGCCCTGGCCGAACTGCCCGACGTCATCCGCGGCTACGAAGACGTCAAGCTCGCCAACGTGGCGAAGTACCGCGAGCGGCAGGCCGAAGTGCTCACGCCCGCAGGTAGCTGAGCATCGCCTGGGCGCCGTCGGGGACGCGCAGCTTCGTGCTGACGTCCCCGGCGTGCTGCCGGGCGGCGGTGGTGCCGATGCCGAGCAGCCGCCCGATCGTCGGCACCGAATGGCCCTCGGCCAGCAACGCCACGACCTCGCGCTCGCGGGGGGTCAGCGTCGCCACGGGGTCACCGGGCCGGGGCCGGGCCAGCTGCACCGCCACGACGTCCCGGTCCAGCACCGTGCCGCCGGCGGCGACGCGCCGGAGGGCGTCGAGGAACTCTTCGGGCTTGCCGACCCGCTCCTTGAGCAGGTACCCGGCTCCCCCGCCGCCGGCGGCCAGGAGGTCGCCCGCGTAGCCGTCTTCGACGAACGCCGACAGCGCGAGGATCGCCAGGCCGGGGACGCGGCGCCGGGCTTCGAGGGCGGCGCGCAGCCCTTCGTCGGTGAACGTCGGCGGCATCCGGACGTCGACGACGGCCAGGTCCGGTTCCTCGGTCTCGACCGACGCCACCAGGTCGCCGGGGTGGTCGACGGCGGCGGCGACCTCGAACCCCTCGCTGCGCAGGAGCAGCACCAGCCCTTCGCGCAGCAGGGCGTCGTCCTCCGCGATCACGATCCGCACGGCGGCTGCCTCCTCGCGTCCGCATCATCCCCTGCCTGGAGGCACGGACGCGCGGGGCAAAGCGTTCAGCTCTGGCCGGACCAGCCGCTCAGCCGGGTCAGCAGGCGTTCCAGGACCTCCGGGTCCGCGGCCACCGGATCGCCGGAGACGGGCTCGTCGACGAGCGTCCGGCGGTCCTGGCGCCGGGGCAGGCGCACCTGCCGCGCGCTCATGCCACCCGGGAGCGCCAGTTCGCACCAGGTGGTGCGGCCGCCACCTTCGGCGGGCGAGACGCCGAGCCGCTCGCCGGGCCGGGCCGGGGTGTCCGGCCGTCCGGGCACGTCGTCGTCGACCTCGATCGAGAGCACCTCGGCGCGCAGCCGCAGCCGCAGCGTGACGAAGGCGGGAGCCTTCGGGTCGCTGGCGTCGATCACGGCCTCGACCAGGCGTTTCGCGGTGGCGGTCACCTGCTCGAGCATCGGCAGCAGGGACCAGTCGGTGAGAATCAGGCGGACGAACAGCTCGGTCACCGGCAGCGCGCTGGGCTGCGCGACGAGCCGGATGTCGTCCATCTGGGAGGTGTGCGCGCTCAAACCCGACCTTCCTCGCCCAAGGCCCGGCCCGTGCCGCGCCACGTCAGTCCGCCCGCCGCGGCACGGTACCGCCCGGGCCGGGCGTTGCTACCGTCGGGGCCATGGGTGAGCTGCTCGAGGACGAGGCCGTGCGCGTCGAACGGCTGCTCGACGCGCAGGCGAAGGCGGTCGAGCTGTTCGCGGCGGTGGCCGGGCGCGGCATCCTGGCCCCGGGTGTGCGGGAGACCGAGGCGAGCGACGCGATCCGCGACCTGGCCGGTGACCTGCTGGGCATCCGCCGGTACTGGCACAAGCGGATCGTCCGGGCGGGGGTCAACACGCTGCGGCCGTACCGCGAAAACCCGCCGGACCGGGTGCTGGCCGCCGACGACATCGTGTTCGCCGACTTCGGCCCGATCTTCGAGGAGTTCGAAGCGGACTTCGGCCGGACGTTCGTCCTGGGCGACGACCCGGTCAAGCACCGGCTGCGCGACACCCTGCCGGCGGTGTTCGACGCCGGCCGCGCGTACTTCGCCGCGCGGCCGGACGTCACGGGTGCCGAGTTGTACGCGCACATGGTGAAGCTGGCGCGGGAGGCGGGCTGGGAGTTCGGCGGCGAGATCGCCGGCCACCTGGTCGGGCAGTTCCCCCACGAGACGATCGACGGCGCGCGCATCGACTCCTACATCGCCCCCGGCAGCGACGGCCCGATGCGGCGGCCGGACCGCACCGGGCAGCTGTCGCACTGGATCCTCGAAGTGCACCTCGTGGACCGGGAGCGGGGCATCGGCGGGTTCTTCGAACAGCTCCTCGACATCGGGCCGGCCGCCGCGGACTCCTGACCGGTCAGACCCGGGCCGGCGCCCACAGCTCGTCGATGGCGCGTTCCGCCGCCGCGAGGCTCTCCTCGGCGAGCGGGACGAGGTCCGCCATCGCCGGGCGCACCGGCGCCAGCGTCAGCTCCGCGGTGATGAACCGCGGCTCCAGCCCGGTCAGGGAGACGCCGTGGGGCAGCCACGGCTGGGCGTGGTCCCAGCCTTCGCGAGGTGTGCCTTCGCCGTAGCCGCCACCCCGGCTGGCCACCACGACGAAGTCGCGGCCGCCGAGCAGGCCGGTGTAGGTCTCGTGATCGATCGAAAGCCCGGGGGCGATGAGGTGGTCGACCCACGTCTTGACGCTGCTCGGCGGCCCGAAGTTGTACAGCGGCAGGCCCAAAAGCACGGTGTCGGCCGCCTTCACCTCGGTGACGACCTCCACGATCCGCGCCCAGGTCGCCGCCTGCTCCGGCGTGTGCTGATCGGGGGCGACCTGGCTGGCCAGGCCCCCTGCCGCGTCGAAGTGCGGAAGCGGGTTCACGCCCAGGTCGCGGTAGGTGACCGTGCCGTCCGGGTGCGCCGAGCGCCACGCCGCCGCGGCCCGCGCGCTGAGCCGCCGGCTCACCGAGGCGTCGCCCTGGATGCTCGAGTCGATGTGCAGGAGATGAGCCATGTCGTTAGCCATCCATAGATCGTTGGTGTTGGACAAACTATTGATAGCACATCGACCATTGGGACGGCCATATACTGGGCAGATGACCTCGCTCCCGGTCGTCAACCAGCCCCCGCACCGCTGCGGCGCGCTGGTCGACCACCTCGCGCGCCGGCTGCGGCTGCGCAGCGAGTCGGTGCTGGCCCCGCTCGGCCTGCGGCCGCGCCACCTGATCACCCTCACCGTCCTGCGCGACGGCGGCGGCAGCTCCCAGCAGCACCTGGCGAAGACGCTGGAAATGGACAGCACGAACGTGGTCACCCTGCTCAACGAGCTGGAGACGGAGAACCTGATCGCGCGGCGCCGGTCACCCGAGGACCGCCGCCGTCACCTGGTCGAGCTGACCGACGTGGGCGCGAAGCTGCTGGCGCGGGCGGAGTTCGCGTTGACGGCCGTCGAGGACGAGGTGTTCAGCGGGCTGAGCGACGAGCAGCGGGAGACGCTGTACGAGCTGTTGCAGCAGGCGACGCGCAAGACGGGCGTGGAGGCCTGCCGGGAAGCGCCGCCGCCCTGCTGAGCGTCAGGCGCCGCGTTCGAGGACCACCGGGAACAGGCGCGGCATGAAGGCCAGCATCAGCGCCGACCAGACCACATGCGTCAGCAGCGGCGCCTGCACCCCGCCCGACCGGCCGCGCTGCCACGCGAACACCGTCCCCATCACCGCCGATGCCAGTACCAGCGCCGGATTCCGGGTCGCCGTCGTGGAAAGCACGTACACCGCCGTGGAAACCCGGGCCCCCGCCGCGTCGTACAGGGCGCCGCGGAAGAAGATCTCCTCCGCCGCGCCCGTGACCAGCGTCGTCGCCGCCACCGAGGCCGTCGAGCCGCGGCGGGCGTGGTCCAGCACTCCGGCGATCGCCCGGCGCAACGGCGGGATGCGGCGGGCCACCAGTGCGCAGCCGTAGAACACGCCGAACGCGCCCGCACCCGCCGCCACCGGCTGGACGACGTCCCGGCGGCCCCGGCGGACCGGTCCGGCCGCCTGGGCTCCGGCGAACCACGTCGCCGCCACCGAGGCCGTGAGCACGTGGAAGCGGCGGGAGCCGGGACGGCTGGCCAGTGAGGCGCCGAGCAGGCCGGATCCGGCGGCGGTCACCGCGGCGAGAAACGGCTTCACGCCGTCCGCCGGCTCTTCGCGCGCTCGCCCAGGGCCTGCAGGACCGCTTCGTCGTAGCCCATCGGCTCGAACTCGACGATCCGGCGGATCGCGTCGTCGCGGACCACGACCTCGTTGGTCATCGAGTCGATCAGCGCCCGCCCGGTGGTGACGTCGATGTCCGTGACGAGCGAGAGCCAGTACGACGACAGCCGTGGGGACAGCAGCGGGACCGGCAGGATCAGCAGCGACCTGCCCTCGATCGCCGCCACCCGCTGCAGCATGTCGCGGTAGGCCAGCACTTCCGGGCCGCCGATGTCGAACGCCCGGCCCGCGGCCTCCGGGTGGTCGAGGACGCCCACGAGGTAGCGGACGACGTCGGCGACCGCGATCGGCTGCGTGCGGGTGCCCACCCAGCGCGGCGTCACCATCGCCGGCAGGTGCTCGACCAGCTGCCGCGTCAGCTCCCACGACGTGCCGCCGTGCCCGACCACGATCCCGGCGCGCAGCACGGTCACCGGCACGCCGGTCTCCCCCAGCAGCCGCTCGACCTCGCGCCGGCTGGCCAGGTGGTCGGACAGCGCATCGTCGTCGTCCCCGAGCCCGCCGAGGTAGACGATCCGGCGCAGGCCTTCCGCGGCCCGGGCGAACGCGCGGGCGGCGTCGGCGTCGCGGCGCTTGAAGTCCGCACTGTCGAGTGAATGCACGAGGTAGTACGCGGCTTCGACGCCCTTGAGCGCGTCCCGCAGCGAGCCGACGTCGGCGACGTCGCCGCGGACCGCTTTCCCGGCGCCACGGTACTTCGCGGGGTGGCGGGTCATCGCGAGCACCTCGTGACCGGCCGCCTCGAGCGCCGGGCACAACCGGCTGCCGATGAACCCCGAAGCCCCCGCCACCAGCACCCGCATGCTGGCGACGTTAGCCGGGACGGCCTTCGCGCGCAGATCGTCCGCCCCCGGCGAAGCAGACCGCGGCGACGACCCCGGCGCACCCGATCAGCTGCGCCGGGCCGGGCGTCTCCCCGAGCAGGCCGATGCCGAGCAGCACCGCGCCGACCGGTTGCAGCAGCATCAGCGTCGCCCCGGTGGTGGCGGACATCCGGGGCAGCGCGGCGGAGATGAGCAGCCAGCCCGCCAGCTGGCCGACACCGGCGAGCGCGATCAGCCAGCCGAACGCGGGCCAGCCCGGCGTCAGGTCGAGCGTGCCGGTCGGGACGCCGAGCACGACGGCGACCACGCCGGCGGAAATCGTGGCCAGCACCAGCGAATGCGCTTGCGTACCGGTGCCGCCGCTGAGCCGGATCAGGAAGAGGTAGCCCGCGTACCCGGCGCCGGCCAGCAGCGCCGCGACGGCGCCGGTGACCGGGTCCGGGCCGAACGAGCCGGTGCCGGCGAACCCGCCGGCCAGCACGATCCCGGCGAGCAGCACGGGCACCGCGGCGAGGAACCGCTTCGACGGCCGCTCGGCCAGGAACGCGAAGGCCAGCAGCGGCACGAGCACCACCTGCACGGCGAGGAGCACGGTCGCGATGCCGGCGCCGACCCGCGGGATCGCCTCACCCCAGAGCACGAAGTCCAGGCCGAGCCCGGTCCCGGCCAGCAGCGGCAGGAGCACGCGGCGGGGCGCCGGGCCGGCTTTCCGCCGTTCGCGCCCGGCGAGCGCCAGCAGCACCGGCAGGGCGAACAGGCAGCGCCAGAACGCGCTGGTGCTGCCGCTGACGTGCGAAACCTTGATGAAGACCGACGACAGCGAGATGCAGAAGCTGCCGAGGGCGGCGAGCAGCCGCGGGTCGAAGCGGTGGGTGCGCGTCGGGGTGGAGTCGGTCGTGAGCACGCCTCCAGCGTGCGGGCGGCAACTGTCAAGGACAAGCGAATGTTTCTGCCTGGAATTCGGTAGCATCACTACCGTGTTCGGACTCGAGCGGATGCGGGCGCTGCACGCGGTCGCGACCCACGGCTCGGTCGCCGCGGCGGCCGAGTCCCTGCACGTCACGCCGTCCGGGGTGTCGCAGCAGCTGGCGAAGCTGGAACGGGAGGCCGGCCAGCCGCTGCTGGAGCCGCGAGGCCGCGGCGTCCGGCTGACGAAGGCGGGCCAGGTGCTGGCCGGGCACGCGGAACGGATCCTCGCGCAGGTCGCCGCGGCGAAGGCCGACCTGGAGCTGCTGCGCGAGGACGTCATCGGGCCGCTGCGGATCGGCGCGATCCCGACGACGGTCCACGCGCTGCTGCCGCCCGCGCTGGCCACCCTCGCCGCGCAGCACCCGCGGCTCGCGGTGACGCTGCACGAGGGCGAGGCCGAGCAGACGATGCCGCGCGTGCTGGCCGGCGACCTCGACGTCGCGGTGCTGGAGAGCTGGACCGACCACCCGACGGTGATCCCGCCGTCGACCACGCGCGTCGCGCTGTTCTCCGACGTCGCGGACCTCGCCCTGCCCGCCGGGCACCGGCTGGCCCACCGCAAGGCGGTCGATCTGTCCGAAGTGGACGACGTGCCGTGGATCGGCTGGAGCGCCGGATCGGGGTGTCACGCATGGCTCGTGCAGGTGCTGCGCAAGCAGCGGCTGGAGCCGCGGATCAGCTGCACGGTCGGCGGTTACCCGACCCAGCTGGCCCTGGTGGCCGGCAACGTCGGCGCGGCGCTGGTGCCGCGGCTGGCCCGCGACCGGCTGCCCGACGGGGTGCGGATCCTCACCACGCGGCCGGCCTTGAGCCGCACGATCTACGCGATCTGCCGGGCCGGGGAGGAGGACGGCGGCGCGGTGCGGGCGTGCCTGGACGCGCTGCGGACGGCCTCGGCGCGGTTCGAGAGCGCGGGACGTCCGGTGGGCCGGGTCACCGGCTGAGCCGCGCCACCATCTCGGTCACCAGCCGGCCCGGCCGCCGGTGGTGCACCAGGAAGATGTCCCGCGCCGGCCGGGCGTCCGCCGCGTCACACACCTCGACGCGGGCCGGGCCCACGCGCTCCAGCACGCTCTCCGGGACGAACGCGATGCCCAGGCCGGCCTCGACCAGTGCCACGATCACCTGGTAGTCCCGGGTCTCGTACGCCACCCGCAACCGGACGCCCGCACTGTCGGCGAGCTGCTCGAGGCAGGCTCGGTTGGGCACGCCCGGGCTGCCGGAAATCCAGTCCTCCGCGGCCAGCTCCGCCAGCGTGAGCCGGCGGGCGCGCGCCTTCGCGTGCCCCTTCGGCAGGATCAGCCGGAACCGCTCCGAACGCAGCAGCGACCGCTGCAGGCCGCGCGGGTCGGGCAGGGGCGCGCCGGGGTACCGGTGGGTGATCAGCAGGTCGAGCTCGCGGGAGCTGACCAGGCCGTACCCGTCCGGCGGCTCGAGGTCCAGCAGCCGCAGCGCCACACCGGGGTGGTCGCGGCGGAAGTCGGCGAGCGCGGCCGGGACCAGGGTCATCCCCGCGCTCGCGAACGTGCCGACGGTGAGCTCCTCGTCGAGCAGCGCCCGGACCGTCCGCTCCGCCGTGCGCAACTCGCCGACGATCGCCTCGGCGTGGATGAGCAGCGCCGCCCCGACCGGCGTGAGCGTGACGCCGCGGGCGTGGCGGTCCAGCAGGCGGGCGCCGACGTCGCGCTCCAGCTTGGCCAGCTGCTGCGAGACGGCGGACGGCGTGAAGGCGAGTCTCTGGGCGGCCGCGGCGATCGAGCCGGCGTGCGCGACCTCGGCCAGCACGGCCAGGCGGTGGGCGTCGAGCACGGAAGCCTCCAGCCGTAAGTTCTGCTTAATCCAGCATAGGAGACGTCGCTGGTGCTTACGGCCGGCCGCGCGCATGCTGGGAGCCATGATCAGCACAGCGGATGTCGAACGGGCGGCCGCGCGCATCGAGGGCCGGGTTCGCCGGACGCCGGTGCTCGCCGCGGACGAAGGCGTGTGGTTCAAGCTGGAGCAGCTGCAGCACACCGGGTCGTTCAAGGCCCGCGGCGCCTTCAACCGGATCATCGCCGCCGGGGAGCAAGCCGGGGTGGTGGCCGCTTCGGGCGGCAACGCCGGCCTCGCCGTCGCCTACGCCGCCCGGGAATTCGGCCTCCCGGCCCGGGTCTACGTCCCCACGACCGCCCCCGCCGTGAAGGTCGCGAAACTGCGGCAGTTCGGCGCGGCGGTGGAGCTGGTCGGCGAGAAGTACGCCGACGCCTACGACGCGGCCGTGAAGCACGCCGCGGACTCCGGCGAGCTCTTCTGCCACGCCTACGACCAGCCGGACATCTGCGCCGGGCAGGGCACCCTCGGCCTCGAACTGCTGGAGCAGGCGGGCGGCCTGGACACGATCCTCGTCGCGGTCGGCGGCGGCGGGCTGCTGGCCGGCGTGGCCGCCGCGGTCGAAGGCCGGGCCCGCGTGGTCGGCGTCGAGCCACGCACGATCCCGACGCTGCATTCGGCCTTGGCCGCGGGTGAGCCGGTCGCGGTCGGCGTCTCCGGTATCGCCGCCGACTCGCTGGGCGCGACGCGGCTCGGCGACATCGCCTTCGCGGTCGCCACCCGCACGAACGCGGGCTCGGTGCTGGTGGACGACGCCGCGATCGCCGAAGCCGGCGCGGCGTTGTGGGACCGCTACCGCCTCGCCGCCGAACCCGGCGGGGCGACCGCGTTCGCCGCCCTGCTCTCCGGTGCCTACCGGCCCGCGCCGGGCGAACGCGTGGCCGTCCTGCTCTGCGGCGCCAACACCGACCCCGCCACGCTCACTTCCCCGACAGCCGCTCCACCACCGGCGCGAACTCCTCGAGGAACGCACCGTTGACGCTGAAGTAGGACACGCCCTGCTCCTCGCGGCGGCGTTCGAGCTCCGCCACCATGTCGTCGACGTCGCCGCGGAGCAGGCCGAGGGAGTCGTGCTCGATGAGCGTCTCGGCGTCGACGCCGATGAAGCCGCGGATCCACGGCGGCACCTCGGTGCCGACGACCCAGATGTTCATCGCGAACTCGATGTCCCGGTCACCGGCGGCCGACCGGACTTCCTCGACGTGCCCGGTCATTTCGTCGCGAGTGGTCAGCACGCCGCCGGCCATCGTGACGATGTCGGCCTTCAGACCGGCCAGGCGGCGCGCCTTCGGCCCGCCGGCGGCGATCATCACCGGCGTGTGCGCGTCGCCGTCGAGCCGGCGGACGTGGTCCACCGTCTCGGAAATCGAGTCGAGCCGGTCCTGCCCCGAGCCGTACGGCAGCCCGAGTTCTCCGGCCTGCTGCCGCATTTCCGGCCGCCCGGTGCCGAGCCCGAGCTCGAACCGGCCGTCCGTGACGACGGTCAGGCTGTGTGCTTCCCAGGCCGCCGCCCGCGCGGTGCGCAGCGGGC
>NZ_MUMI01000486.1 GCF_002155975.1 Amycolatopsis kentuckyensis
CGCTCGCGCAGCAGGCCTTCGCGGACCGTGGCGATCCACGGCGTTTCCAGGCCTTCGAAGGCTTCACCTCGCCACAGCCCCGCCGCCTCCTCCAACAGCGCCAGCGCCCGTGCGTCTTCGCGCCCGCGCGCCTGCTCCACCAGCCGGCGGAACCGATGCAGGTCCACCGCCTCCGGATCCACCTCCAGCACGTACCCGCCGCCCCGGCGCACCACCGCGACGTCGCCCACCAGCAGCCGTCGCAGCCGTGACACGTAGTTGCTCGCCACCCGCCGGGCGTTGTACGGCAACCGGTCCGCCCACACCCGGTCCAGCAGCTGCTCCGTCGTGACGACCCGGTTCGCCTCCACCAGCAGGACCGCCAGCACGCACCGCTGCCGCGCGTGACCGACCTCCACCACCCGGCCATCGACCCGCAACTCGACCTGTCCGAGCACCCGCAGCTCCATCGCCACGATGCCCACCTCCCCCTCTTCCTTACTACTCCACCCGCACCCCGCCGGACGACCGCTGACCAGGCGATTGCCACAACGCGGTGAAGTCAGGGTGAACCGGTGGCCCACCTTGGGCGGTGCGGCGGAACGGGTAACCCGCGGCACTCCGACAACGGAGTGCCGATCCACGAGAAGGGGGATAAAGAAATGCCGACAAAGCTTTCCCGTGTTGTGGGCGCGGTGGTAGCGCTCATGGCCACGGTGCTGATGTCCACACCGGCCACCGCGGCGGAGAGTTCCTCGGACTTCGTCGGCCAGGCGCGCGCCGCCGGGCTGTCCGAAGAGCAAGCCGGCGGCCTTCAGGAAACGGTCGCCCGGTATTTGTCGAAGCTGGGCGACCAGGCCCGGCAGGTCGCACCGAACCGGATCGAGTTACCCGGAGCGGTGCTGAACATCCCGGTCCCCGGAGAGGCCCGGCCACGTGCCCTGAGCGCCGCGGCTCCCATCCCCGAGTGCCAGGGCGGCGCGAACTACAAGTGGTTCTGCGCCTATCAGGGCGAGTACTTCGGCGGCGCGCACATCGGCATGAAGCAGTGCGGCCAGTGGCACGTCATCCCGTGGTCCACGACGGGGTCGTGGGAGAACAACCAGACGCGTGGCACCCAGCCACTCCTCCAGTTCCTCACCGGCTCGACCTGGAACATGCCCGGGGCCTACGCCGTACAACGCTCGGGTGTCGGCTGGTCCACTGTGTACCGAATCATGCCGTGCTGACCCTCGTCACCACATCACCGAACCGAGCGAGCACGCAAAGGAGAGAATCTTGCGCAAGATCACAATCCTGACGAAGCGAGCGGCACTGGTCTCGATCGCGGCCGGAGCCGCGATCACCGGAGGAACCACAACCGCCGGCGCATCCGAACCCGCTGTGCAGGTGCCGGCGGCGTTCTCATCCATCGGCACGGCCCAAGCGGTCCGGAGCGAAGGCCCCGTCACGGTCGAAAGCGCGGGGGACTGCACCACTTTCCTCGAGCTTCGAGGCTACGTTCTCACCGCCACCAAGCGGGGCATCTGTGGTGCGGCGTCCCTCCCCTTCCCGAGCCCGGGTGTCCGGATCGCCATCTGCACCCCCGCACTCGTCGCCACGGGGGTGGGCCTGTTCGACGCAGCCCTCGCCTGCGCCGCGGCCACGGGCCCCTGAGCGGAGATCAGGAGCCCGGGACCGACAATCCGATCCGTTTGCCCGGCATCACCGGCGCCGAGTTCCCCGGCGCCGGTGATGGTGTCTCCTGGCACCGCACTCCCGCTCCGGGACGAAATACCGGCGCACTCCCCCACGGCACACCGCGGCGGCGGCGAGGGCCGGATCCACTTGCGCCGCAGCGGGTGCTTCGCTTTCGCCCGCGCCGGGTGACGACCAGGGCACCGGGACCGGACACGATCGGCTCTGCCGCTGCCCGTCTCCGGGAGGTACGCATGGTGCGAGCAACGCTCACCGATCCGCCGGCCCGCCGGTTCCGCAAGCCCCGGCGGCGCCGGGCCGCGACCGGCGATCGGCGGGCGCATCGCCCGTTCCGGGGACTCGCCGACCGGTTCGGCGGCGGCGCGCACCCGCCGCCGGTCCCGTGGCCACCCGAGAACGACCACGGGACCGGCGGCACCCCCCGCGCGCTCGTCGTGCTGCTGGGCGCCGCCGCCGTGGTGGTCGTGCTGGCCGGGATCCGGGCCGTCGCCTGGTTCGCCGGGCCGGTCTTCCTCGCCCTCGTCGTCGTGATCACCCTCGATCCGGTGCGGACCTGGCTGCGACGCCGGGGCCTGCCGCGCTGGCTGACCGTCGGCGTGCTGGTGGTCACCGTGTACGCGATCCTGCTCGGCTTCTTCCTCGTCTTCGTGGTTTCCGTCGCGCAGCTGTCGGCCCTGCTCCCCCACTACACCGGGCGGGTCGACGAACTGCTGCGCGACGGGCTGACCGTCCTCGGCCGGTTCGGGGTCGGCGAACCGGAGCTGCGCGCCATGGTGTCGTCCCTCGACACCGGGAAACTCGTCGGCCTGGCCGGCTCCCTGCTCGCCGGCGTCGGCGGCCTGGTCACGAACCTGGCCTTCCTCTTCGCCCTCTTGCTGTTCCTCAGCGCCGAAACGGCGTGGGCGGGGCAACGCCTCGGCCGGATCGCGCGGGACCGGCCGTGGATTTCCGCGGCCCTGCGCGGTTTCGCGTCGGGCACCCGGCGGTACCTGGTCGTGACGACCGTCTTCGGCGGGCTCGTGGCCGCCTTCGACACCACCGCACTCGCCCTGCTCGGTGTCCCGGGCGCCCTGCTGTGGGGCTTGCTCGCCTTCGTCACCAACTACATCCCGAACGTGGGCTTCGTGATCGGGGTCGCCCCGCCCGCGCTCATCGCGCTGCTCGACGGCGGCTGGCGCAGCCTGTTCGTGGTGCTCGTCGTGTACGCCGTGCTGAACTTCGTGGTGCAGTCGCTGATCCAGCCGCGGTTCGTGGCCGGCTCGGTCGGTCTGTCCACTTTGGTCACGGTGCTGGCGCTGGTGTTCTGGACCTGGCTCCTGGGCCCGCTCGGCGCCGTTCTCGCCGTGCCGGCGACGCTGCTCGCCAAGGCCCTGCTGGTGGACGTCGACCCGCGGGCCCGCTGGGCCGAGGCGCTGCTGTCCGCACCGCGCCGGGACGACGGGTGAGGCTCAGGTCAGGCCGTGCTGGCGCGCCACCACGACCGCGGACCGCCGGTTGTTCACCCCGAGCTTGCCGTAGATGGCCCGCACGTGCGTCTTCACGGTGTTGACCGAAACGGTGAGGTCGGACGCGATCTCGTCCAGGGATCGCTGGGACGGCAGGCGTTGCAGCACCACCTGTTCGCGGTCGGTCAGGCCGCTGGGCGGGGCGTGCGGGACGAGCCGGCCGCGCACCGCCTGCGCGAACCGGTCCAGTGAGCCGAATCCGCCGGAATGGTCGATCAGGAGGCGCCCGATCTGCGGCTCGGCGAGGGCGAACGGGCGCACCAGGCCGTTCGGCCGGGCGAAGGCGAGGGCGCGGTCGAGGGCGTGCCACGCTTTGGTCCGCCGGTGCGAACGCAGCGCCAGCGCGGTCTCCGCCAGGCACCGGTCGACCGGGGTGGCCGGCAACAGGTCGGTCGCCGCACCGGTTTCGCGCAGGACCGCTTCGGCCGCGGCCGGTTCGTCCGCGGCCAGGTGCGCGTGGACCCGCAGGATGGCCAGCTCGCCGCTACCGGGCAGACGCTCGTGCATCCACGCGAGCACTTCGGCCGCGTGCAGTCCCTCGGCGAGGGCGAGGGCCGCGTGGTATTCGGCGACCGCGCACACCGCGACGATCTCGGGCGGCAGGTCCAGACCGGCGAGCCGGTGCCGCGCCCCGCGCATGACCTGGGAGCCTGCCGTGCGGTCGCCGTCGTCGAAGCGCACCATGCCTTCGAGGAACTCGCGCAGCGGGCCCACCAGCGGCGCGCCGCCGGGTACCTCCGCCGACGCCGCTTGGGCCAGCTCGCGGGCCGCGGCGACCGGCTCGGCGCGCATCAGGTCGTCGTAGGCCAGCATCAGGTGGCATTCGGCGACGCCGGGGGAACGGCGCCAGCCGTGCCGCCGCGCGACGGCGAGCGCTCCCGTGCAGGCCCGCCGCATCGCCGGGTGATCGCCGCCGAGGGCGGTGGCGACGGCCAGCGCCAGCCGGCTGTGGAGCACCAGGTGGTCCAGCCGGTCCCCGTGCGCCAGGCGCAGGGCTTCCTGTCCCCGGGTGACGGCGTGCCGCCGGGCCCCGCGGTGCAGCGACCGCCACGCGCGGTCGAGGGTGAACCAGGCGTCGAGCCCGGGCGGGCGCGCCGCCGGAAGGTCGTGGTCCGGGGGGCGTTTCCCGGTCACCAGGGCCAGCTGGCGGGCGACGAGGGGCCACACCGGGTGGTCCGCCGCGCCGAGGTCGGCCACGGCTTCGGCGGGCAGCCCGCGCTGGATGTTCTCGAGCGCCGAGGCCAGCCGCAGCGGCGGGCTGGCGGCGACCGTCGCGGCACCCAGGTAGGTGAGCGCGATCCGCACCGGCTCACCGTCACCGGTCAGGACCTGGCGCACGCCGTGGTCCCGCGTCAGGGCGAGGACGCGCGGCCGGTCGCGGCCCGCCACGGCGTGCCGGAGCGCCTCCCCGAACCGGCCTTCGCCGGCGTACCAGCGAGCGGCGATGCCGTGCAGCCGCGGCACCCGCCGCGAGTCCTGCCGGGCCAGCCGGGCCCGCAGGAATCCGCGGAGCAGCGGCGGGAGCCGGTAGGTGTCGGCGGGCGTGCGGGTGACGAGACCCATCGTGCGTTCGAGTTCGTCCAGTCTCGCCCCGGCGTCCGCGCGGCCGGACAGGCGGACCGCGAGTGTCGTGCTGACGACGTCGCAGACGCTGAGGCACAGCAGGAGATCGGACGTCGCCGTGGGCAACCGCGCGAGGACTTCGTCGGCGAAGAACCGCGCCACGGCACGCTCGTCGCCGGTGACGGAGACGGCCGGCCCGTCCGCGTCGCCGGCTTCGCGCGCCGAAACCGCGGCCCAGCCCAGCGCCGCGGCCCAGCCCCCGGTGCGTTCGGTCAGCTCCCGGAGGCGCTCGTCGCTCACCGCTCTCCCGGTGGCCCGCAGCAGGTTCGCGGTTTCCCGCGTGGTGAACCGGAGTTCGGCCGCGTCCACCCGGGACAGGACGCCTTCGACGTGCAGCCGGGCCAGCCGCAGCCGCGGTTCGACCCGGGTGACGAGCACGAGCCGCACCGCGGCGGGCAGGTGCCGAGCCAGGGCCCCGAGGGCCACCAGGGGTTCCGCGCCGGAGATCTCCTGCAGGTCGTCCAGCACCAGCCGCACCGGGCGGGCGACCCCGGCCAGCGCGTCCTCCAGATCGGCCAGGAAGGCCCGCTGCCGCCCGGGTGACGGCGGGCCGAGCCGGTCCAGACCACGGTCGCCGGGCACCGCGGGACAGCGGCGCAGTGCACTGAGGATCGCCGCCCACAGCCGGGCCTCGTCGTTGTCGTCCTCGTCCAGGGACACCCAGGCGACGTCGTGGCCGTCGCCGGCCCAGCCGGCCAGCGCGGTGGTCTTGCCGGCCCCGGCCGGGGCCCGGACCACGGTGACCGGCCGGGTGGTGGCGCGGTCCAGCAGCGCCACCACCCGCGGACGGGGAACGAAGATGCCCGGCAGCCGCGGAACCGCGACCTTGCCACCGGGGATCGGCCGGAACGGGAGCGTCGCTGGATCGGGCACGGGAACCTCTCGGCTGTCGGGAGAATTCGCCCCGGATCCGCGGTCGACGCCGGGCGGAGGCTCGACTGTACTGATCACCGGCGTCCGACCGGGATACCAGGGTCACCAGATTTCGTAGGTGGCTTCGTCGCCGTGCACGATGACGGCCCAGATCACGAGCACGTCGAGGGCGATCACCAGGACGCCCCAGAACGGGTACGCGGACAGGAAAACCAGCTGCGCCAGTGCGTTGAACCCGGCGAGCGCGACCGTGACGACCCGCGCCCACTGCGCGCCGGTGAAGAGGGCGATCCCGGTCAGCACGACGAGAACGCCGACGATCAGGTGGAGCCAGCCCCAGCCGGTGAGGCTGAAGACGAGCAGCCCGGCCGGGCCGATCACGTAGTAGTCCCGGGCGAACAGCGCGACCACGCCTTCGACCGCGGTGAAGAGTCCGGCCAGGACGGTGATCGTCCCGGCGAACCAGATCCAGCCGACCCGCCGCGACCGGGCGACGGCCTGGTCCGGTGGGAGCTGGGCCCGGGCACCGGTCACCGGGCTCCGGGGCTGCATGGGTTCGGTCATGATCCTTCTTCCTCGTTCCTCGACGGGCGGTGGACCCGGGCGATCATGGTCGGTCGCCGGTCGGCCGGGCCTCGCCCGCCCCAGGTGAGATCAGCGGCCTCGCTCGCGGCCGCGCCGCGGCTCACACGGCGTGGGCGATGCCGGTCGTCCACTCCCCGGAAACAGTGCGGCACGACCACCGATCCAGAACCGAGGAGGACGTCGTGTCCACGTTGACCGTGTGGCGGTTCCCGACCGTCGAAGGTGCCGAAAACGCATTGGATCTGCTCCGGCAGCTGCAGAAGCAGCAGCTGATCACGATCGCCGATGCGGCTTACGTGACCTGGCCGGAAGGCCGCAAGAAGCCGAAGACCAAGGACCTCGGCTCCCTGACCGGCGCCGGCGCGCTGGGCGGTGGTTTCTGGGGCCTGCTGTTCGGCCTCATCTTCCTCGTGCCGCTGCTGGGCATGGCCGTCGGCGCGGCGATCGGCGCGCTCACCGGATCGCTGAGCCACGTCGGGATCGACGAAGAGTTCATCGACACCGTCCGCTCGCAGGTCACGCCCGGGACGTCCGCGCTGTTCGTGATGTCCGAGGACACCGTGCTGGACCGGGTCGTCGAGCCGTTCAAGGAAACCGGTGCCACCTTGCTCAGCACCAACCTGTCCGACGTCGAGGAGGCCCGGTTGCGCGAGGCCTTCGACGAAGCCCCGCAGCGGGACCGGTGGTAGCCACCGGAAATCACGCGAGCAGGGCCGCGGCGGCGCCCCCGAGCGCCGCCGCGGCCCGGTGGGAGGTTCGCCGGCCCCGCGCACTCCCCCGAGAGCGCCGCGGGGGCCGGCCGGACGGGATGGCGAAGCGAGGCGACACCGGGCCGGGCGGCGGGGAGATCCCCGCGGCGCACCCGCCGCAGTGCCGGCCGCTCGTCGTCCGCTTCGTCATCACCGCACCTCCACGGATCACCCTGCGGCTCGTGCCGCCGCGGGTCGTCACCCGTGGTGGATGACTCCCCGCTTCACCCCCGGCGGGCGACGCCCCGGCCGGTTCCGCGCCCGACGATCCGTGCCATGACTCTCACTGACAGGGACACCGCGGCACCCGAGGTGCGGCTCGCCCGGGCCCGGGCCGCGCGCGCCGCCGTACCGGCGGAGGGCCACGCCGAGTTCCCCGGCTCGCTCCGGCGCCCCGATCCCCTCACGCTGCTGGCCCGCCAGGACCGCGACCGCGTCCCGGAACTGCGGCCGCTGCGGTACGGCCGGATGGCCGCCTCGCCGCTGGCCTACTTCCGCGGTGCGGCCCTCCCCGCGGCCGCCGACCTCGCCCTGACCCCGCGGACGGGGTTCGCCGTCCAGGCGTGCGGAGACGCCCAGCTCGCCAACTTCGGCCTGTTCACCGCCCAGGGCCGCCGCCTCGTGTTCGACTTCGCCGACTTCGACGAAACGCTGCCCGCACCGTGGGAATGGGACGTCAAGCGGCTGGCCGCGAGCTTCGAGGTCACCGGCCGGGAGTACGGCCACGCGGCGGGCCCGCGGCGGCGCAGCGTGCTCGCCGCGGTCGAGGCCTACCGCGTGGCCATGCACGACTTCGCGCGCCGCACGTCGCTCGACATCTTCTCCGCTCCCGCCGACGCCCGGACGCTGCGCGTGGTCGCCGTCCACCGGCTGGGCGCCGGGAAGCGCCGCGTCCCCGGGCTCCGGCGGCTGACCGAAATCCGCGACGGGCAGCTGCGGCTGGCCGCGCGCCCGCCTTCGGTCGTCCCGGCGGGGCACCTGGCCGGGGACGGCGACCCGGCGACGCTGACCGACCGCCTCGGCGCCGTGCTCGCGCAGTACCGCCGCACGCTCGGGCCCGCGCGCCGGGCGTTGCTGGACCGGTACCGGCTCGCCGACGCGGCCCGCGCGGTGACCGGGCCGTCCGACGCGGGCACGCGGTGCTGGGTGGCGCTGCTCGTCCGCACCGGCACCGGGGACCCGCTCTTCCTGCAGCTGAAGGAAGCCCGGCCGTCGGTGCTGCAGGACTACACCGGCGCCGCCGTGGCGGGCGGTCCCGGCCGGCGGGTGGTCGCCGGCCAGCGGCTGATCCAGGCCACCGGCGACGTCTTCCTCGGCTGGGCCCGCACCGCCGGTTTCGACGGCCGCGCGAGCGACTTCCACGTCCGCCGGCTGCGCGACGACCAGACCGACGGCGACGTCACCGCGATGACCCCGGACGTCCTGCGCGCCCACGCCCGGCTGTGCGGGTGGACCTTGGCCCGGGCGCACGCGCGCACCGGGGACGCGCTGGCGATCGCCGCCTACCTGGGCTCCGGCCCCGCGTTCGCCGAGGCCGTCCGGCAGTTCGCGGCGGCCTGCGCCGACCAGAACGAACGCGACCACGCCGCGTTGCGGCAGGCGATCCGGACCGGGCACGTGACCGCGGCCGCCGCGTCGTGACGAATCATCCCGTGCGGGTGACGGCGCCGGGCCGCTCACCCGCCGGCGCGGTGCACCGCCGGCGGCAGTTCCCGGACCCGGTGCACGGATTGCACGTGCATCCCCAGTGCCTCGAGCCGGCGCAGGATCGCCGGAAGGCTTCCGGTATCGACAACGGTACCGAAAACTATCGTGTCCGGCGGCACCGGCACGACGAGCACCCCACGGAAATCCTCGACGCCTTCGGCGGCCCGTTCCGGAATGGCACCGCCGCCCCGGAAGACGTAATTCGCCCCCGCCGCGAGGCCGATGACGCCCGCGCGGCTCACCGGGCTCCCCCGCTGCGGCGGGCCCGGCCCGCCGAGAACCACGCGCGGGCCACGATCGCCACGTCGAGCACCATCACCGCCACCGACCAGCCCCGCGCCGGCAGGAAGACCAGCCGCGCGACCAGGTCGGCACCGGCGCGGACGCCCGTCCGCAGCTCGGCCACCGGGGTCAGGGCGGACAGCGCGACGGCCAGCCCGAGCAGCACCGAACCGGCGCTGATCCCGCCGGTCCGCACCACGTCCATGACCACGACCTCGCCGGGCCCGAGCCAGCAGAACCGGGAAGCGGCAAATAGCGGACGCGGTTTCTCCGCAGAATCTCCACGATTTTTCACCCGGCACACGATTGTGCCGGCGACCGCTGTTCTCTTCGCCCGCAGCGGGTGAGCCGAGCAATTGCGTGGCAGGATCCGCCGGGATTATCCGGAACCGATAACCAAGGAGGAACGGACATGCGGCAGTGCCACGACGTCCCGTCCCGAAGACGCGTACCGAAAAGCAAGATCACCGTTCCCGGGCCGCCGGCGGACTTCGTGCCGCGGCCGCGGCTGCGCACCACCCTCGACGGAGCCGGCGAAGCGGCCCTGGTCTTCGTCGGCGCCCCGGCCGGGTTCGGCAAGACCGTGCTGCTCGCCGAATGGGCCCGGCGCCGGGACGGCGGCGCGGTCGCCTGGCTGTCCGCCGACACCGACGACAACGACGAGCGGCTCTTCTGGTCCGCGGTCCTCGAAGCCCTCGGCCGCTGCGGGCGGATCCCGGACGGCAACCCGCTGCGGCAGCTGGCGGTCCCCGAGGTGCCGAGCACCGATCTCACCTTCCTGGCCCAGGTCGCCGACGCGCTCGACGCCCTGCCCGGACCCGTCGTGCTCGTCCTCGACAGCGCTCAAGAGATCACCGCGCCCGGTCCGTGGCACGGGTTGCGGGCGCTGGTCCGCCACCAGCCGGCGGGCCTGTGCCTGGCCCTTTCGAGCCGGCGGGAACCGCCGCTGCCCCTGGGCCGGGCCCGGCTCGCGGACCGGCTCGTCGAGATCGGCGCCGCCCGGCTGCGGTTCACCGCCGAAGAGGCGGACACCCTGTTCGCCGGCGCCGGGTCGGCGATCCCGCGGGACCAGGTCGGCGAGCTGGTCGCCCGGACCGGGGGCTGGCCGGCCGGACTGCGGCTGGCCGCGGCGTCCGCGGCCCGGCACGGCAGCCTGCGGGACTTCTCCGCCGGCCGCGACAGCACCGTGCTCGGCTACCTGACCGACGAGGTCCTCGCCCCCCTCACCCCGGCGCAGCGGGAGCTGCTGCGGACGATCAGCATCTGCGACGAGGTCCCGGCCGGGCTGGCGCCGGTGCTTTCCGGGCGCGCGGACGCCGAGGCGATGCTGCGCGAACTCGGCGAGCCGGCCGCCCAGGTGGTCGATTCCGGCGGCACGCCGCCGCACCACCGGGTGCTGCCGATGTTGCACACCTACCTGCGCGCCGAGCTCCAGCGGCTGGCACCGGACCGGACCCGGGCCCTGCACGCGAAGGCGGCCCGCTGGTTCGCCGAGCACGACCGGCCCGCGCAGGCGCTGCTCCACAGCGTCCGTTCGGGCCATCCCGCCCGGGTCGGCGAGCTGCTGCGCGAGCACGCCGTGACGCTGTTCCTCGCCGGGGAGCACCCGGTCCTGCGGTCGGCCCTCACCCTGCTGGAGGAGCGCCGGATCGCGGCCGATCCGCCGGCGGCCCTCGTCTCGGCCGCGCTGTGCCTGGAAGCCGCCGAAACGTCGGCTGCCGGCCTGGTGCTGGCCCGGGCGGAGGCGTCGTGGCCGGACCGGCCGACGCCGGAGCTGACCGTGCTGCGGCAGCTGACGTACTCCTGGCTGGCCCAGCTCGACCACACCCCGGCCCAGGCGGCGCGGATGGCCGGGCAGGTCGACGAGCAGGCGGCCGCCGACGCCGGGCTGGGCGGCCTGGCCGCCCTGCACCGCGCCGGTGTCCTCATCGCCCGCGACGAGCGCGAGCCGGCCCGGGAAGCCCTGCTGCGGGTCCTCGGCACGGCCGAGCAGGTCCACCAGGACTTCACGGTCGCCCAGTGCCTCACCATGCTGGCCGAGCTGGCCTGCCACGACGGCGACTACCGGGCGATGGAGACGCTGGCCCGCCGGGCCGGCGCCCGCCTGCCGCGCCAGGATCCCCCGCGGTCGCTCCAGGGCGCTCAAGCCGGTGCGCTGCTGGCGTACGGGGCCTTGCTGTCCGGCGAGCCGGCCGACTGCCTGAAGCACGCGAAGCGGATCGGCCAGCTCCTCGGTGACGCCCCGGCGCGGGCGGCCCGGGAACTGCGGCTCTTCGCGGAAACCCTGCGCGGCGCCGCCGAGTTCGAGCTCGGCGGCTGGCACGCCGGGCTGCGGCGGATGCGCCGGGCCCGCACCCGCCTCGGCACCGGACGCAGCTGCCCGGCCGGCCACGCCGCCCTCTGCGCCGTGCTCGAACAACGCGCGGCCCTGCGGCTCGGTGCGGCGGGCCAGGCCAGGGAGACCGTCCGCTGGGCCCTGCCGGTCCTGGCCGGCTCGGGCGAACTGCTGCTGATGCGCGCCCGGACCCAGCTGCGGCTCGGCCGGCACCACGCGGCGAGCTCGGTGCTGCGGTCCCTGGTGGACGGGGAGGCGCCGATGGAACTGGCGTGGGCCGCAATCGAGGCTTCCCTGATCGGCGTGCAGGCCGCGCTGGCGGCCGGGACACGGGACCGGGCGGTCCGGCTGCTGGACGAGGCGTTGCGCGCCGCCGAACCCACCGGCGTCCGGTTCCCGTTCGTCTTCGCCCCGCCCGAGCTGATCGGGTTCCTGACCAGCCGGCTGGGCGGGCTGGGCGCCGGGGAGAGGTTCGCGGGCGAGATCCTCGCCGTCCGGCGCCGGCTGCGCACCCCGCCGATGCCGGCCCCGCTGACCGAACGCGAACGCGGCGTCCTGCGGCTGCTGCCCACGCAGCGGTCGATCGACGAGATCGCCCAGGACCTGACCGTCTCGCCGAACACCGTCAAGACCCACGTCCGCGGCATCTACGCGAAGCTCGACGTCCGCAGCCGGCGGGAGGCCGTGGCGATCGCGCGGGAACGCGGGCTGCTCGACACCGAAGTCGCCGATTTCACGGTCTGACCCGCGCTCGCCCCACCCGTACCGGGTGAGGCGGGTTCGCCCGGGATCCGGTCGAGTGGGCCGGGCACGCTCGAGCGTGCCCGGCCCGATCCCCGACGAGGAGATGTCATGACCTTGGCGAGCGCGGAATACCCGTTTTTGAATCTCATGTGGACGATGCTGGTGTTCTTCTGCTGGATCGCCTGGTTCTGGCTGCTGTTCGTGGCCTTCGGCGACCTGTTCCGCCGCGCCGACGTGTCCGGCTGGGCCAAGGCGGGCTGGACGGTGCTGCTGATCGTGCTGCCCGTCTTCGGCGTCCTGCTCTACCTGCTCACCCAGGGCAGGCACGTCCTCGAGCGGCAACGAGCCCGCGAAGCGGCCGCGCGGCACCGGTTCGACGACTACGTGCGCTCGGTGTCCACATCGGACAGCACGGGCGCGACCCAGATCGCCGAAGCCCGGCGGCTGCTCGAGGAGGGCGTCATCGACGACGCGGAATACCAGGAGCTCAAGCGGAAGGCCCTCGCGCGTTGAGCGCCGCACGCCGGTGGCGGTTCGTCCACCTCGCGGTGCTGCGGCCGCTGCTCACGGTCACGGCGCTGGTCTGCCTCTACTACCTGCTCCCGGTCGACCAGGGCCTGGGACCGTGGCCGGTGGTCCTCTTCACCGCCGGGCTCGCCGTCGTGGTGCTGCTGGTCGTCGGCGAAGTCCGGATGATCCTGCGCTCGCCCTTCCCGGCCTGGCAGGGGGTCCAGGCGCTGGCCCTCATCCTCCCGCTCTTCCTGCTGCTGTTCGCCGACGGCTACTACGTGCTCGCCCGGGAGAGCGCGGACTCGTTCGGCACGGGGCTGACGCGAACCGATGCGCTGTACTTCGCGGTCACGGTGTTCACCACCGTCGGCTTCGGCGACATCACCCCCGTCTCCACCGCCGCCCGGGTGCTGGTGACCCTCCAGATGGTGGCGGACCTCGTGGTGCTGGGCGTGGTCCTGCGGGTGATCGTCACCGCGGTCCGGCACCGGCGATCGTCCACTGAGGACGCTTCAGTCGGACGCCGGCAACAGCAGGGCCGCGACCAGCCCGGCCATCGCCACGACGCCCAGGGTCGCGAGAGCCAGCGCGAAGGAGCGCCCGCCGAGGTGCGGCGTCCCGGCCAGGACGGACCCGGCCAGCGCGGTCCCCACCGACGAGCCGAGGTTCGACACGCTGCGCGACACTCCCGAAATGTCGCCCTGCGCGGAGTCCGGGAAGCGGGACTGCACCAGGTTCACCGAGGCCGTCAGCATGATGCCGACGCCGGCACCGAGCAGGAAGAGGCCGGGCACCGCGCTCGCCACCCCGGAATCGACGCGGACCAGCAGCAGCACGAGGAACAGACCGGCGACGGCGACGAGGAAGCCGGCCCGGACGAGGCCGCGCGGGGCGTGCCGGCGCGCCATCCGCCCCGCCGCCGCCGACGCACCGAGGATGCCGATCGTCGCGGGGGTCAGCATGAGCCCGGTTTCGACGGCGTCGTACCCGCGGACCTGCTGCAGGAAGACCGCCACCACGAAGAACGCCCCCTGCAGGACCAGCCACTGCACGTGCTGGGTCAGCAGCCCGAGTCCGGTGACGCGGTCACGGAAGAGGCCGGACGGCACGAGCGGCTCCCGGCCCTTCCGCTCCCGCGCCCGGACATGGGCGAAGAACCCGAACAGGAAGCCCGCCCCGATCCCGGCGAACAGCCAGACCGGCGACAGCCCGCCGGCGGGCAGCAGCACCACCCCGCCGACGGAGAAGTCCGCCCGTGACTCCAGCCAGCCGTAGGTCCCCGTCTGCAGGACGCCGAAGACGACGAAGAACAGGCCGGCCGCCGAAAGGATCGCGCCGCCGACGTCGAACCGCGTTCCGCGGGGCGGCGCCGCCGGCTCGGTGATCCGCAGGGCCAGTACGACGATCAGGCCGACCAGGAGCACCTGCAGGAGGAAGGACGCGCGCCAGCCGAGCCACGTCGTCACCAGGCCTCCGACGAGCGGCCCCGCCGCCGCGCCCAGCGCACCGGCTCCGCTGACGACGCCGAAGGCCCGCGCGCGGGCCGTGAGGTCACGGCTGGTCACGGTGACCAGGATGTAGATCGGCGGGATCATCAGGGCCGACCCGATCCCGCCGAGCAGCGAGTACCCGACGAGCAGCAGGCCCGGCCCGCGGGCGGCCGAGGCCAGCAGCGCGCCGGCGCCGTAGACCGCCAGCCCGGCCAGGAAGCACCGCTTGCGGCCCAGCAGATCGCTCAGCTTGCTGCCGGGCACCATGAGCGACGCCATGGTGAGGGTGAACACGGTGATCGCCGTCTGCACGCCGATCACCGTGGTGCCGAGATCGGCGGCGATCGCGCTCACGGCCACGGTCATGGTGGTCGCCGCGTAGCTCGCGACGAACTGGGCGAGGGCGAGGGGCAGCACGATCATCGGCGGGCCTTCCTGCTCGGGTGGCGCACACAGTGGCGTGCGGGTGGCCCGGGCCACCTCACCCCGCGGGGATGAGGCAGTGCGGTCCCGCTCCCGCGACGGTGCACCCCAGGAGATCCCCGGTGCCGATGGAGGAAAGATGACCGAAACCACGATCGCCGAGCACGGGCTGATCGGTGACCTGCAGACCGCCGCGCTGGTGACGACCGACGGCTCGATCGACTGGTTCTGCGCGCCGCGGTTCGATTCGCCGTCGGTCTTCGGCGCCCTGCTCGACGACGAGCGCGGCGGCCGGTTCCGCATCCGCCCGGCCGGAGCGTGCGCGAGCTCGCAGATGTACCACCCGGACACCGCGGTGCTGATCACCCGCTTCTCCGGCCCGGACGGCATCGGCGAAGTGATCGACTTCATGCCGCCGTGCGACGGCACCGCCACGACCCGGCACCGCATCGCCCGGCTCGTGCGCTGCGTCCGCGGCCGGATGACGTTCGACGTGGTGGTCGCGCCCCGGTTCGACTACGGGCGCCGCCCGCACCAGGCGATGCTCGTCGCGAACGGGGCCGTGTTCGTCGCCCGCGAGACTTCCCTGGTGCTGCAGGCGGTCCGCGAGCCGGGCGACGAGCACCTCGCGGAGGCCCGCGTCGAAGGCGGGGACGTCCACCTGCGCCTGACCCTGACCGCCGGCCAGGTCCGCGGGGTCGTGCTCGAGACCGACGCCGCGGAGCCGCCGCGCGAGATCCGCGTCGCCGAGTTCGAGGAGCTCTTCAGGTCCACTGTGGACTGGTGGCGCGGGTGGCTGGCCCGGTCCACCTACCGTGGCCGCTGGCGGGAGATGGTGACCCGCTCCGCGATCACCCTCAAGCTGCTCACCTACGCGCCGACCGGTGGCCTGGTCGCCGCCCCCACCCTCGGGCTGCCCGAAGAACTCGGCGGCGAACGCAACTGGGACTACCGCTACACCTGGGTGCGCGACGCGTCGTTCTCGGTTTCGGCGTTGCTGTCGCTCGGCTTCGCGGAGGAGGCCGCGCGGTTCGGGAGCTGGCTCGGCGACCGCATCCGCGAAGGCGGCGGCGGGACCAGCGGGCCGCTCGCCGTGCTCTACCGCGTGGACGGCACCTCGGACCTGCACGAGGAAAGCCTGGCGCACTGGTCGGGGTACCGCGGGTCGGGCCCCGTCCGGATCGGCAACGACGCGGCCGGCCAGCTCCAGCTCGACATCTACGGCGAAGCCCTCGACAGCATCTTCGCCGCCGACCGCGCCGGGTTCGAGCTCCCCCAGCAGGGCTGGACGGCGCTGCGCGCGGCCCTCGACTGGCTCGGCGAGCATTGGGACCAGCCGGAGGAAGGCATCTGGGAGACCCGGGGCGGCCGCAAGCGCTTCACCTACGGCCGCCTGATGAGCTGGGTCGCGTTCGACCGCGGCATCCGCCTGGCCGCCGTCCACGGGCGCCCCGCCCCGGTCGAGGACTGGACCTGGCAGCGCGACAGCATCCACGGCCAGATCCTCGCGCGCGGCTGGCACCGGACGCGCAACGCCTTCGTCCAGCACGACACCGGTGACGAGCTGGACGCGGCACTCCTGCGCATGCCCCGCACCGGTTTCATCCCGGCCAAAGACCCGCTGTGGCTGTCGACGCTCGACGCGATCCAGGCCGGCCTGGTGACCGACAGCCTGGTCTACCGCTACGACCCGGCCACGTCCCCGGACGGGCTCGCCGGCTCCGAAGGCACGTTTTCCTTGTGCAGCTTCGCCTATGTCGAGGCGCTGGCCAGAGCGGGCCGGCTGGAGGAAGCGCGCACGTCCTTCGAGAAGATGCTGACCTACGCCAACCACGTCGGCCTGTACGCGGAAGAAATCTCACCGACCGGCGAGCAGCTCGGCAACTTCCCGCAGGCGTTCACGCACCTGGCCCTCATCGACGCCGCGGTCACCCTCGACACCGCTCTCGGCTGATCCGGCCGCGCCGCCAGATCGGTCCCGCCGATGAACGCCGACCACGGCGCCGAGGCCGGCCCGGTGGCGACCTCGGCCGGTGCCGGGACGGCCACGGTCTCCTGCTCACTCTCCGCCGGGCGCGGCCGCGTGCTCCGGCGGGGTCTTCGCGCGGCGCAGCACCCCGGCCGCGGACAGCACGACCCCCGTGGCGGTCTCCGCGATCTTGGTGGCGGCGAGGAAGCCGGTCAGAGCCACCGCGGTGCCCAGCCCGGGTTCCCCGGCACGCGCCCCACGCTCTTCCGCGGCGGCCCGCTGCCCGAACGCTTCCTGCCGGCGCACGCCCATGATGCGGCCTCCCGAACCTTCCCGAGGAATCGTGCACCGCCGGGGTCCGGGACGAGACACTTCTCACCGAGAGGCTACCGAGCCCGCACACACCGCTACTCCGCCGAACGGCCGAAGTGAAACCTTTGTGCCACAACGATTTCATCACCGGTCCGCGGACCTTCCGGATGCGTGTGCAGATTCACGCGAGGACGGGTCCGGAAGCGGGCCACTGTCACACCGGCCCTAGCCGGGACCGCGTTCGGGCAACTCCACGACCACGACGGGGTCCCGGTCTTCGTCGTCCACCACGGTTGTCGCGGGCGCCGGTTCGCCCGGCGGCCGGGCGTCGATGATGTCCGTCGCCCGCACCAGCCGCAGCGGTGTGTGCGGGGCCGCGCAGAACGGCCGGACCGCCACCCAGGTGACGCCGGTGTGCTCGTCGCGCAGGGTGGGCCTCGCGATCGTGCCGATCCGCTCCTGGCCCGCCGGCGGTCCGGCCAGGCCGGGATCGGTCCGCGCGCGCCGGCCGCGGTAGCGGACCTGCCAGCCCGGCGGGTAGCCGCCGCCGTGCCTCGCCGGCCAGGTCCGGTCCGCGCCGGCTCCGGTGCCCTCGGCCGTGCCCATGCCGCCACCTCGCTCAGTCGGGTTCGGGTGCGCCGGGGTCCGGGGCGTGACGTCCAGCCTAAGCCGGGCCGGGGCGCACAGTCGTCAGCCAGGCGGGTGATCTCCGCCCGCGGTGTCCTTTGTGGACGTAAGTCGGCGAGGCGCCGGCACGGCCCCGCCGTCCGGGGGGCGGCGGGGCTCGATGCCGATCACGTCCCGGTCCGGCACCCAGACCGTCGGGCCGCCGTCGAGCGAGGCGAGCGGGATGGATTCGAGGCCGGTGCACGCGTCCCGCACGGGCGGTCCGAGGACCACTCCGGCCGCGCAAGCGCCGAACGGCGGGCCGGGCGTCCGGCGGCGCCGGTAGGTGAGGACCCAGCCCACCGGGTACTCGTCGTAGAGGTCTTCCAGCGGTGATTCCACGGCACACCCCGGTTCGGTCGGCAGTCGACGGGCACTCGCCGGGGTCCGGGGCGGGTCACCCACCGTACGCGGCGGCCGCACGGACCGGCAGCGCTGACCGAGTGGTCCGGCCGGCGAGTGCGCTCGGGCCGCGACGTCGGCTAAAGTCAGGATTCCGCCCCAGACCTCGGCGTTCACGATCCCGACGGCGGTGCCGGGCCGGCGGCCCGCACCCGCCCCGAACGCGGAGGCGGACGATGCCCGCACGCACGGCCTGGACCGCGGCCACGCTCGTCGTCGGCTTCTTCGCGACGATCGGCGTGCTGAGCACGCCCGTCGGCGGCCTGGTCGGCCTGCTCCTGCTCGGGCCGGCGATCGGCACGCTCGCCGCCGTGATCGCCCCGCACGTCCGGCGCGCCGGCCCGGCCCGCCCGCGCGCGGTGGACCTGCGGGCCGGCGCCGTCGCCGCGGGGATCTTCTTCGCGCTGTGTTTCACCGTCTCCGGGATGGTGGCGACCCTGGGCGGCCGGCTGACGGCGGCCCTGGTGGTCGTTCTCGCCTCGGCCGTGCTGGTGGCCGGCCTGCGGCGCAAATCCCTCCGGTCCGGACCCCACGAGGTCGCCCCGCCGGCCCGCCCGATCGCGGAGCTGAGCACGGACGAGCTGTGCGCGGCCTGGCAGCGCAGCTACTGCCGGCTGCTCGTCACCCACGACGTACCGGCCCGCCGGCACCTGGTCCAGCGCCGCCAGGACTACCTCGACGAGATCGAACACCGCGACCGCAGCGGCTTCCTCCGCTGGCTCGCCGACGGTGCCCGCCCCGGCAGCAACCCGGGGCCGTACCTCACGACCCCGAGATGACGCCGATCCGGGCCGGGCCGCCCTCCGCCGGGCGCCGCGGCGGTCCTCAGCCCTCGGACGCGTCCAGCGCCATCAGCGCGTTGCGGATCCCCTGCTCCAGGATGTCGTCGGAAAGCTGCCGGTCGGTAACGGCGCGAGCGAGCTGCAGGGTCCCGACCATCAGGGCGTAGATGCCGAGCGTCTTGACCCGCGCCGACGGCGGGTCCTGCGGTGCCAGCCGGGCGGCGATGTCGTCGACGACCGCCAGCACGCTGCCGGTGTAGCTCTCCTTGGTCGGGTCCGTGCAGCGGCCGATCTCGTCCAGCAGCGCGGCGGACGGGCAGCCCTCTTCGGGGTTGTCGCGGTGCTCGGGCGAGAGATAGGTGCGCACGATCCGCTCGACGCCGTCGCGGCCGGGCGGGAACGCGGCGAGCCACTCGCGCTGGCCGCGCAGCTGCTCGGAGACCACGGTGGCGACCAGGTCTTCCTTGGATTCGAAGTGGGCGTAGAAGGCCCCGTTGGTGAGGCCCGCGTCCTTCATGAGCGTGGCGACCCCGGAGCCGTCGATCCCGTCGCGCTTGAGCCGGCGCCCGGCCGTCTCGATGATCCGCTGCCGCGTCGCCTGCTTGTGCTCTTTCGCGTACCGCACCACGCGCGCCTCCACTCACCGGACCGATGCCCCTCATGTTAGTACGATCATAATCCAAGTTGAGCCGGGGCCCGGCGCGGCCTACGTCCACAAAGGACGCGCCGAAGGCAAGGTCGGCCACACCACCGCCTGCTACCACCGAAACCGGGAGGAAGGTGTCACAATCACAGGTTGACTTCGTCGACCAGACCTCTTGACCAGCTGGAGGACGGCAGATGCTCGAAACGGCTCTCGTCTCGATCGCCGGAAGCCTCATCCGCTCGTACTTGGAAATTCGCCCATCGGGGCGGCAGGCGGTGGCCGATGCACCGACGATCACGCGGACGCAGCAGGTGGAGACGGGACGGCGGGAGGAACCGCTCGGCACGGAGACCCGCACGGTGGACAACTCGCGCTCCGGCAGCACGTCGGTCCGGCGGCTCAAGGCCCGGCGCACGTGGACCGTGCGGCAGGAGGTCCGGTTCGAGCAGACGACGCGGAAGGCCGCGTCCGGCGGGATCGAGGTGAAGGCCGTGCTGCACCTGCGTGGTGAGCTCGAACGAGCGGTGCGGCAGAGCCAGGCTGCCGTGGCCCAGGACGAGCGGACCTTCGAGGAGGAGATCGAGGTGACGATTCCCGCCCGGACGACGGTGGACGTGCTCCTGCACTGGAAGCGGGTCTGGCAGGAGGGAATCCTGGTCGTCACGACGTCCGCCGGTGAAGTGTTCGAGGTTCCGTACGGCGAAGTCGTGGGCCTGACCTTCGACCAGGAAAACCGTGACCGCTGACGGCAGAGCTCCAGCCGCACCGTCCGGTCACGCCCCTCACGAAGGGGAAGTTCCCTCCAGCACGGCCTTCAGGGCAGCCAGGTCCTTGCGGTTGGCCCGCCGCATCGCCGCGGACATCAAAGGCGCGCTGATCGCCGAGAAGCCCTTCGGTTCGCCCCGGTTGCGCAACGTCATGTGCGTGGCGCTGTTTCCCCGTGCCGCGAAGGTGTAGGTCGTCTCCATCGGGAACGGGCCCTCGGCGGTGCGCATGGCCAGCCGTTCGCCGGGGACCAGCTCGACGATCTCGTAGGTGTAGGCCAGCCGCCGCCCGAGGAACCGGGCGACGAACGCCAGCCGGGAGCCCACACCCAGTGGTGGCGGCGTCTCCCACTCCACGGATTCGATGTTGGCGTACCACCGCGGCGCGTGGGAGGGATCGATCGCGTACCCCGCGACCACGTCACGCGGAAGGTCGATCACGACCTCGGTCTGCACGTCGACAGGCATGCCGGCCTCTCTCCTTACCGTCCTTGGTGGAGACGCCGGCCGGTGGTGAAGAACTGCACCACCGCGGCCACGTCCGTCAGCTCGCGCATCGGGCGGGCGGCGCCGAAGGGGGCGTTCCAGAAGTCCCCGTCCTGCGGGGCGAACGGGCCGACGTAGGCGTACGGCTCGCCCAGGTGGCCATCGCCCGGGGAGACGCCGTAGTTGACCTCGGCCAGGGTGATCGCGACGTCGAAGTGCTCGGGCCACAGCACCGGGGTGCCGTCCGGCGCGAACTCGCGCAGCGCGCGGTCTCCGTCCGCGAAGGCTCGCAGCAGCGCTGTCAGCACGGCCGGCTCGAGGGTGATCGTCTCGTCCGGCCGGACACCCGGCCCGCCGGAGTAGACGCCCGCGGGTTCGCCCACCTCGATCCCGGCCTCGGCGGCCACCTCGGCAAAGGTGCGCCCGGCCAGCGGCAGCCGGGCGGACGCCGTGAGGAGCTCGTCACCTTCGACGCGCAACGGCGGGCCCGCCACCGTCGCGAAACCGCCGTCGACCACGGACAGGTCGATGCGCCCGGTCGCGCGGTGCTGCGGGCCGGCGAGCAGCAGCTCGGCCACCCCGTGCAGCGACCGCCTGGTGGGTTGCCAGTCCATCCGAACTCCTCGTGTAACGCCCGGGCGAGTTCCGGGCACTGAGCCTGCCGTCACCGCAGTGTCCCCGAAACCTGGAGGCGTTACATGGCGGACTGGCATCGGGTGGATCCCGCCGACGTGCCCGCGGACGGCCGCGTCCGCAGCGTCACCGTGGACGGCCGCAGCGTCGCGTTGTCACGATGCGGCGCCCGGCTCGGCGCGTTGGAAAACCGCTGCCCGCACCAGGGCGGCCCGCTCGGCGAAGGCTCGATCGAGAAGGGCTGGCTGCGCTGCCCCTGGCACGGCTACGACTACGGCCCCCTGACCGGGCGGCCGCCCGAAGGGTTCGGGGACGCCGTCACCACCTACCCGGTCGAGGAACGCGAGGACGGCGTCTTCGTCGAGCTGCCCGAGCCGGCGGCCCCGGCCAGGACGGTCGCCGACGTCCTGGTCGAGACGCTCGTCGCCTGGGGTGTCCGGCACGTGTTCGGCATGGTGGGGCATTCGAACCTCGGCTTCGCCGAGGCGCTGCGGCGGGCCGAGTCCCGCGGCGAGCTGACCTACGTCGGGATTCGGCACGAAGGCGCGGCGGCGTTCGCCGCGAGCGCGTACGGCAAACTCACCGGACGGCCCGCGGCGTGCTTCGCGATCGCCGGTCCGGGCTCGACGAACCTGCTCACCGGGCTCTACGACGCCAAGCTCGACGGCGCCCCGGTGCTCGCGATCTCCGGCCAGGTGCCGTCGAAGGTCCTCGGCCGCGGCGCGTTCCAGGACGTCGACCTCTCGGCGGTCTTCCGCGACGTCGCCGTGTCGACCACGACCGTCCACGGCGGCAGTGACCACGCCGAGCTGGCCGCGCTGGCGGTCAAGCACGCCGTCGACCGGCGGGGCGT
>NZ_MUMI01000487.1 GCF_002155975.1 Amycolatopsis kentuckyensis
GCTGCCCGCGGGCAGCGAACTGGACCGCTTCGGCGGCCCGAACGGCAACCTGACGTACGCGGCGGGCACGCCGTTCGCCGAGCGGTCGCTGGTGCCGGAGTGGATCAACCGCCCGTACCACGTCTACCGGGTGCAGCGGCCCCTGGAGACGCTGGCCGGCGTCGCGATCCCGTGGTTCAACCAGCCGGGCGGCGGGGCGGCGTACCTGCTGCCGGCGTCGATCGAGGAGCTCCTGGCCGAGGGCGACCTGATCGAGCTCGACCCGGGCGAACCCCCGATCGACTGAGTGCTTCGAAGGCCCCGGCGCTGCCGGGGCCTTCGACGTTTCAGCGGATGACGAGCCCGTGCGCGGCGGCGAAGGCGATCGCCGTTTCGACGTCGACTTCCGCGCCCCTCAGGTCGGCTTGGACCAGGGCGTTCGCGTCGAGCCGTGCGCCACGCAGGTCGGCGCCGTCGAGCTTCGCGCCCTGCAGGCGGGCACCGGTCAGGTCGCTGCCGCGCAGGTCGGCGCCGGCGAGGTCGGCTTCCATCAGGTTGGCCTCGCGCAGCCGCAGGCCCGAGAGCCCGAGCTTGCGCAGCCGTGCCTTCGCCAGCGACGCGAGGGAGAGATCGCACTCGGTGAGCGCGATCCCGCCGAGCCCGCTGTCGGTGAACGACGAGCCCAGCAGCGAGCACGCCGTCCAGCGGCTCTCGGCGAGCACCGTCCGGTCGAAGGTGCACGAGCGGAACGCCGACGCGTCGTGCCGGGAGCGCGACAGGTCGGCCCGGCTGAACACGCAGTCGTCGAAGGTGCAGCCGCGCGTCCGCAGCCCGCTCAGATCCGCGCCGGTGAAGTCGCAGCCGGTGAACCGCCGCTTTTCCCACCACTGCCCGGACAGCACCGCTTCGCGGTAGTCCTCCCCCGTCTCCAGCACGGCCCCAGGGTGCCACACCGGCGGCTAGGGCTTTCCACCCTGGACGTAGTTCATCGCCTCGACGTACTCGGGCAGTTGCGCCCGCCGCGCCAGCTCGGCTTCGTCGAGGTTCTCCAGCCGCGTCTGGATCCACCAGAGGTTGCCGAAGGGGTCGCGCACGCGGCCGACGCGGTCGCCGAAGAACAGCACGGTCTGCCGGGTGACTTCGGTGGCGCCGGCTTCGATCGCGCGGCGCTGGGTTTCTTCGCTGTCCGGCACGTAGAGCCGCAGGAAGGCGGGCGTGGCGGCCCAGCCGTCCGGGGAGTCGAACGCCATCACCACGGCGTCGCCGATGCGCACCTCGGCGTGCCCGATCTTCCCGTCCTCGCCGGCGACCCGCCCGAGTTCTTCGGCGTCGAAGGCGGCCTTCAGGAAGTCGAGCAGGCCGGCGGTGTCGTGGCCGATGATCCACGGGGTGACCGTCGTGTAGCCGTCGGGAACGGGGTTGACCATGTTTCCTCCTCGGTTCGTCGGCTCGAACCTAGGGCGAAAACAGGTCGATTCCTGACCGCTTCGATCGCTAGCTTGACGCCATGCCCGACCACCACTTCGCCGACGCCGGCCTCGCCTCGCTGTACGACGCCTTCAACCCGCGGGAAAGCGGCGGTGACTACGCGTTCTACCTGCCGATGATCATGGCCGCGGAGTCCGTGCTGGACGTCGGCTGCGGCACGGGTTCCCTGCTGCACTGGGCGCGCGAGTCCGGCCACGAAGGACGGCTCGTCGGGCTCGATCCCGCCGAGGGCATGCTCACGCAGGCCCGCCGCCGGGCCGACATCGAGTGGGTGCACGGTGATTTGTCGACCGCGTCCTGGGACGGCGAGTTCGACTTCGCGGTGATGACCGGGCACGCCTTCCAGGTGCTGCTGACCGACGACGAGCTGCGCACCGCGTTCTCGGCCGTTTTCCAGGCGCTGAAACCGGGCGGGCGGTTCGGTTTCGAGACGCGCAACCCGGCCGCCCGCGGCTGGGAGCGCTGGACTCCTTCGAACGTCTGGGAGGCCGGGGACGTCCGCTCGTGGAACGACGCCGGGCCGTTCGAGAACGGCTTGGTCAGCTTCACGACGACCTACGAAAGCCCGGGCTGGGACGCGCCGAAGTACAGCGAGAGCACATTGCGCTTCCTCGACGTCCCTTCGCTGAACGCGTTCGTCGAGGAAGCCGGGCTGGTCGTCGACGAGCAGTACGGCCACTGGGACCGTTCGCCGGTGACCGGCACGAGCCCCGAGATCATCACGATCGCCCGGCGCCCCCTCACCGGAAGTCCCGCGACTTCGCCTTGATGCGCATCGGCAGCGGCTCGACGCGGTGGGCCAGGACGCTGACCACGCCGTCGGCCTTCTCCACCACCCCGCGGATCAGCAGCGCCGGGCTGCCGCGCGCGACGCGGTGGTAACGCTGCCAGAGACCGAGCGTGCAGATCACGTTGACCATCCCCGTTTCGTCTTCGATGTTGAGGAAGGTGACGCCGCCCGCGGTCGCGGGGCGCTGCCGGTGCGTGACCGCGCCGCCGATCAGCACGCGCGCGCCGTCGTCGAGGTCCGCCAGGCCGCTCGCCGGGACGACGCCGAGCTCGTCGAGGCGGTCGCGGATGAACTGGGTCGGGTAGCTGTCCGGCGACACCCCGGTGGCCCAGACGTCCGCCGCCGCGACGTCGAGCCCGTCCATCCCCGGCAGCACCGGTGCCGACCCGCCGACCAGGCCGGGCAACCGGTCCGGGCGTTCGCCGGCGACGGCGCCCGCGGTCCACAGCGCCTGGCGACGATCCCCGCCGAAGCCGGCGAACGCGCCGGCCGTGGCCAGCGCCTCGATCTGCGGCGTGGTCAGCCGCACGCGGCGGGCGACGTCGGCCATGTCGCGGTACTCGCCGTTTTCCGTGCGCTCGGCCACGATCCGCTTAGCGAGCTCCTCGCCGATCTTGCGGACGGTGCTCAGCCCGGTGCGCACGTCGTGGAACCGCCCGGTGCCCGGCTCCAGGGTGGCGTGCGGCAGGCTGCGGTTGATGTCCGGGCCGTGCACGGTGACGTCGTGGCGCCGCGCGTCGGCGACCAGCGACTGCGGTGAGTAGAACCCCATCGGCTGCGCGCGCAGCAGGCCCGCCAGGAACGCGTCCGGGTGGTAGAGCTTGAAGTAGGCGCTGGAAAAGACCAGGTGCGCGAAGCTCAGCGCGTGGCTCTCCGGAAAGCCGAAGTTCGCGAACGCCTTGAGCTTCAGGAAGATCTTCTGCGCGAGCTCGTCTTCGACGCCGTTGACCGCGGCGCCTTCGAGGAACCGCTGCCGCAGCCGGTCCATCTTGCGGTCCGAGCGCTTCGACCCCATCGCGTGCCGCAGCTGGTCGGCCTCCGCCGCGGTGAAGTTCGCGACGTCCAGCGCGATCTGCATCATCTGTTCCTGGAACAGCGGCACACCTTTGGTCTTGTGCAGTGCCTTTTCGAGCAGCGGGTGGTCGTACGCCCACTTCTCGCGGCCCTGCTTGCGGCGGATGTACGGGTGCACCGAGCCGCCCTGGATCGGCCCCGGCCGGATCAGCGCGACCTCGACGGCGAGGTCGTAGAACTCGCGGGGCTGCAGCCGCGGCAGCGTCGCCAGCTGGGCGCGGCTCTCCACCTGGAAGACGCCGATCGCGTCGGCGCGGCAGAGCATGTCGTAGACCTTCTCGTCGGCGAGGTCCAGCTCGGCGAGGTCGACCCGGTCGCCCTTGTACTCCTCGACGAGGTCGATCATGTAGTGCAGCGCGGACAGCATGCCGAGGCCGAGCAGGTCGAACTTGACCAGCCCGGCGGCGGCGCAGTCCTCCTTTTCCCACTGGATGACGCTGCGGTTCTCCATCCGCGCCCACTCGACGGGGACGACCTGGCTCACCGGCTCGGCGCACATGACCATGCCGCCGGAGTGGATGCCCAGGTGCCGCGGGAAGTCCTCCAGGGCGAAGGCGAGCTGCACGACCTCGTCCGGGATGTCGTGGTCGTGGTCCTTTTCGGTGCTCTGCAACGAACCCCAGCGGTCGATCTGCTTGCTCCAGGCGTCCTGCTGGCCCGGCGAGTAGCCCAGGGCCCGGGCGGCGTCGCGGACCGCGGACCGGGCGCGGTAGGTGATCACGTTCGCGACCTGGGCTGTCCGCAGGCGGCCGTGTTTCCGGAAGACGTACTGGATGGCCTCCTCGCGGCGGTCGGACTCGATGTCGAGGTCGATGTCGGGGTAGCCGTCCCGGTCCGGGGCGAGGAAGCGCTCGAAGAGCAGTTCGTAGGCGACGGAGTCGACCTTGGTGATGCCGAGCGCGTAGCAGACGGCGGAGTTCGCGGCCGAGCCGCGGCCCTGGCAGAGGATGTCGTTGTCGTTGCAGAACCGGACGATGTCCCAGACGATCAGGAAGTAGCCCGGGAAGCCGAGCTCTTCGATGATGGCGAGCTCGTGCTCGATCTGCTGGTTGGCTTTTTCTTCGTGGGCCTTGCCTTTGAAGCGTTCCTCGGCGCCTTTCCGGGTGAGTTCCCGGAGGTAGGTCGTTTCGGTGTGGCCCTCGGGGACGTCGAAGGGCGGCAGCTCGGGGGCGATCAGCTTCAGCGGGAACGCGCATTCCATGCCCAGCAGGGCGCTGCGCCGGACCGCGCCGGGGTACCGCCGGAACAGGACGTCCATTTCGGCGCCGCTGCGCAGGAAGGCCGTCCCGGCGGCGGGCAGCCAGCCTTCGAGTTCGTCGATGCCCCGCCGGGCCCGGATCGCGGCGAGGGCGTCGGCGAGCGGCGCGCGTTCGGGCCGCGCGTAGTGGGCGGCGGTGGTGGCGACGGTCGGCAGGCCGAGCTCGCCGGCGAGTTCCGTCAGGAGGTCGTTGTGGGTGCTGTCCAGGGGCTGGCGGTGGTCGGTGAGCTCGACGTAGACGTTGTCGCGGCCGAAGCGGTCGATGAGTTCCTCGAGTTTCTCCGCGGCGGCCGCCGGGCCGTGCGTGACGAGGGCCGAGCGCACCGCGCCTTTGCGGCAGCCCGTCAGCACCACGCACTGCCCGGCGACCTCCTCGGCGACCGCGCCGAGGTCGTAGACGGGCCGTCCCTTTTCGGCCTGGTGGTGGATCTGACCGGCGGTGATGGCGCGGCAGAGGGCGCGGTAGCCCTGGTCGCCGCGGGCGAGCAGGAGGAGGTGCTCGCCTTCGGGGTCGGGAACGCCGTTCTGCGGGCCGTGGAGGCCGAAGCTGAGTTCGGTGCCGAAGACGGTGTCGACGCCGAGTTCCCGCGCGGCCTCGGCAAAGCGCACGACACCGTACATGCCGTCGTGGTCGGTGAGG
>NZ_MUMI01000488.1 GCF_002155975.1 Amycolatopsis kentuckyensis
GCGTTGATCGGCTGAGCCGGACGTCACGCGGGTGATCGCGGGCGCCGGCCGGGGGAGCGGGGGCGCGAAATCGTTTTCTCCGAGCATTTATTCGCGCGCGCCGGAATGGGCTTTACGAAAATTGTCGAAACGTGAGCAATGCCGCTTGGTGGGACGTGGTGTGCAGTGTTGCTCCGTTCAGCGGGGTTTGCTTCCATGATCCTTTCGCTACCATGGTCCGGCCCCCGTCCCCAATTTGAATGTATTGGGAAGGATTCCGATGCTGTCTGCGGTCGTTGCTGCCGTAATGGCGCTGTCCTCAGTGGTCGCCCCGCATTCGTGGAACACCCCTCCGCCGCCCGACAAAATCGTCATCGACGTCGTGAACGCCATCGGCACGGGCTGCCCGCTCGGCACGTCCGNNNNCCCGGAAGAACTGCCAGATCGGCCTGCGGGTGCACGTGCCACAGGGGTTCACCTACGGAATCGCGCAGGCGGACTACCGCGGGTTCGCGCACTTGGAGCGCGGTGCGACCGGCCTGGAAAGAGCCAACTACTATTTCCAGGGCAATTCTCCGACGGCTTACATTCAGCATCCGCTGACCGGGCCGTTCGAAGAGGACTGGCATTTCACCGACAAGACCGAGGTCGGGGCCATCGTGTTCAAGCCCTGCGGTGAGGAACGCAACCTGAACATCAACACGGAATTGCGGGCCGCGGCCGGGACGTCGGATCCGAAGAAGACCACCAGCTACGTCACCATGGACTCGACCGACGGCAGCATCACCACCACCTACCACTTCGCGTGGCTCGTCTGTCCGTGATCGGCTCCGGGTGACCGGAGGTCCAGAGGGGCGGCGCGGTCGACAGCCGCGCCGCTCCGGTCCCGGTCAGGGCTTCACCGGGGCCCGGGGATCGGTGGCTTCGACGCCGAAGACGCGGCCGAGGGAGACGAGGGCCTCGTCGAGGTGGCTGAGGCTGGAGAGGACGGCCCGGGTTTCGGCCGCTTCGACGCGGTCGGAGACGGGAGTGCCGTCGTCGCGCACGAGCGTGCCGGGTGTGGGGCCACCCGGGGCGTCGAGCGCGGTGCGGAGGACGTCGATGTTGGCCAGCAGCCGTCCGGTGAACTGGCGCAGCCGGTCGGCGTCGGTGCCGGTGAGCTGGCCGGGCTGGGCGCGGGCGGCGACGTGACGGGCGCGGAAGGCGATGGTTTCCAGGGTGGTGAGCACGTGCCAGCCGTAGTCGCGGCGGGCGCTGCGGAGGTTCACCGGGTGGGTCAGCGGTTCGATGGTGGTGCGGACCTGTTCGACGCTGCGGTCGAGGTCGCGGGAGAGCTCGATGATGTTGACGTTCTCCTCGCCGGCGAGCAGGCCGCGGGTGTGCTCGAGGAACTCTTCGAGGTCGTCGAGCACGGCGGCGATGTCGTCGAGCATGACCGCGCGGGTGCGGACCGGGACGATGACGACCGCGGCGAGGATGCCGGCGGCCGCGCCGACCGCGGTCTCGGCGACGCGGATCCAGAGCACTTCGAGGCTGAACGTGCCGAGCAGGCTGTAGAGCAGGCCGAGCATGCTGGTGACGAAGAAGGCCATCACCACCTGGGAGACGCGCGCGGTGTAGACCATCCCGAACACGCACACGAGGATGAGGCCGAGGGTGGCGGCGGTGTTGCCGCCGACCAGGAGCGCGAGCAGGACGCCGCCGACGATGCCGATCAGGGTGCCGCCGAGGCGGCGGACGCCCTTGACGAAGGTGGCGCCGGCGCTGGAGGCGCCGATGAACACCACGAACACGGTGAGCACGGCCCAGTACCAGCGCTGGTGGGAAACGAGTTCGCCGCCGACCACGGCGAGCCCGCCGCCGACGACGGCCTGGAT
>NZ_MUMI01000489.1 GCF_002155975.1 Amycolatopsis kentuckyensis
TCTTCGCCGTGCCCGGCCGCCGGTTCCACCGGTTCGTGACCACCGGGTTCCTCCCGCAGCGCTTCCGCGACGAGATGCGGCTGCCCTGGACCGCCGCCGACCAGCGCCGCTTCGACGCGCTCCTCGCCGCGCTCGGCCGGGTCGTCCGCGTCCTGCCCGGGCCGCTGCGGCGGTTCCCGTTCAACCTCTGCCTCCGGGATCTGCGGTGGCGGCTGCGGACCGGGCAGGACGCGGACGACCCGGCCGAGCGCGGCGAGGAGCGCGTCGAAGCGGCGCTGGTCGGCGGCGGTCCAGGGCAGCCGCATCTCGTCGCGGAAGCGCTGCGGGAGGAACCCGGTGGTCACGAACCGGTGGAACCGGCGGCCGGGCACGGCGAAGACCGGCGGCAGGAACTCGAGGTCGACGATCCGGGTCAGGTAGCGGCGGACGGTGTCGTCGATGCCGACCTCGGCCAGCCCGCCGGCCCAGTACTCCGCGAAGGCCGCCCGGTCGCCGGGCCACATTTCCGGAGGCACCTGCAGCGTGGTCCCGAGAACGGCGGCCTCGGCGTAGAACCGCTCCGGCTCGCCGCCGACGAAGGCGAGGTAGACGTCTTCGAAGCCCTTGTAGAGGCAGGCCGCGACCCACAGCTGGAGGTCGGTGTCGAAGGCGTCGTAGGCGACCGGGCTCGACGCGGTCGAGTGCACCTGCGCGTGGGCCCGGTTGACGTCCTTGCGGTAGGCCGCGCGCTCGGCGTCGGTGCCCATCGTCGCGACCGCCAGATAGGTCAGCGTGGTCCGCGTCCGCTTCACCGGGTGGCGGAAGAGGTTGCCGCTGTCGACCCGGCTCTCCACGACGCCGTGGCCGACGGGCGCGCGGGACAGCTGCATGATCACGTTCGCGCTGCCGGCCAGCAGCCCGGCGCCGACGACGGCGTCGCGAAGGGCGGTTTCGGTCACCCACCTCAGGGAACGCTCCTGTTGACGAGATGTCAAGAGTCGTAAGCCGCCCGAGCGAACGCGATCAACGCACGGGCGGCCGGGCTCAACGGCCCCTCCGTCCGCCACGCCAGTGCCAGCACACCCCGCAACCCCGACCCGCGGAGCCCCACGACCGACAGTTCCTCCTGGTGGTACCGGGCCAGCGACTCCGGCACGATCGCGACGCCGAGTCCCCGCTTCGCCAGCTGCACCAGCATGTTCGGGTCGGCCGCCTCGAACGCGATCCGCGGCGTCAGCCCCGCCCGGGCGAAAGCCGCGTCCAACGCGGTGCGCAGGCCGGTCCCCTTCGGCAGCGCCATCAGCGGCAGGCCGTCCAGTTCGGGGATCTCGACCGCGGCCCGGCCGTCCAGCGGGCCGGCCGGCGCGGTGACGGCGAGGAACGGCTCGTCGAGCAGCACCTGGATCGCGATGCCCGGCGGCGGGGGTGTCGAGATGCCGACGACGGCGAGGTCGAGCCGTCCCTCGTGCAGCCCCGCCAGCATGGTGTCGGAGTTGGCCTCCGAGAGCGTGATCTCCACCGCCGGGTACCGCTCGTGGAAGCCGGCCAGCAGGTCGGGCAGCCCGACCGGCCCCACCGAGGTCACCACGCCGATCGCGACCTGCCCGCGGACCAGCCCGGCCAGCTCGTCGACGGCTTCGCGCACCCCCTGCACCGCCGCGAGCGCGGCCCGGGCGTGCGGCAGGGCCGCGGCGCCGACGTCGGTGAGCCGGACGGTCCGGCCGGAGCGGTCCAGCAGCTCCTGCCCCAGCTCCCGCTCCAGGCGCTTGACCTGCGCGCTCACCCCGGGCTGGGCCACGTGCAGCCGCTCGGCCGCGCGCGTGAAGTTTCCTTCCTCCGCGACGGCGACGAAGTAGGCGAGCTGATGCAGTTCCATAAGCATTGATTCTAGCCAGCAGAAAAACCAGATCTTGGACTTCTGACCGACTCCACTCGAAGCTGGAGGCATGAACCTCCTCCACCCCGGCCAGGACGGGTACGCCGAAGAAGTCGCCGGATTCCAGACGTCGGTGCCCACGGCCCCCGCGGCCGTCGTCGCCGCCGAAAGCGCCGAGGACGTCGTCGCCGCGGTCCGCTACGCGGCCGAGCACCGGCTGCCCGTCGCCGTCCAGGCGACCGGGCACGGCCTGACGGCGGGCACCGACGGCGTCCTGATCAGCACCCGCGGGATGAGCGGTGTCGAGATCGACGCCGAGGCCCGCACCGCCCGCGTCGAAGCGGGCGCCCGGTGGGAGGCGGTCGTTGAAGCGGCCGGCAAGCACGGCCTGGCGCCGCTCAGCGGCTCGTCCCCGGACGTCGGCGTGGTCGGCTACACGCTCAGCGGCGGCTTCGGGCTGATGGGCCGCCGGTACGGCCGCGCCGCCGACCACGTCCGCGCCCTCGACGTCGTGACCGCCGACGGTGAGCTCCGGCACGTCGAGCCGGGCTCGGACCTGTTCTGGGCCCTGCGCGGCGGCCGGGACGGCTTCGGCGTCGTGACCGCGATCGAGTTCGCCCTCTTCCCGGTCGGCGAGCTCTACGGCGGCAGCCTCACCTTCGACAGCGCCGACGTGCCGGCCGTGCTGCGGGCCTGGCGGACGTGGTCGGCGGCCGCGCCGGACACGCTGACGACGTCAGTGGCCATGGTCCGGTACCCCGACCTGCCGATGCTGCCCGAGCCCGTGCGCGGCCGGCACATCGCCCAGGTCCGGATCGCCTACCTCGGCGAAGACGGCGACGACGTCGTCGCGCCGCTGCGGGCCGTCGCGCCCGCGCTGCTGGACACGCTGCGGCGGATGCCGTTCACCGAGTCGGGGTCGATCGCGGCCGAGCCGCGGCAGCCGCACGGCTACCACGGCACCAACGCGACCGTCTCCCAGCTCAACGACGCCATGCTCGACGCGATCGTCGAGCACGCGGGCCCGGGCGCGGCCGCGCCGCCGGTGCTGATCGTCGACCGGCTGGGCGGCGCGCTCGCCCGGACTCCGGAGACGCCGGGCGTGGGCTGGGACTCCTCGGCCGAGTTCGTCGTCCGGGCGTTGTCGATGGTCGGCGACGAAGGCGTCGCGGCGGTCCGGCGTGCGCACGCGAAGCTGTTCGACGCGCTGGCCCCGTGGACGACCGGCCGTCTCCTGCCGTTCGTCTACGGCGAGCACGCGCCGGAGGAGGTCGCGGAGAGCGTGTTTTCCGGCGCCGACCTGCGGCGGCTCCGGGAGCTGAAGCGCCGGTACGACGCCGGGAACGTCTTCCGGGCGGGGTGAGGCGGGGAAAAGGCCGGGAATCGGGAGCCATATACTCGGCCGGCCTGATCACACCGATAGGGGAACCGTCTTGCGCACGATGAGCCACGAGGACTACCTCGGCATGCGGCGGTTCCCGGGGCTCGACGGCCTGCGCGCGCTCGCCGCGACGATGGTCATCTTCTTCCACTTCGGCGGGCCGAACTGGACGTGGCTGTCGGGCTGGGTCGGCGTCTACCTCTTCTTCGTGCTGTCCGGGTTCCTGATCACGACGCTGCTGCTGCGTGAGCAGGACCGGACCGGCCGGATCTCGCTGTCGAACTTCTACATCCGGCGCGTGTTCCGGATCCTGCCGCCGTACCTGGTGATCCTCGGCGGGATCGTCGCGTTCGTGATCCTGCGCGGCGAGTTCTACTCGCGCGACTTCCCGCAGGCGCTGAAGTACTACCTGACGTTCTTGAACGAGTTCCTGCCGGCGGCCACCACCGGCACGGACAACTTCTTCAGCGGCTCGTGGACGCTCGGGATCGAGGAGAAGTTCTACCTGGTCTGGCCGTTCCTGCTGGTCGCGATCGGGATCGGCGCGGCGAAGCGGAAGTTCCTGCTGGTCGGCGTGTCGATGGTGGCGCTACTGGCGCTGGTCCCGCTGACCACCGGCGGCTTCGTGCTGAACGAATCGCAGACGGCGATCTACCGCTCGACGATCCACTACTTCATCCTGGCGGGCGGCTGCCTGCTGGCGATCCTGCTGCACTACCGCCGCGGGTACACGCTGCTGAAGCCGCTGACGCACCCGCTGGCGGCGATCCCGATCGTCGCGGCGTTCGCGCTGCTGCACACGAACTTCGACGACCTCTGGCACGAGACCCGCAACAACCTGTGGCTGCTGGTGGCGTACGCGGGGCTGACGATGCTCCTGCTGATCGTGCTGGTGAGCCCGGGCCCGCTGCGCTGGCTGCTGAGCACGGCGCCGATGCGGTTCGTGGGTGAGCGCTCGTACTCGCTCTACCTGCTGCAGGGGCCGGTGCACTTCGCCGTCGTCCAGGCGGTGCCGGGGCTCGCACCGCACCGGACGGTGTCGGCGCTGACGGTGTTCATCGTCGGCCTGGCGATCGCGGACCTGATCCACCGCTGGGTCGAGAAGCCGCTGATCGACGTCGGCAAGCGGCTGATCACCCGCAAGGAAGCCCGGCGCGCGGAACGGGAGGCGGTTCCCCCGCCCGCCGAGACGCGCGCCGAGCCCGCGCCCGCACCCGTCGCGTCCTAGATGGCGAAGATACGGTGCAAGTGCGGGACCATCCTTCGCGATGACGATCCGCACGACACCTTCTGGCTCCTGTCCGACGAAGAGTTCGACGTGGAACTCTCCGCGACGCTCCTGTTCGGGCGGGCCCTGCGGGTGGTGCGCTGCAAGGTCTGCCAGCGGCTGTGGTTCTGGGGCGATGACGAGATGACGGAGTACCTGAAGGCCGATGCGTTGCCCGAGGACCCGGCCCCGTCGGACGGCTGAACCCGTCGGCGCCGGCATGCGGCCCGTGGGAGCCGCATGCCGGGCGGAGCACGAGCCCGCGCCGGTCGGGTCCTAGCGCTCCAGGACCACGATCGGGATGATCCGGTCGGTCTTCGTCTCGTACTCGGCGAAGCCTTCGGCGTGCGCGACCATGCCCGCGTACAGGCGGTCGCGCTCGGCGCGGTCGGCGATCACGGTGGCCGTGGCCTCGAACTTCTCGGTGCCGACCTCGACGGTGACCTTCGGGTTGGCGACCAGGTTGTGGTACCAGGCCGGGTTCTTCGGCGCGCCGCCCATGGACGCGGCGACGACGTAGCGGTCGCCGTCCCGGGTGTAGACGAGCGGGGACAGGCGCTCCGCCCCGCTCTTCGCGCCGGTGGTGGTGAGCAAGAGCACGTTCTTGCCCTCGAAGTAGTTGCCGACCTTGCCCTCGTTGGCCCGGAATTCCTCGACGACCTGCTTGTTGAAGTCGTTCATGTCGGCTGGCGTGGTCATGGGATCCCCTTGTTTCTGGCCGGTAGGCTCGAGCGGGAGCGAGGTACGCTCGGCCGAAGAGTTTGCTTTGCAAACAAAACTACCGACGGGAGGTGGGCGGTGTCAACGGAGCCCGGACCGAGCGTCGAGGACGGCGTCCGGCAGCTCTTGCTGCTCATGCCCCGCCTGGTCGGCCGGGCGAAGCGCACCCCGGTGCCGGCCGAGCTGGACGGCTGCGCGCTGGCGCCCCGGCACCTGTCGCTGCTGTCGTACCTGCTCTTCGACGGCCCGATGACGGTCACCGAACTGGCCACCCGCCTCCAGGTGGCCCCGACGACGGCGAGCCTGATGGTCGGCGACCTCAGCCGCCAGGGCGTCCTGAACCGCGACGAAGACCCGGCCGACCGCCGCCGCACGATCGTCAGCATCGCCGAGGACAAGCGCCCGGCAGTCGACGCCTGGCTCGCCCGCGGCGCCAAGGCCTGGAGCGACGCCCTGACCCCGTTGACCCCCGCCGAGCGCCGCCTGGTGATCACGACACTGGAAGCCTACGAACGCGGCACCTGCGACGGCCCCGCCTGCTGACCCCGTGTCGACCCCCCAATCACGCGAGTCGACCCTTCAATCACGCGTGATGACCCTTCGATCACGCGGACTGCCCGGCCGGAACGGTCGACACGTGTGATCAGACGGTCGACACGCGTGACGGGAGGGTCGACACGCGTGATCAGACAGTCGACACGGTTATTCGTCGCCGCGCTTTTCGCGGGCCAGCTTGCGCTGGGCTTCCGCGCGTTCCCGGCACTTGCGGAGGAATTCCTCGTCGTCCTCCGGGCTCGTGGCCGCGAAGCGGCCCGGCCGGTCGTACTCCGGGAACGCCGAGGCCTCGCGCTCGTAGCGGCCGCGGGCCCGCGCCACCTGCTGCGGACGGCCCGCCACCAGCCAGATGATCGAGCCGACCAGCGGCACCACCAGCACGAGCAGCAGCCACAGCCCCTTCGGCAGGTTGCGGCAGGACCCCTCGTCCGTGGTGATCACGTCGACCAGGCAGAAGATCCACAACCCGAACGTGACGATGCCGAGCAGGCCGTTGAAGTACAGCAATTCCCCGCCTTCCCCCAAAGAATGAACGCGGTAAGTCTTAGCAGAAGGCCGGGGCAGTTCAGCCGCGGGTCACCCGCAGCACCGCGGGCATCCGGAGATTCGGCGACGGAACCCACGGGACTTCCGCTTCTGTCAGGCGAAAACCGCGCAACGCCGCGAGAACGCCGGCCGCGAGAGCGAGGGCGTGCCGCGATCCCGGGCACGCGCGCGGCCCGGCCCCGAACGGCGTCCCGGCGAGCGGCACCGTCACGTCGGAGCCGTCGACCCGGCGGCGGGTGGCGAGCACCGGCTGCTCGGCCGGTTTTCCGGTCAGTGCCGCGAAAAGCCGGTTGCCGATGAGGCCCGCCGTGGCGTCGCAGGCCTGGACGAGCAGGCCGATCCGCGCCGCCGCCAGTTCGGTCGGCCCGCCGCACACCGCGATCAGCCGCGTCAACGCCGCTTCGGCGGCCGCGTCGGGCGTCACGTGCGGGTGGTACGCCGCCGCAACCGGGATGACGTCGGCCGAAACGTCCGGCAGGCCCAGCGCCTCGGCGAGCACCCCGACCGGCACCGGCCGCGCGATCCGCGCCATCACGTCGACGACTTCGACCCCGGAAACGATCCGGCGGGTTCGCGTGAAAGCGCTGTCCTGCAGGAGATCCACGTCAAGAGAACCCAGCAGCTCCACGGCGAGCGCCCGCCGCCGGACGTGGTCGGCACCGTTGCTGAAGCGGGCCACGGACGCCCGCAACCAGGCGACGCTCCCCGGCGGAACGTCGACGGGCACGGGCGGAACCGGAGCGGAAAGCGAAGTCATACGGCGAAGCTAATGCCGGAAAACGTCGGCCAGGACCGAAGTTTCACAGCACCGACGACACCGGGAACCAGGTCGCCTGGGGTCCGCCGCACCGCGCCGGGCGCGGGACGTCGTGCTGGAACCACCACGCCTCGGTGACGCGGCCGTCCGGCAGCCGGTACGTCGGCGGGCCGCCCACGCGGACGAGCCCGGCCGCCTGCAGCGACCGCGCGCTGGCGACGTTGCCGACCTCCGCACCGGCCCGCACCCGCCCCAGCCCGAGGTGGTCGTGCGCCAGCGTCAGCCCGGCCGCGAAGAGCACCCGCCCGTAGCCGCGGCCGCGGTAACCCGGCGCGAGGTAGCCGCCGGTCTCCGGGCCGCCGTCCTCGCCGGTGTGCACGCTCACCAGGCCGACGCAGCGGTTGGCCTCGACGTCGATCATCACCAGGTCGACGGACTGCGGGTCGGGGGACGCCCAGTCCGGGCCGGTGCCGGGCACGACCCGCAGCGCGTCCGCCCGCGCCGGCTCGGCGACGATCGAGTCGCGTTGCCAGCCGAGCCACCGCTGCGCGGCCGGATCACTGCCCCCGGCCACGGCGGCGGCGTACTCCCACGCGGTCGGCGTCCGGAAGAGAAAGCGCCCGCTGCGCAGCACGTGGCCCTGCCGGTCGCAGGTCCGCTTGGTCATCAGGCGGCCCCGGCGGGTGAGCCGGTCGAAGATCCCCTTGGTGGCTGGCAGCATCGCGGCGAAATCGTAGCGGAGCGATCCGGGCGGGAGTTGCTATCGTGGCGCGATGACGGCCGTACCCGAGGCAACCGAACTGGACGGCTCCGGCCGGTCCGCCCAGCCTCGCCAGCTCATCGTGACGGTGTACGGCCTCTACTCGCGCACCGAAGGCGGCTGGCTCTCGGTCGCCTCGCTGATCGACCTGCTGGCCGCGGTCGGCGTCGACGAGCCCGCGGTGCGCTCGTCCATCTCCCGGCTGAAGCGCCGCGGGATCCTCGAAGCGGTCCGCCGCGACGCGACGGCGGGCTACGAGCTGTCCGGTGAAGCCCGCGAGATCCTGCGCGAGGGCGACGAGCGGATCTTCCGCCGCGGGCGCGCGACCCCGGCCGACGGCTGGCTGCTCGCGGTGTTCTCGGTGCCCGAGACCGAGCGCCACAAGCGTCACCTCCTGCGCACCCAGCTCGCCCGGATGGGCTTCGGCACCGCGGCCTCCGGCGTCTGGATCGCCCCGGCCCACCTGCACGCGGCCACCGAGGAAGCGCTCACCCGGCTCGGCCTGGCCGGGTACGCCGACCTGTTCCGCGCCGAGCACCTGGCCTTCGGCGACGTCTCGGCGAAGGTCCGCGACTGGTGGGACCTCGACCGGCTGGACGAGCTCTACACGACGTTCCTCGACGAGCACGGCCCGGCGCTGCGCCGCAGGTCCGTGACCGAGGAGCAGGCCTTCGCCGACTACGTCCGCGTGCTGACCGGCTGGCGGCGGATGCCCTACCTCGACCCGGGCCTGCCCGCGGAGTTCCTCCCCCGCGACTGGTCCGGGATCCGCGCGGCCGAGCTGTTCTTCGAGCTGCACGCGAAGCTGGAGACGCCGGCCCGCGCGTACGTCGCGAAGGCGATCAATCTCGGCTGAGCACCGCGAAGCCCTGTACCTCGACCAGAGCCGCCTCGTCCCACAGCCGGGACACGCCGATGCCCGCCATCGCCGGGTACTCCGTGCCCGCGAGCCGCTTCCAGACGCGGCCGATCTCGCGCACGTGGGCCCGGTAGTCGGCCATGTCGACGATGTAGATCGTCACGCTGCACAGGTCCGATGGCGACCCGCCGGCCGCGCGCAGCGACGCCAGCAGGTTGCCGAGCGCGCGTTCGAACTGCTCGACGACCCCCTCGCCGACGATCCGGTTCGACGCGTCCAGCGCGGTCTGCCCGGCGAGGAAGACCACCCGGCCCTCGGCCACCACCGCGTGCGAGAACCCGGACGGCTTGCCCAGCTCCGGCGGGTTGATGCGTTCCATGCGGGACACGGTACGCCATCTTTCGCGTTATTGACGGTCGTAGTCGTCACGACATACCCTGGACCGCGTGCGAATCGCGGTCATCGGTGGCGGCCCGGCGGGTCTGTACTTCGCCGCGCTCGCGAAGCAGCTCGGTCCCGGCCACGAAATCACCGTCTGGGAACGCAACGCGCCGGACGACACCTTCGGCTTCGGCGTGGTGTTCTCCGACGAGACGCTCGGCGGCATCGAGCACGCCGACGCGGCGGTGCACGAGGCGATGAAGGCCGAATTCGCCCGCTGGGACGACATCGACGTCCACTACCGCGGCACGGTGACCACCTCGGGCGGCCACGGCTTCGCCGCGATGAGCCGCAAGCGCCTGCTCGGCATCCTCCAGAGCCGCTGCGGCGAGCTCGGCGTCGGCCTGCACTTCCGGGAGGAGGCGCCGGCCGACCTTTCGGGGTACGACCTCGTCATCGCGGCCGACGGCGTCAACTCGGCGGTGCGCGCGCGGTACGCCGAGACGTTCCGGCCGAGCGTCGAGACCCGCCGGTGCCGGTACATCTGGCTGGGCACCGACCTGGTCTTCGACGCGTTCAAGTTCTACGTCCTCGAAACGCCGGCCGGGATCATGCAGGTCCACGGCTACCCGTACGGCCGCGAGGGCAGCACGTTCATCCTCGAGGTCTCCGAAGACGTCTGGCAGCGGACGTTCGGGCCGATCGCGGCGACGTCGCTCAAGCCCGGCGAGAGCGACGAGAAGTCGATCGCCCTGATCCGCGAGCTGTGCGCCGACGTCCTCGACGGCCACCAGGTGCTGGCGAACAACTCGAAGTGGGTCTCGTTCGGGACGGTCCGCTGCGAGACCTGGGTGCACGAGAACGTCGTCCTCCTCGGCGACGCGGCGCACACCGCGCACTTCTCGATCGGCTCGGGCACGAAGCTGGCGATGGAGGACGCGCTCGCGTTGGCCGCGTGCCTGCACGAAAACGACGGTGTGGCGGCGGCGTTGAAGGCCTACGAGCTGGAGCGGCGGCCGGTCGTCACGTCGACGCAGCGCGCCGCCCAGGCCAGCCTGGAGTGGTTCGAGAACATCGCGCAGTACGCGCACCAGGAGCCGCCGCAGTTCGCGTTCAACATCCTCACGCGCAGCCGCCGCGTCACCTACGACAACCTCCGCCTGCGCGATCCCGAGTTCGCGGCCGAGCTCGACCACTGGTTCGCCCGCTCGCTCGGGACGACGTCGCGGCCGCCGATGTTCCAGCCGTTCTCCCTGGGCGGCCTCGAGCTGCCGAACCGGATCATCGTGTCCCCGATGGACATGTACTCCGCGGTCGACGGCGTGCCGGGCGACTTCCACCTGGTCCACCTGGGCAGCAAGGCGTTGGGCGGCGCCGGGCTGGTGATGACCGAGATGGTCTGCGTCTCCCCCGAAGGCCGGATCACGCCCGGCTGTGGCGGACTGTACACATCGGAGCAGGAAGCGGCGTGGAAGCGGATCGTCGACTTCGTGCACGCGCAGACGCCGGCGCGCATCGGTGTCCAGTTGGGACACTCCGGGCGCAAGGGTTCGACGAAACTCATGTGGGACGGCATCGACGAGCCGCTCCCGTCCGGCAACTGGGAGGTGTGCGCGCCTTCGCCACTGCCCTATTCGGACCGCAACCAGGTCCCGCGTGAACTGTCCACATCGGAGCTTTCGGAAATCCGCGAACAGTTCGCCGCGTGCGCTCGCGCGGCGGCCCGCGCCGGGTTCGACGTCCTCGAACTGCACTGCGCGCACGGTTACCTGCTGTCGTCGTTCCTCTCGCCGCTGACCAACCAGCGGACCGATTCCTACGGCGGTTCGCTCGAAAACCGGCTGCGCTTCCCCCTCGAGGTCTTCGACGCGGTCCGCGCGGCATGGCCCGCTTCGCGGCCGATGACGGTGCGCATCTCGGCGACCGACTGGTGCGAAGGCGGCATCGACGCGGACGACGCCGTCGAGATCGCACGCGCGTTCGCCGCCCACGGGGCCGCGGGCATCGACGTCTCGACCGGCCAGGTCGTCAGCGAGGAACGCCCGCAGTACGGCCGCAGCTACCAGACGCCGTACGCCGACCGGATCCGCAACGAGATCGGCGAGGAGTACGGGATCGCGGTGATCGCGGTCGGCGCGATCTCGTCCTACGACGACGTCAACTCGCTGGTCCTGGCCGGGCGCGCGGACCTGTGCGCGTTGGGCCGGACACACCTCTATGATCCACAGTGGACGTTGCACGCGGCGGCCGAGCAGGGGTACCCGATGCCGTGGCCGAAGCCGTTCGCCGCGGGCAGCCGCAAGCCGCAGACGGGCCGCTCCGACGGGCCGGAGCCGCGCCTCGACCTCGTCCGGTCCGGTCCGGCCGGCACCGCCCACGCCCGCTGGCGACCGGGAGCTCCCTCATGACTTTCGCCTTGAATCCCGAGCAGCGGGCGTTCGCCGCCGAGGTGCGGCAGCTGGCGGCCGAGCAGCTGCTCCCGCTCGCCGAGTCCGGTGTGGAGGGTGCGGTCAACCGCCCGTTGCTCAAGGCCATGGGAGCGCTCGGCCTGCTTGCGCGGCTCTTCCCCGGCGTCGCTTCGGGCACGCCGTCGAGGCAGGCGGCCGCGACGGACCTGTGCATCCTGCGCGAGAACCTCGCCACGGTCAGCACGGAGGCCGAGACGGCACTGGCGTTGCAGGGCCTGGGGAGTTACCCCGTGTTGCAGTCCGGAAAGGACGAACAGGTCGCTCGCTGGCTGCCGGCGGTGGCGGCCGGCGACGCGGTGGCGGCGTTCGCGCTGACGGAACCGGACGCGGGCTCGGACGCGGCGGCACTGTCCCTGGCGGCGGAGCCCGACGGCGACGGCTGGCGCCTGACCGGCTCGAAGATGTGGATCTCCAACGCGCCCGAAGCGGACTTCTACACGGTGTTCGCGCGCACGACACCGGGGGCGGGCTCACGCGGGGTCAGCGCGTTCGTCGTCCCCGCGGACAGGCCGGGCCTGGGCGGCGAGCACCTCGACCTGGTCAGCCCGCACCCGATCGGCACGGTGACGTTCGACGGCGTCGAGGTCCGGCGCGAGGAGCTGCTCGGCGAGGAGAACCGCGGTTTCGCCGTCGCGATGCGGACCCTCGACCTGTTCCGCCCGAGCGTCGGCGCGTTCGCCGTCGGCATGGCGCAGGCGGCGTTGGACGCGGCGGTGTCCCACACGAGTTCGCGCGAGGCGTTCGGCGGCCCGTTGATCAAGCAGCAGGCGGTGGCCCACACGCTGGCCGAGATGGCCACCCGCACGGAAGCGGCCCGGCTCCTGGTCTACGCGGCGGCGGGCGCGTACGACGCGGGCGAGCAGAACCTCGGCGGCCGCGCGGCGATGGCGAAGCTGTTCGCGACCGAGGCGGCCCAGTTCGTCGTCGACTCGGCGGTCCAGCTCCACGGCGCCCGCGCGCTGCGGCGCGG
>NZ_MUMI01000049.1 GCF_002155975.1 Amycolatopsis kentuckyensis
CAGCCCGTCGGTGTAGAGCACCAGGTCCGCGCCCACCGGGAAGCCCGCGGTGCGCTGGGGGAAGACCGAGCCGATGCCCAGCGGCTGCGCCAGCGCCTCGCCGATCTGCTCGGGCGGCTCGCCCGGGCGGATCAGGATCGCGGGCAGGTGGCCGGCGTTCGCGTAGGCGAGTGTCCCGTCGGAGGGGCGGTGGACCGCGTAGAAGCAGGTCACGAAGCTTTCGCCGAACAGCCCGACGGTCAGTTCGGAGACGTTGCGCAGGACCTCCGACGGGGGCAGCTCCAGCAGGGCGTAGCTGCGGATGGCCGTCCGGACCTGGCCCATCACCGTCGCGGCGGTGACGCCGTGGCCGACGACGTCGCCGATGACGAACGCGGTCGCCCCGGACGGCAGCCTGATCACGTCGAACCAGTCGCCGCCGACCTTGCTCCCGGTGGCCGCGGGCAGGTACCGGGTGAACACGTCGAGGCCCGGCGTGGGCGGGGCGACCGGCAGCATGCTGCGGGACAGTTCCGTGGCGAGGGTGCGCTCGCGCTCGTAGAGGCGGGCGTTGTCCAGCGCGATGGCCGAGTAGGCGGCGATGCCCTCGGCCAGGTACTCGTGCCGCGCGGTGAACCGGTCCGGCTCGGGGTGGCCGAAGAAGAACCCGCCCAGCACCTCCCCGGAGGTGGGGCTGACCACCGACACGGCGAGGTAGCTGCACACCGGCAGGTGCCCCTCCGGCATCCCGTGGTGCGGCGCGTTCTTGCCGAACCGCGGGTCCTTCGTGATGTCGGGGCTGCGGACGGTGCCGTCGCCGTCGAAGGTCGGTGCGAACACGGCGGTGTTGCGCGGCATGGGGAACCGGGCGAACGCCTCCCGGGGCACCCCCGAGATCGTGTACAGCGTGTACGACTCGCCGAACTCGTCGACCAGGTTGTAGAAGAACGCGCCGAAGCCGGCTCCGGTCGCCTTCGTGGCCGCGTCGGTCGCGTCCTGCACGATCCGGTCGATGTCGAGCTGCGCGGTCAGTTCGCGGCCGGTGGAGTGCAGCGCGTCCAGGAGCGCGGCTTCGCCCCGCAGCCGCCGGACGGTGGCGGCCAGGCCGGCGGTGGCGGCGTCGATCGCGGCGGCGACGGCCGAGGGCACCTCACCGAGGTCCGCGGTGGTATAGACCAATGCGCCGCGGTCGCCGTCATCGGCCGCGACGGCGACCGCGTGGGTGATTTCCGTGCCCGGCACCAGGTCCGCGAGGACCGTGCGGTCGGTCACCACCCGCGCGACGTGGTCGCCGAGCACCGCGCGCACCTCGGCCGGGCCGAGGGAGCGGACCGCGGTGGCCGCCGGAGCGCCGTCGCCGCCGACGAAGGCCCCCCGCACCGCGTCGAGGACCGCGTCGAATTCCGGCCGGGCCGTCATCAGGGAGCCAGCGCGTCGGGCAGCGACGGGTAGATGGCGAGTTCGTCGATCAACCGGGTCAGTTCCAGCGGGCGCAGGGTGATCCGGCCGGTGGCCACCACCCGCAGCGGCGCCGAAGCGGTGGGCCCGCGGTGCGCCCGCACCAGTTCGGCCATCCCGGCCGAGGCCAGGAACGTGACGCCGGTGAGGTCGATGACGAGCAGCGACGGCTGCAGGCGCGCGGCGCGTTCCGCCAATTGGCGCAGTTTCGGGGCGAGTGCGAGGTCGAGGGCACCGTCGACCCGCAGCACCGCCGCGGTTCTCCAGTGCGACCGATCCCGCGGAGCTGGCCGCGTCGTCGAGTGAGTCCCCGGTCACGTCCCGTTCACCCATGGCGCTCATTTTGCCTGTTGGGCGGCGGCACAGGAAGCCGAGGGGGTGCTGACACGGCGGCGTGTCGCCCGGGCGGGCATGATTGGCGGTGGTTGAGCAGACAGCCTTCGTGATCACGCACGCCCGCCGGTTTCCGGTGGGGCTGCCGAAGGCGAGGAGAAAATCACATGACCGAGCACACCCAGTTCGAAAGCTCGGCCACCGCTGTGCCGTTCGGGGAGTTCCGGATCGCCCAGACGGAGCAGGACGAAGCAGTCGTCGTCGAGGTCGTCGGGGACGTGGACACGACCACCGCGCCGGCGCTCGTGCAGGCCGCGGACGAAGCGCTGGCGGGCCAGCCGCCGGTGCTGGTGGTCGACCTGACCCGCGTCGAGTTCCTCGCCTCGCCCGGCCTGACCGCGTTGCTGACCATCCACCGCAACGCCGGCACCCGCACCGCGGTGCGGATCGTCGCGTCCGGCCGGGCCACCCTGCGCCCGATCCAGCTGACCGGGCTCGAGGAGAGCCTTTCGCTCTTCCCGACCCGGGAAGCGGCGCTCGCCGGGTCCTGACCCGGAACGTCCCGGCCGCGTCAGCTGCCGGCCGGGACGGCACGGCGGCCGATGGCCAGCAGGGCGACGTCGTCCTGGGCCGGCCTGCTGCCGATCATCGCGGCCATGACCTGCGCGCAGATCCGCTCGGGATCCCCGGCGCGCACGGTGGCCACCAGTTCCTGCATGCCGATGTCGACCGGGCGGTCCCGGCGCTCGACCAGCCCGTCGGTGTAGAACACCAGCACGGCGTCTTCCGCCAGGTTCACCACCGTCGTCCGGCGCTCCGGCACGCCGATGGTCAGCCCGATCGGGGGATCCGGGGGCGAGTCCACCAGCCGGGCCGGTTCGCCGGGCTCGGCGAGCACCGGGGGCAGGTGCCCGGCCAGCGACAGCGTCAGCACCTCGCGGTCCGGGCCGATGATCCCGTAGGCCACCGTGGCCATCGCCCCGTGTTCGAAGTGGTTGGCCTTGCGGTCGAGCTTGGCGAGCACCTCGGCGGGGCTTTCGCAGTCGAGGGCGTAGGCCCGCAGCGCACTGCGCAGCCGGCCCATGATCACGGCGGCGTCGAGGCCGTGGCCGGAGACGTCGCCCATCACGACGCCGAGCCGGTCACCCGGCAGGGAGAACAGGTCGTACCAGTCGCCGCCGAGCCCGGTCTCCGCGCCGGGCACGTACCGGGCGCCGAAGTCCAGGCCCGGCACCTCCGGCAGGCTGCTGGGCAGCAGGCTCCGCTGCAGCGCCATGGTGGCGGTGCGGTTCTCCTCCAGCGCCTCCACCTGGATCGCCATCGCCAGGCGGTCGGCGACCAGCTGCATGGTGGCCACTTCGGGCTCGCCGAACTCCCGGTGCGCGACCGAACCGACGTGCAGCACCCCGACGAGCTCGTTGCCGGCGACCATCGGCACGCCGAGCATCGAATGCAGGCCGCGTTCCCAGAGCAGGGAGTTCACCACGGTGGTGTCGTCGACGTGGTCCAGGATCACCGGGGCCCGCCGGAGCGCCACCGTGCCCGCGAACCCGCTGCCCACCGGCACCCGCACGCCCTGGTGGACCTCCTCTTCGATGCCCGCCGCCGCGAAGGCCACCAGCTGGCGGCCGCTGGGCTGGTACCGGAGCACGGTCGCGGTGTCGACCGCCATGACTTCGCGCAGGCGCCCGAGCGTCTCGGCGAGCATTTCCGCCAGGCCGAGGTGCGCGGCCGGAGCGCCGATGATCGCCTCCAGCTGCTGCAGCCGGTTCTGGGCGTCGAGACTTCGCGACATGGAACGACCCTAGCCGCAACTGGTTTGCGGGCCTAACCATCCCGGGTTTCGACGGCGGGTCCCGCGGGGTACCAGGCGGTCGTGAACGTCGACTTGGACTGGGTGGGTGTGCTGCGGCACGGCCAGAGCACCGGGAACGTGGCCAGGGAAGCGGCGGAGTCGGCCGGCGCGGATGTGATCGACATCGCCGAGCGCGACGCCGACGTTCCGCTGACGGACCTGGGGCGGGAACAGGCTTCCGCGGCCGGGAAGTTCCTCGCGGAGCAGCCGCCCGACGTCGTCATCACGTCGACCTACCGCCGCGCTTGGGACACCGCCCGGCTGGCCGCGCCCGAGGGCGTGCCGATCGTCCCGGACGAACGGCTGCGCGACCGGGAGCTCGGCGTCCTGGACCTGCTGACCTCGCACGGCGTTCGCGAGCGGTGGCCCGACGAGCTGCGGCGCAAGCGGCGGCTGGGCAAGTTCTACTACCGGCCGCCGGGTGGGGAGTCCTGGGCGGACGTCGTGCTGCGGCTGCGGTCCCTGCTCACCGAGCTGAGCGTAGAGCACGCCGGAAAGCGCGTTCTGCTGACTGCCCACGAGATGACCGTCTTCGCCCTGCGCTACCTGCTCGAAGGGCTGCCGGAACCCGACCTGCTGCGCGCGGCCGGCGCCACCGAGGTCCCCAACGGCTCGGTGACGGCCTGGGAGCGCGACGCCGACGGCGGGTTCACCATGGTGCTGGCCCAGGAGGTCGGCCACCTGCACGCCACCGACACCCCGCCGACGGCGGACGACGATGCCGCGCAGCAGCTCACCTGACCCGGCGCCGATCAGCCCGGCCCTGCTGCGGGACTGGCGGATCGGCGCCGAAGACCGGGGAACCGTGCTTGTGGTCGGCGGCGCCCGGACGGTGCCGGGGGCGCCGGCCCTGTCCGGGACCGCCGCCCTGCGCGCCGGGGCCGGCACGCTGCAGCTGGCGGTCTCCGAACGGCACGTGACGGCGATCGGTGTCTCGGTGCCCGAATCGTCGGTGTTCGGCCTGCCGGAGACGGCGACCGGCGCGATCACCGCCGACGCCGTCGACCGGCTGGCCGAGGTGCTGCCCGGCGCCGGGACCGTCGTCGTCGGCCCCGGCCTGACCGGCGTCTCGGAAACCGAGGAGTTGCTGCGGAGCCTGGTCCCCGCCATCGCCCCCGACACCCGAGTGGTGCTCGACGCGTTCGCGCTCGGCGCGCTGAGCCGGGACCCGGCACTCGCGGAACCGCTGTCCGGCCGGCTCCTCCTCACCCCGAACCGGGTCGAAGCCGCTTTCCTCGACGGCTGCGAGGAAAAGGAGGTCGACGACCTGGAGACGGCGGTCCGGATCGCCGGCCGCTACGGCGGCGTGGTGCTGCTGATGGGCGTGGTCGCCTCGCCGGACGGCCGGGTCTGGCGCGACGGCAGCGGCCACGTCGGCCTCGCCACCTCCGGCAGCGGCGACGTCCTGGCCGGCCTGACGGGCGGCTTCCTCGCCCGCGGCGCGGCCGTCGACCAGGCGGCCTGCTGGGCGACGCACGTCCACGCGGTGGCCGGCCAGCGCCTGATCCCGGACACCGGCAGCACCGGCCTGCTGGCCCGGGAACTCGTCGCGGAGATCCCGCGCGTCATCGCCGAGCTCGAACGCTGAGCCGTGTCGACCCGGCAATCACGCGTGTCGACCTCCTGATCACGCGTGTCGACCCCGCGATCACGCCGAGCGCTCCGGACGCGGTGCGGGAAGGGTCGACACGCGTGATGGAAGGGTCGACACGCGTGATCGGGGGGACGACACGGCGTCAGCGCTGGGTGGTGGGCCGCACGATGATTTCGTTGACGTCGACGCCGTCCGGTTGCCTGATCGCGTAGGCGACGGCTTCGGCGATCGCGTCCGCCGGGAGGGTCACCGCGCGGTAGGCGCGCATCGCCTCCTGCGCGCCCGGCTCCGTGATGCTGTCCGCCAGCTCGGACTCGGTGACGCCGGGGGAAACCGTCGTGACGCGGATGCCCGGGCCGGCCTCCAGGCGCAGGCCCTCGGTGATCGCCCGGGCCGCGTACTTGGTGCCGCAGTAGACCGCGGCCGTCGGCACCACCTCGTGCGCGCCGGTGGAGGCGATCGTCACGAAGTGCCCGCCGCGGGCGCGCCGGAAGTGCGGCAGGACCGCCGCGATCCCGTGCAGCAGGCCGCGGACGTTGACGTCGATCATCCGGTCCCACTCGTCGACGTGCAGGGAGTCCAAACGCGACAACGGCATCACGCCCGCGTTGGCGAGGAAGACGTCGATCCGCCCGTGCGCCTCCACCGCCGCGTCGGCGAACGCGGCGACGCCCGCGCGGTCGGTGACGTCGAGGCGGTGCACGTCGGCGGTGCCGCCGGTGTCGTGGATTTCCTTCGCCAGCGCGGTCAGCCGGTCTTCGCGGCGGGCACCGAGCACGACGTGGTGGCCTTCGCCGGCCAGGCGCAGCGCGGTGGCGCGGCCGATGCCGCTGCTCGCTCCGGTGATGAGGACGGTCTTCACGGGGTTCCTTCCGGGAAATCGGCGCCGAGGGTGGTTTCGCGCCAGGTGTCGAACGTGGAGCGGAGAGTGCCGAGCCGGGCGGTGGCGATGTCGTAGGCGGCCCGGCCGAGGAGCAGGCGCAGCGGCGGTTCGTCGCTGCCGACGGCGGTGAGGATGGCTTCGGCGGCGCGGGCCGGGTCGCCCGGCTGCCGTCCGTACGTCGCGAGCGTCGCCTCCCGGCGGGCGCCCGCGGTCTCGGCGTAGTCGTCGATGCGGATCGCCGACTGCCGCATCGAGGGGCCGGACCAGTCGGTGCGGAACGCGGCGGGCTCCACGATGGTCACCTTGATGCCCAGCGGCGCCACCTCCGCGGCCAGCGACTCCGACAGGCCCTCCACGGCGAACTTCGTTGCGTGGTAGTAGCCGGTGGCGCCGAAGGCGGCCAGTCCGCCGAGCGAGGACACGGTGACGATGTGGCCACCGCGCCGCGCCCGCATGCCCGGCAGCACCGCGCGGGTGACGTCGGCGAGGCCGAAGACGTTGGTGTCGAACAGTTTCCGGATCTCTTCGTCCTCGCCTTCCTCGATCGCGGCGAGGTAGCCGTAGCCGGCGTTGCCGACCAGGACGTCGATCCGGCCGAACGCCGTTTCGGCCCGCTGCACCGCGTCGACGACCTGGGCGTGGTCGGTGACGTCGAGCGGCAGGGCCAGCGCGCGGTCACCGTGTGCCTCGGCGAGATCGGCGACCCGTGCCGGATCGCGGGCGGTGACGACCGCGCGCATGCCACGATCGAGCACGGCCTCGGCCAGGGCCCGGCCGAGGCCGGTGGAGCAGCCGGTGATGAAGAAGACGGTGTTTTCGGATACAGCCGTGTTTTCGGGCACGACGAAGTACTCCGTCCATTGTGGATGGATGGGGGAAAGGTGGTTCAGGAGGCGGCGAGACTGCCCAGCAGCGCCAGTGCCGCTTCCGACGGGCTGCCCGGCTCGGCTTGGTAGACGATCAGCTGCTGGCCCGGGGCGCTGTTCACGGTCAGCGCCTCGTAGCTCAGTTCCAGCTCGCCGACCAGCCGGTGGCGGAACCGCTTGGTTTCGTGGGTCTTCTGCCGGATGTCGTGGCGGGCCCACAGGCGGCGGAAGTCCGCGCTCTTGACCGACAGCTCGCCGACGGTGTCGATGAGCTGCGGGTCGTCCGGGTCGATCCCGGCGGCCGCCCGCAGGCCGCCGACGGTGTTCACGGCCACGCGCTCCCACTCCGGGTAGAACTCGCGGGCGTCCGGGTCCAGGAACACCAGCCGGACCAGGTCGCCGCTGTGGGTGTGCCCGGCGAACAGCGCCTGGCCGAGCGTGTTGTGCGCGAGCACGTCGAGACAGCGGCCGAGCACGAGCGCGGGCGTGTCCGGCCAGCCGTCCATCAGGCGCAGCAGGTTCGGGCTGACCTGTTCACGCCGCCGCGCGCGCCGGCGCCGGACCGGTTCGGGCCGGGCCAGCCGGTGCAGGTGGGCGACGGCGTCGTCGTCCAGCGCCAGCCCGCGGGCGAGCGCGTCGACGACCTGCGCCGACGGGTTCCGCTCCCGGCCCTGTTCGAGCCGGACGTAGTAGTCGGTGCTGACGCCGGCCAGCAGCGCCACCTCCTCGCGGCGCAGGCCCGCGACCCGGCGCGACCCGCCCGCGGGCAGGCCGAGTTCTTCCGGCCCCACCTGTTCGCGGCGGGCCCGGAGGAACTCCCCGAGCGCGTTTTCCTGAGCCATGATCCGAGGCTAACCCGGAATCGGTTCACGAGCGTGGCCGTGTCACACCCACCCTCAGGCCAGCCGGATCGGCTCCTCGTCGTCGCCCGGCTCGGCCCGCAGCAGGGTCGCCGTGGCCGTGCGCCCGTCGACGTCCAGCGCCATCACCGCGTTCCCGAAGTGCGGCCCGGACACGCAGTGCCACGACAGCGGCGCGGGCGGAACCCCGGTGCGCCGCGCCAGCCGCTCGCTCACCCTGGTCAGCGAGCGCGCCCAGCCCGCCCGGAACAGCCGGTTCATGTACCACGGCACGGTGTTGTGCACCGGCGAGCAGGTCAGCTGGTGGACCGGCGCCGCGGTGCCACCGCGGAACTCGGCCCGCGCCACGTAGGCGTGGTGCACGTCGCCCGAAAGCACGCTGACCGACGCCGGCCCGTCGTCCGCGACGCGGGCGATGAGCTTCGCCAGCCGCTCGAACGACGCGCGGAAGGCCGGCCAGTGCTCCAGGTCCACCAGCTGCCGGAACCACTCGCTCGCCCGGCCCACGAGCCCGGGCCGGGCGCAGAGCCGCTCGTTGACCGACTGCGCGGCCGACAGCGCGGTGGGCAGCAGCCACGGCAGGGACGTGCCGATCAGCAGGTGGTCGCAGTCGCCGGAGGCCTGCTCCTCGATCCAGCGGAACTCCTCGTCGCCGATCATCGAGCGGTGCCCGCCCTCCAGGATCCGCCCGGCGCGGGAGTCGATCACCAGCAGCCGGACCGGGCCGAAGTCGCGCCGGTAGGACCACCTGGTGCCCTTGGCGCCGTCGGCCTCCCGGTCGGCGCGGTCGGCGAACTCGCGCAGCAGCTCGGCGTTGTCCTCACCCGACTGGCTGACCCGCTGGTAGAGGTCGTCTTCGGCCAGCTCGCGCGGCCCGAGGTTGCCGAGGTGCTGGTAGACCCAGTACGAGACCAGCGCACCGCGGATCCGCTCCGGCCACCAGGACGTCCGGGCCATCTTCGCGCGCCAGGCCTGCGAGGTGTTCCAGTCGTCGCGGACGTCGTGGTCGTCGAAGATCATCGACGTCGGCACGGTGGAGAGCAGCCAGCGGACCGCCGGGTCGCACCAGGCCTCGAAGTACAGGTGGCAGTACTCCTCGAAGTCGGCGACCTCGGTGCCGGGTGGCTGCTTGGTGTCACGCCGGGTGGCGAGCCACTCCTGCGTCGCGTCGGTGGTCTCGTCGGCGTAGACCTGATCGCCGAGCAGCAGCAGCGATTCCGGCCACTCGGCCTCGTCGAGGGCGGCCATCCGGTGGGCGTAGGCGGCGAGCGCGTCCGGGCCCAGCGCGTCCTGCTCCCGGGGCTTGCGGCAGGACCCGAACACGAGCCGGAACCGCGGGTCGCCGGGCCGCAGCGTCCGGATCCGGCTCGGCGGCAGGTCACCGTCCGGTTCGGGCCAGACGACCTCGTTGTCGAGCCGGACCTCGTACGGTGTGCTCCTCCCGGGTTCCAGTCCGGTGAGCACGACCAGCGCGTAGTGGTGCCCGGCGACCTCGAACGTCCGGGCGTCCGCGTCGCCGATGCGCACCTCGCACGGGCCGTCCGTCTCGACCCAGATCGTCGCCGAGGTGGCGTCGACGTGCCGCAGCAGCGGGCCCAGCAGCAGCTCGGTCATCCCGGAATCCTGCCAGAACTCCGGGGGCGCGGCCGATCGGTGAATCCCTCGAAAGTTCCCGAAACGTTTCGATAATCGTTGACCGGCCGGGCGCGGGGACGAACCATCGTCGCAGCTGCGTTCCCGTCCCCGGAAAGGATTTCCTCGCGTGCGAAGACTCCTCACCGCCCTTTCCGCCGCCGTGCTGGCGATCGCCGCGTCGATCGTGCTGGTCGTGGCGGCGCAGCCGGCGTCCGCGGCCACGTTGACCCGGGTCACCGACTTCGGCAGCAATCCCAGCAACCTCAACATGTACACGTACGTCCCGGACCACGTCGCCGCCCGCCCGGCGCTGCTGGTCGCCATCCACTACTGCACCGGCTCGGCGTCGGCGGTCTTCAACGGCTACGCCCGCGACTACGTCACCGCGGCCGACCAGTACGGGTACGTCATCGTGTTCCCGGAAGCCACCCGCAGCGGGCAGTGCTTCGACGTTTCTTCGCCGCAGGCCCTCACCCGCGGCGGCGGCAGTGACCCCGTCGGCATCCTCTCGATGGTCAACTGGACCAAGCAGCGCTACAACGTCGACGCCTCCCGCGTGTACGTCACCGGGTTCTCCTCGGGCGCGATGATGACCAACGTGCTCGCCGCGGAGTACCCGGACGTGTTCGCGGCCGGTTCGGCGTTCATGGGCGTGCCCGCCGGCTGCTTCGCGACCACCGACGGGTCCAGCTGGAACAGCCAGTGCTCGGGCGGCCAGCTCATCAAGACCGCGCAGCAGTGGGGCGACCAGGCCCGCCAGATGAGCGGCGGCCGCACCGGCCCGTTCCCGCGGATGCAGCTGTGGCACGGCACGGCCGACGACACCCTGCGCTACCCGAACTTCGGGGAAGAGATCAAGCAGTGGACCAACCTGCACGGGCTGAGCCAGACGCCGTCGTCGAGTGACGCCCCGCAGTCGGGCTGGACGCGCACCCGCTACGGCGCCACCGGCACGCAGGCGCCGGTCGAGGGGATCAGCGTCCAGGGTGCGGGGCATTCGCTGCCGCAGAACGGGATGATCCAGTACGCGATCGCGTTCCTGGGCCTGGCCGACGGCGGTTCCACGACCACCACACCGACGACGACCACGTCCTCCACCCCGCCCGCCGGCAGCACGCTGGGCAGCGCGGCGGCGCGGACCGGGCGCTACTTCGGCACGGCGGTCTCGGCGAGCAAGCTGTCGGACAGCGTGTACACCGGCATCCTCGGCCGCGAGTTCTCCATGATCACGCCGGAGAACGAGATGAAGATCGACGCGACCGAGCCGTCGCAGGGCCAGTTCTCGTACGCCAACGCGGACCGGATCGTGAACCAGGCGACGAGCCAGGGCGCCCGGATGCGCGGGCACACGCTGGCCTGGCACCAGCAGCAGCCGGGCTGGATGCAGGGCATGGAAGGCACGGCGTTGCGGCAGGCCATCCTCAACCACGTCACCCAGGTCGCGACCCACTACCGCGGCAAGATCTACGCGTGGGACGTGGTGAACGAGGCGTTCGAGGACGGCGGTTCCGGGGCCCGCCGCAATTCCAACCTGCAGCGCACGGGCAACGACTGGATCGAGGCGGCGTTCACGGCGGCGCGGGCGGCGGATCCGGGCGCGAAGCTGTGCTACAACGACTACAACACCGACGACTGGAACCAGGCGAAGACCCAGGCCGTGTACCGCATGGTCCAGGACTTCAAGTCCCGGGGCGTCCCGATCGACTGCGTCGGCTTCCAGTCGCACTTCAACCCCAACAGCCCGGTGCCGTCGAACTACCAGACGACGCTGCAGAACTTCGCGAACCTCGGCGTGGACGTCCAGATCACCGAGCTGGACATCGAGGGCTCGGGAACGGCGCAGGCGGCCAACTTCCGCACGGTGACGGCGGCGTGCCTGGCGGTCGCGCGGTGCACCGGGATCACGGTGTGGGGCATCCGCGACACGGACTCGTGGCGCGCGTCGGGAACGCCGTTGCTGTTCGACGGCAACGGCCAGAAGAAGGCGGCCTACACGGCGGTGCTCGAGGCGTTGAACGGCGGAGCCCCGCCGGACGGCGGCACGACCACGCCGACCACGCCGACCACGCCGACCACGCCCACCACCCCTGCACCGGGCGGCTGTTCCGCGGCCTACGTGAAGACGGCGGAGTGGAACGTGGGCTTCAACGGCCAGGTGACGGTGACGGGGTCGAACAACTGGGTGCTGACGATCACGTTCCAGGCGCCGCAGAAGGTGATCGGCAGCTGGAACTACACGGGAACGTGGGACAGCACGGGCTACGTCCTGACGGCCCGGCCCAACGGCAGCGGAAACGTCATCGGCTTCACGGTCCAGCACGGCGGCAACCTGACGGCCCCGACGGTGACCTGCGCGAGTCCATAGTGGTCGGCATCACAGGATCCAGGTGCTGCGAAAACTGTCGGTGGTGACGGATAGCCTCAGCACATGAAAACGGACGACGCGACAGTCCCGGCGCACCAGCTCACCAAGGGCCAGTGGTTCTGGCACGAGCCGGCGCCGGGGCTGCCCGCGTGGCAGCTGCAGGTGAATTCGGCGGAGTTGCTGGAGGATTCCGTCGAGATCTTCACGACGGACGGGGAGCGGGAACTGGTTTCGTACCCGAGGAACAGGCTGGTCCGGCTGGCCGAGGTGGCTTAAGGGCTTGCCGGGAGGGGAGGCGGCGCAAGTGTTGCTGGTGATGGGGCGCGGATAGGTTTCTTCGTGGTCGTGCGTTGGTGCTGGCCGCCCCGCTTGTCTTTGGCGCGAACCCGCCGCGCACGAACCCGCCGGCGCGCAGTCAGGCGGGCCGGCGGGTCTTGATCCAGGCGGCGGTCGGCCGGGTGTCGCTGTGCCTTGAGGCCGCCGGGCCGCGTCGGGCGCTCAGCAGTTCGGCCCGGGCCCGCATCAGGTGCGCAGTCGGTCGGCCGGATCCGTCGGGCGCGACCAGGCCCCCAAAGCGGGCGCTTGGTAGGCGGCCCGGGCTTGATTCGGGCGCTCAGCTGGCTGGCCGGGCTCGGGTCAGGCTCTCGGTAGGCGGCCCGGGCTAGATTCCGGCGCTCAGCAGGTTGGCCGGGCCCGCTTCAGGCGTTCGGTAGGCGGACCGGGCTCGATTCGGGCGCTCAGCTGGCTGGTCGGGTCGGCGCCAGGCGCCCAAGCTGGCCAGACGGGTCCGGTCAGGCGCTCAGCAGGCCGCTAGGCGCCCATCAGGCCGGCCGACCGGCCGTCAGGCGCCCAGCAGCGGCCGCCTGGCCTGCCGCGGCGCTCAGCGCGCGTCGCCGAGGGCCGGTGGGCGCCATGTCATGCGGACCGTTGTTCCCGTTGCGCCCGTGGCTATGTCGGACTGGTCCGTCACCTGGTCGATCAGCAGCAGGCCGCGGCCACCCGAGGTGCGCAGGCCCGCCGCCCTCGGGCGTGTTGCCGGGATGCCGCAGCCGGTGTCCGTTACCGTCACCGTGACCGCGTCGCCCTCCCGGCGCGCCTGCAAGCGGGCCCAGCCGTGGCCGTCCGGGTAGGCGTGGGCCGCGACGTTGGCCAAGGCTTCGTACGTGGCCAGCGTGATGTCGTGCTTGCTGTCCGGGTCGAGCGGGAACTCGCCCAGCCAGCGGATCAGCTTGCGGCGCAGGTCGGCCATCTCGTTCGGCAGGGCCGGCGCCAGTTCTTCGAAGGTCGAGGCGACCACGGCTCCGGCGGCGAAGCGCTCCGAGGCCGTGGTCCCGGCTTGGTCGGCGTCGGCGCTTTCGCCCGTATCGACGCCAGTTTCCGGGGTATGTCGATACACGATCCGCTCCCATCGTTTCAGCCGCGGTTCCCCCGTTTCAGCGGGCTTCTCCGGTGGACTACCCACCGCCACGGCGTCTTACCCGTTGTGCTTCGTGAGAAGTGTCGCTACAGTGGAGACGCTCCTCGCGGATGCCGGCCCCTAGGCCGCCCGGAGGCAGCTCCCCGGATCCAGGCCACTCGGCCTCTTTCCTTCTTCCCGGCCTCGCCGTCCGTGCGCAGGCCCATCACACTTCAGGAGACACCCATGTCTTTTCACGGAATCCTCGACCTGTCCGGCAAAACCCCGTCCGTCCGGCCCGGCTACCGGCCGGCGCCCGAGGACGTCGCCATCCCGCTTTCCCTGGTCCGCAAGCACAACCTGCGGAACGGCGACGAGATCGCCGGTACCACCGAAGAGATCACCAGCGTCAACGGCCGCGACCCGGGTGAACCGCGGCCGCGGTTCGCCGACCTCGTGCCGGTGCACCCGGACCGCCGGCTGCTGCTCGAAACCACGCCGACGCGGCTGCTGCCGCGCGTCATCGACCTCGTCACCCCACTCGGCCGGGGGCAGCGCGCCCTGGTCGTTTCGCCGCCGAAAGCGGGGAAAACCACGGTGCTGCAGGAAATCGGCCACGGCTTGTCGGTCAACCACCCCGACTGCCGGCTCATGGTCCTGCTCGCCGACGAACGTCCCGAGGAGGTCACCGAGCTGAGCCGGACCGTCCGCGGGGAGGTGATTGCGTCCACTTTCGACCGTCCGCCCGCCGAGCACGTGGCGGTGGCGGAACTCGCCGTCGAGCGCGCGAAACGCTTGGTGGAGCACGGCGAAGACGTCGTCCTCCTGCTCGACTCGCTCACCCGGCTCGGCCGCGCGTACAACCTTTCTGCCCGTCCGTCCGGCCGCACGCTGTCCGGCGGCGTCGACGCGGCCGCGTTGCAGCCGATGAAGCGAATCCTCGGCGCCGCACGGAACATCGAGGGCGGCGGTTCGCTCACGATCATCGCGTCGGCGCTGGTGGAAACCGGTTCCCTGGCGGACACGGTGTTCTTCGAGGAGCTGAAGAGCACCGGCAACGCCGAACTCAAGCTCGACCGCAAGACGGCCGAGCGGCGCGTCTTCCCGGCGGTCGACGTGGCGGCCTCCGGCACCCGGCGCGAAGAACTGCTCGTCACCCCGGGTGAACTCGCGGCCATGCGCGAGGTCCGGCGGGCGTTGCCGGGGCCGCACGCGATCGAGCAGCTGCTGGATCAGCTCCGCAAAACCGGTTCCAACGCCGAGTTCCTGCTCCGCGTCACGGGCGCGGCGCTGCCCTCGGCGGCCTGAACGCTCAACTGTCGCGACGCTCCCGCGCCTCACCGATCACTTTCGCCCCGACACCGCGCGCTTCTTCGGGGTGGTCCGGTGGTTCGCCTTCGCCGGGGCGGTAGAGCCGGTCTTCGGGACGGCCGGGATCCGGAGTGCCGGGCCGCGCGATTTCGGGTTGCTGTTCGTTCGGCTGGGACATTCACCAGAGATACCCGGTCGGCGAGCGTTCACTCATCGAGGCGGCTGGTAGGGCGTCGAGGGCGGGTAGGAATGCCGTTCGGGCCCACGATTCAAGGTGGCCACGAGAAACCCGAACCCGACAACGCTGAGGACGAGCGAAGCGGCCCCGGGAGCAAAGGCCCACCACCCGAACCCGCCGGCGGCCACCAGCCAGGCGACGACGAGTGTCCGTTTCGCGGTGAGCGGATACGGCTTCGGCAGCTCCCGGACGGCGACACCGCCGAGCACGAGCAGCCCGGCGAGGATGACGAGCAGCACGGTCAGGTACACGGGATGTCCTCCTTCGGGAGTAGGGCATCTCCCGGTCGATTACCCGCACCGGCAGTGGGCAAGCCGTGGCGTCGGGCACACCGGCGGGTGCGCTCGGCAGCGGAAGCGCGATCCAGCGGTCCGGGAGGGGCGCACCGGCGCGAACCTGCGAGCATGGGCTCTCACCCGTCGGCTCGGCAGCGGGAACCGCGATCCGCCGGCCCGGCAAGGCCACACCGGCGCAAGCGCGGCCAACCCCGCCCAGGGACCGCCCGCGGGCAGGCTGCCCCCAGCGAATCACCGGGTGCGGACCTGCGGAAACCAGGGCACAGTACTCCCATGGCTCATCCGTCCGCTCGGCCCGCGGCCGGGGCCCGATCACGCCGGGTCTGGCTGCGGATGTTCCTTACCGGTGCCCTCCTGTGGGTGCTCGCCGTTGTCGTCACCTTCGTCACCGGCAACCCGAACCTCGTGCCCACCGTCGTGCTGCTCGGGAGCTTCCTGGTGCCCGTCACCTTCGTTGCCTGGGCCTTCGGGCGGCGGCGGAGCGGTGAGGTCACCTCCGAGCTGCTCTTCAGCACCTTCGTCGCCGGTGGGGTGCTCGGCGTGCTCGCCGCGTCCTTGCTCGAGTCCTACCTCCTGCATCCCTCCGCTTGGCTGTTCGCCGGGGTCGGGCTGATCGAAGAAGCCGTCAAGCTCGCCGTGCTGGCCGTGCTCACGCGGCACCTCCGGGTCAAGTTCGCCACCGATGGGCTCGTGCTGGGCGCCACCGTCGGGTTCGGGTTCGCCGCCTTCGAATCGGCCGGCTACGCCTTCACCGCACTGTTCACCGAACGCGGGCTCTCGCTGCTGGACCTCGTCCAGACCGAACTGCTCCGCGGTGTGCTCGCGCCCGTCGGCCACGGCCTGTGGACCGCGATCCTCGGCGGCGTGCTCTTCTCCGCCAGCGACCACCGCCACTTCGCCCTGACGCTCCGCCTGTTGCTCAGCTACCTCGGCGTTGCCCTCCTCCACGCTCTCTGGGACGCCATGCACGGCATCGCCCTGGTCCTCACCCTGCTGCTCACCGGCACGCCCTGGCAGTACGTCCAGTTCGAACGGGGCTACCAGCCGCAGCCGACCACCCTGCAGGCCGACGTCTTCACCCTGCTCTCCTGGGGCGGCCTCGCCCTGGTCTCGGTGGTCGGCGTGCTCTGGCTGCTCGCCGTCCGGGCCCGGGCGCGGCGTGGTGAGCGGCCACCCGCCGTCCTGTGGCGGATCCCCGCGAGGTGACCCCTCACGTGCCGCGGCCGGTCGCCTTCTGCAGGGCGTCGATCCGCTCGGACGCCTGCGCCTTCGTCAGGCCCTCCGGCACCTCTTCACCGGCTTCCTGCGCGAGCGTCTGCAGGTACGACTTCTGCGGCCCGGTCATCGGCTCGTCGCCGGTGGTCCAGTCGCTCGGGTCCTTCTCCGGGTTCGGCTCCACCTGATCGGTCACGACTCCTCCAATCGAACGTTTGTTCGTCTGGGTTCGACTGTAGCGCGGGGGTCCGACAATCGCCGGTCACGCGCCGGCCGGGGGCGTGCTCGGAGCGCCCGCCTCGTGGCCGGGACGCCCGTGCGTGCGGCGGTCGTCCTTCATCTGCTGTTCGTGCAGGTGGCGGCGTCCTCCGGTGAGCGAAGCGAGCAGCTCACGCTCAAGGTCGCGGCACGCCTTGTAGTAGCCGTCGTCGTACTCCTCGACGACCTGGAAAGTCCACCGATCGGGTAACACGTTGAGCCCGATGAGCTCTTCGGAGATCCGCCGCGCCCACTCGCCGTGGCCGGCCTTCTCGAGCTGCTCCACGGCCTCGCCGAGGGCCAGGTCCGCACTCCCGGTCAGCTGGTGGAACGAGTAGAGGTGCCCGCGGGCGCGCTCGATCGTCTCGAGCGCCTCGGTCACCTTGCCGACGGCTTCGACGGTGGCGGCGTCAGGGTTCTCGTCCATGTGCGAAAAGTGCCCCGTTCCGCGATTTCTACACTTCGCGGAACGGGGCACCGGCCGAAGCCTCAGGCGGTGGGGCGCGTGGCTCCCGCGTACTCGCTCATCAGCGGCGAGATCTTCACGACGTCGCCGCTCGTCGGCGCGTGCACCATCTTGCCGTCGCCGATGTACATCCCGATGTGGGACACGGGGGAGTAGTAGGCGACCAGGTCACCGGGCTGCAGCTGGGCGCGCGACACCGGGGTGCCGAACCCGGCCTGGGCCGCGGAGTTCCGCGGCAGGGTGATGCCGGCCTGCTTGTAGGCCCACTGCATCAGGCCGGAGCAGTCGAACGTGCTCGGCCCGGTGGCGCCCCAGACGTAGGCGCTGCCGAGCTTGCTCAGCGCCGCGTTGACCGCGGTCTGCGCGGCCGCGGTGGGCGCCTTGACGTTCGGCGCCGCCCCGCCGGTGTCCTTCTGGGCGGCCTTGTCCGCGTTGCTGAGGGTCCGGCTCTGCGCCTCGATCTGGTCGATCTGGCCCTGCAGGTCCTTTTTCTTGGCCTCGATGTCCGAGGCCAGCTTCGCCGCCGCGTCCCGGGCGTCCTGCGCCCGCTTCGCCGCGTCGGCAGCCGTCTTCTCGGCCGCCGCGGCCTTGGCCGCCGCGCCGCTGAGGTTGTCCATCGCGGCGTTCTTGTCGGTCGCGATGACCTCGAGCGCCGCCGAGCGGTCCAGGAAGTCCTGGGTGGACGTTCCGGCCAGCAGCGCCGACAGCTTGTTCATCTGGACGCCGCTGGTGAACGACGCGCCGGCGAACTTGTCCACTTCGGACTGGTACTTCTGCTTGGCCTCGATCGCCTGTGCACCGGCGTTCTTCGCGTTGGTGACGTCGGCGTTGGCCTTGTCGAGCTGGCCCTGCTTCGCGGTCAGGTCGTCCTGGGCGCGGAGCAGGTCCTCGTTGAGCTTTTCCGCCTGTGCCGCGAGATCGCGGTACTTGGCGAGGGCGTCCGAGCCGGTCGGGGGCGCCTGCAGGACGGGGACGGGGGCGGCGGTGGCCGGCTGGGCCATGGTGACGACGGTGATCACCGAGGCCGCGGCGAGGGCACCTGACACCACGCGCTTGACGGGATGCGAACGCATTCTCGCGCGGGTCTCCTTTGCTGATCGGCCGCCGGCGGGTACCGGGACGGCGAGCGGGGGTCTCGCCGTGCCCAGGGCGTGCTCTACCGCAACAGGAAGAGCCCGCGGTGGGGTCCGGTACCCGGCAGGGGGTATCGGCGGCGATCTCGCGTCGCCGTCTGAGGACGACCGGGGGCCGCGAGATCTCGAACAGGTTACGAAACGAGCACGGGAGAGTCCAGTGGGGGCGGCTCGAAACTCTCCGTGACGCCGGTCAACACGGCTGGACCAGTGGGAACGCGCCCGAATGTGGCTGGGATTACATACCGTGAGGCTCAAGCGCCGGTACCCCCGCACCGTATGAAGGGCGGCACGAACGGCCCGGACTGGGCGGATCCGGTTTGTACGTCCCTTGTATCCGGTTGCGTGATTCTCCTCCCCGAAGAGATTCCGACCCATGGAGGACAAGGATGTTCACGAAGGCCGCCGTGCTCACGGCGCTCACCGCCGCGACGTTCGCCGTGGCCGCACCGGCTCAGGCCGACACTGCGGCCACGACGGTGCTGCCCGCGGCGAACATGGAGGCCGTGCTGAAGGCGGCCCAGATCGACCCGCGCCGCGCAGACAGCACCCAGACCCCCGGTGCCCACGACAGCGTCCTGCTCGTCGAGCAGGCGCTGCAGGCGAAGGGCCTGCTCGACAGCCAGTACGTCGACGGCTACTTCGGCACCACCACCATCACCGCGTACTCGCAGTACCAGAAGTCGTTGGGCTACACCGGTCTCGACGCTTCCGGCCTGCCGGGCAAGACCTCGCTGGAGAAGCTGGGCGATGGCCGGTACACGGTCACGAACCCGGTTTCCGCCGGCAGCCAGGTGACCTACCACGGCAAGACCCTCAACACCCGCACCAAGGCGATGCTCGTTGCGGCGGAAGGGAAAGCGGGCTTCCAGGTCACGCTGACGCAGGGGTCCTACAACGCCGGTGGCGTCGACGCCTCGGCCGGGACGCACGACGGCGGCGGCGCGATGGACATCTCGGTGTCCGGCATGTCGTCGACCACCCGCACCACCCTGCTGAAGGCGCTGCGCAACGTCGGTTTCGCGGCCTGGTACCGCACGCCGGCGCAGGGCTTCGACTACCACATCCACGCGATGGCCATCTCCGACCCGGACCTGTCGTCGGGTGCGCAGCACCAGACCGGCGACTACTACCTGGGCATGAACGGCCTCGCCGGCCGCGGTGCCGACGACGGCCCCCAGGTCGCGAAGGTCACCTGGGAGGAGTACCAGCGCGGCTGATGCCGGGCGTGCGCCCGGCCGTGGTGGCACGGCCGGGCGCACCGGTGGTTTGATCGAAGGACCAACGACGTGGGGGTGTTTCGATGCCGCAGAAGGCGTTCCGGTTCGGCGTGGTCGCGGGCGCGACGGAGGGCGGCGCGAAGTGGCTGGCCACCGCCCGCCGGGCCGAAGAGCTCGGCTATTCGACCGTGCTGTGCCCGGACAACCTGAACATGCCGACGCCGACCGCGGCCCTCGCCGCGGCCGCCGCGGCGACGACCGAGCTGCGCGTCGGCTCCTTCGTGCTCGCCAGCCCGCTGCGCACCGCGCGG
>NZ_MUMI01000490.1 GCF_002155975.1 Amycolatopsis kentuckyensis
GGCCGGTGGTGACGGTGGTGGCACTTAAAGTGGTTGCGTGACGACTCCGGCCCAGCACGACCGCGATCTCGCGGAGGGGCGCGTCGCCCGGCTCAAGCAGGACCTGCGGGACGGGCTCGCGACCCCACCCGGGGACGTCGACGCGATGGACGAACTCGTGGCGACGGCCCACCGGCTGCTCGACGCCGAGCTGGCGTTCGACGACGCCAAGCGGCGGCTCGCCGACGCCGAGCTCGAATCCCGGCACGCGACGACGCAGCGGGCGGTCGTCTGGTTCGCGGCCGCGCCGGTGCTGGTCCCGCTGGTCGCCGCGGCGCTGGTGCTGTTCGAGGTGCTTTCGCCGGTCTGGCTGCTGGTCCTGGTGCCGCTGTTCGGCGCGGGGCTGTGGATCGGCTTCGCGCCGGTCCGCCGGGCCGGGGCGGTGATCCGCGAGCGGACGAGGGCGGCGTGGGCGGGCAGCGTGACGGCGCTGGCGCTGGTGCTCGCCCTGCTCCCGTGGTCCGGGGCGGTGGTCTGCACGGTCCTGACGGCGCTGGGGGCCGCGGGCACGATCGCGCTGCTGTGGCGGGAAAGCCGGACCCCGTGAGCCACGGCTACGCCACCTACGGCGACGACCCGGAGTTCACGCAGGAGTACGAACACCCGGACGCGGCCGACCCGGCCCGGCGCGATCTCGACGAGCTGTTCGCGGCGGTCGACGGGCTGCGCGAGGCCGACGACCGCCTGGGCCAGGAGGTCGCCGAGCTGACCGAGCGGCTCGAAACCGGCGGCGCGCCGGGCCAGGAGGACCGGCTCGACCTGCTCGGCAGGCGGCTGGACCGGCTGCAGCAGCAGGTGCAGGCCCTGGAGCGCGCGGTCCGCGTGTCCGACGGCGTCCCGCAGGTGAACCTCGACGACGTCGGCCCGGAGACGCGGGCGCTCGCGGCGGAGGCGGCGCGCTGGGACGACCTGCACAAGGAGCTGGTCACGAAGGAGCAGCGCGCGCGGTACGAGGAGGAGATCACGCACCTGGATTCGGTGCGGGCGGCGCTGGCCCGGTGCGATGCCGACCTGCTGGAGGTCGTGCGCGTCCTCGCGTCGACGGACCGCGCGTCCCGGGCCCGAGGTGACGCGGAGTCGTCGTTGCGGGCGCTGTCGACGCGACGCCGGACGTTGCTGGACGAGGAGATCCCGGCGGCTTCGGCCACCGCGGAGAAGGCGCGGCTGGCGCTGCGCGAGGCGGACGCGGTCGAGGCACGGGTGGTCCCGCAGCTGGAGCGGGCCGAGCGCGCGTGGCACGACCTGCAGGTGCGCCTCCGGACCCGCATCACCGACGCACTGGGCTCGAACGCGCTGCTCCCGACGTGGTTCGGTCACGCACTGGGCGTGGCGCCACCGGCGGGAACCTCGGGTGACGCGTGGATCCGGACGGCCGCGTCGGTGCTGGCGTACCGGGTGACGTTCGGGGTGACGGATCCGGCGCTGCCGCTGGGCCCGCCGGCGGGCGAGGGTGCGGACACGACGGAACGCCGCTGGACCTGGCGGGCCAGGCTGGAGTCGGACTTGGACGACCTCTCCTTGTAGCTCGCCGTCACCACTCACGACCCGCCGCGGAGCGCCGCTTCCAGCCGGCGGTGCAGCTCGCCCAGGCGGGTTTTGCCCGGCTTGCCCGGCGGGAAGCGGTGCAGCAGGGTGCGGACTTCGGGCGGGGCCTGCGAGAGGGCCCATTCGATCTCCGCCTCCGCGGAACCGCCCGCCAGTTCGCGCGCCAGCGCGGCCTGCTGGGCCGGGCCGACGATGTGCTTCACCTGGTGCGGCGAGGCCAGCGGGTGCAAGTACGCCGCGCCCGCCGCGCCGACCGCTGCGCGTGCGGCGGCCGAGGCGGCGGCGTCGGTCGTCTCACCGGCTGCCGCCAGTGCTGCCCAGGCCGCCGTGCGCAGGGCCTTGGTGCGCGGGCCGCCCGCGGCGAACTCCTCCGCCGCGGTGATCGCCGCGGCCGGGCGTGGGTCGTCCGGGATCAGCGGCAGGACCCGCGACGCGCAGGCCGCGGCCCAGCCCGTCAACGCCCGCAGCTCGTCAAGACTCAGCTCCATGTGGCTGAAGCGTATCCTTGAACACCCGGTTGAAACTTTCAGACGACGGCCGGGCGGCGCAGGGCCTGCCGCCGGAGGCGGTTGAACAGCTTCGCGTTGTTCAGGGCGAAGACCCCGACCGTCGCGCCCTCCCGCGAGAACGTCGCCACGAACGAAGACGACGACGGGTCGCCGTCCACGAACGTCAGCGTGTCGTCCGGGCGTGGGTGCCCGGCCAGCTGCAACGTCCCCGAATACTGGTCCGACCAGACGTATCCGCTGGGCGTGTACGTTCGCGCGGTGTGCCCCGCCAGCAGGTTGGCCACCGCGACCGGCGCCTGCTCCGACGCGTTCGTCCAGTGCTCGTGCCGCCGTCCGCCGTAGCGGGCCACGTCGCCGACCGCCACCACCTGAGGCAGCGCGGTGACCAGCCCCTCATCCGTGTGGACGCCGTTGCCGACCTTCAAACCCGAGCTCGCGAGCCACTCGGTCGCCGGGGTCATCCCGACGCCCGTCACGACCACGTCGGCCGGGACCAGCTCCCCGGACGCCAGCGAGACGCCGGCCGGGGAGAGCCCGGAAACCCGCACCCCGCAGCGCAGGTCCGTGCCGTGGTCGACGTGCAGCCGGGCGCAGACCGCGGCCAGCGAAGGGCCCAACGCCGGCTCCAGCGGCGCGGCCAGCGCCTCCAGGACGACGACGTCGAGGCCGAGCGAACGGCAGGTCGAAGCCACTTCGGCGCCGATGAACCCGGCCCCGACGACGACCACGCGGGCCCCGGGGACCAACGCGGCGCGCAACGCCAGTGCGTCGTCGACAGTTCGCAGCGTGTGGGCTCCATCGAAGCCCGGCAGCGTGCGCGCGCGGCCGCCGGTGGCGATCACGACGCCGTCGGCGTGCACCGAAGTGCCGTCCGAAAGCAGCACGCGCCGGTCGGCCGGGTGCAGTGCCGTCGCCCGGACGCCGAGCCGGAAGTCCAAGGCCAGCGCCGCCAGGTCACCGGTGTCGAGCAGGTCCAGCGACTCGCGTGACGCCGTCCCGGCGAGGAACCCCTTGGACAGCGGCGGCCGGTCGTAGGGCAGATGTGCCTCGTCCCCGATCAGCACGATCCCGCCGTCGTACCCCTGCGCGCGCAGCTCCTGCGCGGCGCGGACCCCGGCGAGCGACGCGCCGACGACCGCGACGCGCTTCACGCGGCGTCCTCGTCGGCCACGCCCTGGACGTAGATGACGCCTTCGTCGACGACCACGGCGTACGTGCGCACCGGGTCCTTCGCCGGCAGGCAGGTCGGCATGCCCGTGCGCAGGTCGAACAGCGCCGCGTGCAGCGGGCACTCGACGAAACAGCCTTCGAGCCAGCCGTCGGCCAGGGAGGCGTCCTGGTGGGTGCACGTGTCGCCGATGGCGTACAGCTCGCCCTCCTCGGTGTGGAACACCGCGATGGCGGGCGGTCCGGGGATCCGGACCGACTCACCGGGGGGCAGCTCGTCCACCGTGCACGCGCGAATCATGGGTCCTCCGATGGGTGTTGCGCATGGGGGAACATCAACTGTGATACGCAACAAGTCTGAGTCCCGCGACGAACGTCGTCAAGGGGGTACGCCCCGGTAGTTTTCGTTACCGGATAACGGGTATTCCGGGCACGTCGAAGGCCCGTACCGGGGATGGCGGTACGGGCGCGACGACGCTGGGGGCTAGTTCTCCCCGTGCCGGTAGAACGGCGTCTTGATCGGGGCGAGCGGGGTGTTGCCGAGGATCAGGTCGGCCGCCTTCTCGGCGGTCATCATCACCGGGGCGTAGATGTTGCCGTTGGTGATGTAGGGCATCACCGACGCGTCGACCACGCGCAGGCCCTCGGTGCCGTGCACCCGCATGCTCTGCGGGTCGACGACGGACATGTCGTCCACGCCCATCTTCGTCGTGCACGACGGGTGCAACGCCGTTTCGGCGTCCTTGGCCACCCAGTCGAGGATCTCTTCGTCGGTTTCCACGGACGGTCCCGGCGAGATCTCCCCGCCGTTGTACGGCTCCAGAGCGCTCTGGTTGAGGATCTTCCGGGCCACCCGCACGGCTTCGACCCATTCCTTGCGGTCGGTCTCGGTCGACAGGTAGTTGAACTTGATCGCCGGGTGCTGCCGCGGATCGGTGGAGGTGATCTTCACCGAGCCGCGGGTGTCGGCGTACATCGGGCCGACGTGCACCTGGTAGCCGTGCCCTTCCGTGGGTGCCGAGCCGTCGTAGCGGATCGCCACCGGCAGGAAGTGGAACATCAGGTTCGGGTACTTCACCTCGTCGTTGGACCGGACGAACCCGCCGCCCTCGAAGTGGTTGGTGGCGGCCGGCCCGGACCGCAGGAACAGCCACTGCGCGCCGATGTAGGGCCGCTTCCACTTCGCCAGCGACGGCTGCATCGACACCGGCTGCTTGCAGGCGTACTGGATGTACACCTCCAGGTGATCCTGCAGGTTCTCGCCGACGCCCGGCAGGTCCTTGACGACGTCGATGCCGAGCTTCTCCAGCTCCGCCGCGTTCCCGACGCCGGAGAGCTGCAGCAGCTGCGGGCTGTTGATCGCGCCGCCGCAGAGGATGATCTCCTTGCCGTACACCTCGCCCGGCACGCCCCGGCCCTGCGCGTACTCGACACCGACCGCGCGGGTGCCGTCGAAGAGGATCTGCGACACGAACGCGCGGGTCTTCACCGTGAGGTTGGGCCGGTCCATCACCGGGTGCAGGTACGCGCCCGCGGCGGACAGCCGCCGTCCTTTCCGGACGTTCCGGTCGAAGGCCGCGAAGCCTTCCTGCCGGTAGCCGTTGACGTCGTCGGTGCGCGGGTAGCCCGCTTCCTCGGCGGCGTCGAAGAACGCCTGGAACAACGGGTTCGAGGCCGGGCCGCGCTCCAGTTCGAGCGGGCCGTCGTGCCCGCGCCACTTCCCGTCCGGCGGGTCGGCGAGGCAGTTTTCCATCCGGTTGAAGTACGGCAGGCAGTGCGCGTAGTCCCAAGTGGACATCCCGGGGTCGGCGCCCCAGCGTTCGTAGTCCATCGGGTTGCCGCGCTGGAAGATCATCCCGTTGATGCTGGACGACCCGCCGAGCACCTTGCCGCGCGCGTGGTAGATGCGACGGCGGTTCATGTACGGCTCGGGCTCGCTGCGGTAGCCCCAGTCGTAGAACTTCGACCCGATCGGGAACGTCAGCGCGGCCGGCATGTGGATGAAGACGTCCCACTTGTAGTCCGAGCGGCCCGCTTCCAGGACGAGGACCTTGTTGGCCGGGTCGGCCGAGAGCCGGTTCGCCAGCGCGCAGCCCGCCGAGCCACCGCCGACGATGACGAAGTCGTAGGTATCGGAACTCATGGGGCCTCCTCAGCCGGGCAGGGTGTCCGGAGTGCTGTCGGGCATGTGCTCGGGGCTCGTGTGGGCCGAGCCCCAGGTGCGGCGCCGGACGTACAGCATGATCGCACCGATGATCACGATCAGCGCGGTGACGATCACCGCGCCCCACTGGAAGTACCAGTGGTCGGAGCCGTAGACCTCGGCCCGCGGCCAGATCAGGTTGATCGTCATGGCCGCGCCGTAGACGACGGCGACGAGGTTCACCAGCGTGCCCCAGCGGCCCAGCTTGAAGTACGGGCCGTGCCCGGGGCGCGGCCACTGCCCGCGCAGCCGGCGCAGCAGCATCGGGCCGGTGACCATCAGGTAGGGGATGTAGAACAGGATGATCGCCGTCGAGGTCAGGATGAAGAACGCCCGCTGGTTGCCGAGGTTGATCAGCAGCACGACGACGGTGAGGCCGCCGGTGAGCAGCGCGGGCAGCACCGGGGTCTTCGACCGCGGCGACACCTTCGCCATCGCCTTGCTGAACGGCAGGCGGCCGTCGCGGGCCATCGCCCACGCCATCCGGATCGCCGCGGTCTGCACGGCCAGGCAGCACACGGTGATCGCGATCGCCGAGCAGATCAGGAACGCGTTGCCCAGCCAGGGGCCGAGCGTGCTCTTCAGCAGGTACGGCATGCCGGACGTGCTCAGCTCTTCGGCGTTGATGTCGCCGACCGCCATCATGCCGACCAGCATCACCAGGCCGCCGACGATGAACGACGCCGTGATCGCCCGCAGGATCGCGCGGGGGGCGTGCTTGCGCGGCTGGGTCGTCTCCTCCGCGAGCGAGCCCGCGGTGTCGAAGCCGTAGAAGACGTACGCGCTCATCAGCGACGCCACCAGGAACGCCCCGAGGTACCCGAGTGAGTGACCCTCGCCCGTGCCGTGCGTCTCCAGGACGACCTGCGGGCCGCGCTTGATGTGCACCGCCAGCGCGATGATGAGCAGGATGACCGCGGACAGCTCGACCGCGACGCCGAAGTTGTTGATCTTCGCCATCAGCTTGACGCCGATGACGTTCACGATCGTGGCGAACACGACCAGCACCAGGGCCAGGATGATGGCGTTCTGCGCGCCACCCGGGGTCGACGTCAGCCCGGCGTCGGAGTCGCTGCCGACGATCTGGAACGCGGTCGATACCTGCGGCAGGATGATCTGGTAGGCCACCGCGACCGCGCCGGCGGTGACGATGGCGCCGATGATCATGATCCAGCCGGCCAGCCACGACGTCGCGGGCTTCGCGATCTGCTTGGCCCACTGGTAGACCGAGCCGGCGAGCGGGAACTGGCCGGCGAGCTCGGCGAAGCACAGCGCGACCGCGAGCTGGCCGAGGAAGACCAGCGGCCAGGTCCAGATGAACGCCGGCCCGCCCGCGCCGAAGCCGAAGAAGAACAGCTGGAACACGCCGGTCATGATCGAGATGTAGGAGAACCCGGCGGCGAAGCTGGAGAAGGAGCCCAGTGAGCGTTCGAGTTCCTGCCGGTAGCCGAACTTCTCGAGGTCGGAGCTGTCGTCCGGGGCAGGCCCCCCGCCCGCCGGCTTTTCTTGCGTGGTCATGGCAACGTCCTCACGTGTGTGGGAGGGGGATTCAGCCTTTGAACCAGTGCTGCGGAACGGGGTCGATGTTCTGGTAGATGTGCTTGCTCTCCTGGTACTCGGCCAGCCCGGACGGCCCGAGTTCGCGGCCGATGCCCGACTTGCCGAAACCACCCCACTCCGCCTGCGGCAGGTAGGGGTGGTAGTCGTTGATCCACACGGTGCCGTGGCGCAGGGCCCCGGCGACCCGCTGGGCGCGGGACGCGTCCGACGTCCACACGGCTCCGGCGAGCCCGTACTCGGTGTCGTTGGCCAGCGCGATCGCGTCGGCCTCTCCGGTGAAGCGTTCCACGGTGACGACCGGGCCGAAGACCTCTTCCCGGACGATCGCCATGTCCCGGGTGCAGTCGGAGAACACGGTCGGGCGCAGGAAGAAACCGGTTTCGTACGCCGGGCCTTCGGGGCGCTTGCCGCCCGCCCGGAGCGTGGCGCCGTCCGCGAGAGCGCTTTCGATGTAGGCCTCGACCTTGGCGCGGTGCTGCGCCGAGACGAGCGAGCCCGTTTCGGTGGCGGGGTCGAGCGGGTCGCCGACGCGGATCCGGTCGGCGCGCGCGGCGAGGTCCGCCACGAACCGGTCATGGATTCCATCTTGGACGATCAGCCGGGCGCCCGCTGAACAGACCTGTCCGGAATGGACGAACGCCGCCATCAGGGCGTAGTCGAGGGCGGTTTCGTAGTCGGCGTCGTCGAACACCACGTTCGGGTTCTTGCCGCCGAGCTCGAGGGCGACGCGGCGGACCCCCTTCGCGGCGGCCGTCATGATCTTCTCGCCGGTCGAGTAGCCGCCGGTGAACGAGACGAGGTCGACGGCCGGGTGCTCGACCATCGCCGCCCCGACGCGGCCGTCGCCGAGCAGCAGGTTGACCACGCCGGGCGGCGCGCCGGCCTCCTCCAGGAGGGCGACCAGTTTGATCGTGGTCAGCGGGGTGACCTCGCTGGGCTTGAGCACGACGGTGTTGCCCGCGGCGAGGGCGGGCGCGACCTTCCAGGACATCTGGAGCAGCGGGTAGTTCCAGGGGGCGATGAGGGCGCAGACGCCGACCGGTTCGTGCACGATCCGGCTGACGACGGTCGCGCTGCCGGCGTCGACCAGCCGTCCGGCGTCCTTGTCGGCGAGGTCGGCGTAGTAGCGGAAGACGTTCGTCACATCGTCGATGTCGATGCGGCCTTCGCCGAGCGTCTTGCCGGTGTCGAGGCTCTCGGTGCGGGCGAGTTCCTCGCGGTCGCGGACCAGGAGGTCGGCGGTCCTGCGGAGGATTCGACCGCGTTCGCCCGCGGTCGTCTGCCGCCACGGACCTTCGTCGAAGGCCAGCCTGGCGGCTCTGACCGCGGCGTCGACCTCGGCTTTTCCCGCTTCGGCGACGGTCACGATGACCGCGCCGGTCGCGGGGTTCAGCACGTCGGAGCGCGTCCCGGTGGACGCGTCCAGCCAGATGCCGTCGATGTGGAGGTCCTTCACGCCGGCTCCTTCCGGATCGGTGGTGGCCGGTTCACGTCAAGAGTGCGTACATTTGTACGCGAAGTGTGTACAGATGTCCACAAGGGGGCTCGATGGCGAAGAGCGAACCCGGCGCAACGCGGCGCCGTGGTCCGAACGACCCCGAGCGGCGCGCCCGGATCGCCAAGGCGGCGATCGAGGTCGTCGCCCAGCGGGGGATCGACGGCGTCACGCACCGGTCGGTGGCGGCCGCGGCCGGCGTCCCGCTCGGCTCGACGACCTACCACTTCGCGACCCTGGACGACCTGCTGGAGGTCGCCCTGCACGAGGCGGCCGAGAAGAACGTCCACGCGCTGAAGGAGTGGGAGTCCGCGCTCCCGCCGGACGCCGACTTCGCCGCGGCGCTCGCCGACCTGGTGATGGGCTACATCAACGAGCAGTACCGGGACACGGTCGTCGAGTACGACCTGTACGTCGCGGCCCTGCACCGCCCGGCCCTCCGCAAGGCGAGCGCGGCCTGGGACGACGCCCTGATCGCGTTCTTCGGCTCCCGCACCGACCCCCTCACCGGCCGCCTCCTGGCCGGCCTCTTCTGCGGCCTCCTCATGCAGGCCGCCCTGGCCGACCCCCGCCCCACCCGCGACGAGATCGAAACCCTCTTCCGCCGAGCCATCAACGGCCCGGCCGTGTGAAGGAAGGGTCGACACGCGTGATTGGGAGGTCGACACGCGTGATTGAAGGGTCGACACGGCGGTGGGCGCGCTCGAGGCCGTGTCGACCCTCTGATCACGCGTGTCGACTGTTCAATCACGCGAGTTGACCCTGTGGTCACGCCGTGTGGGTGAAACCCGTGGCGGGGGCTGAAAAGCTTGGGTTGACATGGTCCCGGGTGGGAGTCACTCTGGTGCGGAGTGAGCAACACGACGCGTTCTGCGCAACTACTCCCGTACTGATCCGCGGAGAGGACCACGCCGGTGACCGCTATCGATCTCCCGCCGAGCCTGCTCGCCACGTTGCCCGGCAGCTCCTACACCGATCCGGCGGTCTTCGCGCTGGAGCAGGCGAAGATCTTCGAGGCGGACTGGTTCTGCGCCGTGCGCAGTGCCGACCTCGCCGGGCCCGGGGCGTTCGAGACCGTGCAGATCGGCAAGGAGAGCGTGCTCGTCTCGCGGGGGCGGGACGGGAAGCTGAACGCGTTCCTCAACGTCTGCCGCCACCGCGGCGCCCGGCTGTGCACCTCCGAAAGCGGCACGGTCAAGCGCGCCTTCCAGTGCCCGTACCACGCCTGGACGTACGGCCTCGACGGCAAGCTGATCGCGGCCCCGAACCTCACCGGGATGCCGGACGTCGACCGCACCGCGTTCGGCCTCACGAAGCTCCACCTGCGCGAATGGCTCGGCTACGCCTGGGTCTGCCTGGCCGACGAGCCGCCGTCGTTCGAGGAGACCGTGATCGGGGCCGTCACCGAGCGGCTCGGCGGCCCCACCGAGATCGACGCCTACGGCATCGACGGCCTCGCCCTCGGCAAGCGCATCGAGTACGACGTGAAGGCGAACTGGAAGCAGATCATCGAGAACTTCATGGAGTGCTACCACTGCGCGACGATCCACCCGGAGCTCACCGAAGTCCTCCCGGAGTTCGCCGACGGCTACGCCGCGCAGTACTACGTCGGTCACGGCGCCGAGTTCGGCGGTGACATCAAGGGCTTCACCGTCGACGGCAGCGAAGGCGTCGAACGCCTCCCCGGCGTCACCGAGGCCCAGGACCGCAAGTACTACGCGATCACCATCAAACCGGGCGTCTTCGTCAACCTCGTCCCGGACCACGTCATCCTGCACCGGATGTTCCCCCTGGCCCCGGACCGGACGCTGGTCCGCTGCGACTGGCTCTACCTGCCCGAAGTCGTCGAATCCGGCCGGGACCTGACGCGGTCGGTCGAGCTGTTCCACCGCGTCAACCTCCAGGACTTCGAAGCCTGCGAACGCTGCCAGCTGGCGATGGACTCCCGCTCGTACGCCAACGGCGGCGTGCTCGTTCCCAGTGAGCACCACATCGGTGCCTTCCACGACTGGGTGAGGACCCGGCTGGCGGTCTAGATCAACGCCCGGATGGCGGCCTCGAACCCGGTGACGTGCTCCAGCGTCAACGCGGCCGCCTTCTCGGCGTCACCCTCGATGATCGCGGTGAGGAGCGGGACGTGCTCGTCGACGTGGCCGGCCATCCCGGACAGCCGGGGCACGAACACGCACCAGATCCGGGTGGCGAGGTTGTCGTACCGGATCAGCGTGTCCTCGAGGAACGGGTTGTGCACGCACCGGTAGATCGCCCGGTGCAGGGCGAGGTCGGTGCGCAGCAGCTCGGCGTTGTCCCCGGCCGGGACGCCCGCGTCGAGCTGCGCCCGCAGCTCGGTCAGCGTGGCCCGATCGGTGTCCGTGGCCCGCGAAGCCGCGGCGGCCGTGGCCATCGGTTCGAGGGTCCGCCGGACCTCGGAGATGTGCGCGAGGTCGGAGATGTTGACGTCGGTGGCGAACGTGCCGCGCCGCGGGTAGGCGACGACCAGCCGTTCGGACTCCAGGCGCTTCAGCGCTTCGCGGATCGGCGTCCGGCCCATGCCGAGTTCGCTGCCGAGCTCCTCTTCGTTGATGGGGGAGCCCGGCGGGATGTCCAGCATGACCAGGCGATCACGCACGAAGCGGTACGCCTGTTCGGCCAGCGACGGGGGATTGACCTGCGGATGCATGGCGCTTAGCCTACATCGACGATTGATATATCAGAAGTCGACCACGGAAGGTTTTCGATGCCCTCAGTGCTCAACCGGTCCCTGGCCGAGTACGACCCCGTGGTCGCCGAAGCGATCGGCGCCGAGCTGCACCGGCAGCGGACGACGCTGGAGATGATCGCCTCCGAAAACTTCGCCCCGCTGAGCGTGCTGCAGGCCCAGGGCTCGGTGCTGACCAACAAGTACGCCGAGGGCTACCCCGGCCGCCGCTACTACGGCGGCTGCGAGCACGTCGACGTCCTCGAGCAGCTGGCCATCGACCGCGTGAAGGCGCTGTTCGGCGCGGGGTTCGCCAACGTCCAGCCGCATTCCGGCGCCCAGGCCAACGCCGCCGCGATGGCCGCGCTGCTCGAGCCGGGCGACAGGATCCTCGGCCTCTCGCTGGCCCACGGCGGCCACCTGACGCACGGCATGCGGATCAACTTCTCCGGCCTGCTCTACGACGTCGCCGCGTATGAAGTGTCCGAAAAGGACTACCGCGTCGACATGGCCGAGGTGGAAAGGCTGGCGAAGGAGCACCGGCCGAAGCTCGTCATCGCCGGCTGGTCGGCCTACCCGCGGCAGCTCGACTTCGCGCGGTTCCGGGAGATCGCCGACGAGGTCGGTGCGTACCTCATGGTCGACATGGCCCACTTCGCCGGGCTGGTCGCCGCCGGCCTGCACCCGTCGCCGGTGCCGCACGCGCACGTCACGACGACCACCACCCACAAGACCCTCGGCGGCCCGCGTGGCGGGGTGGTGCTCACGAACGACCCGGCGCTGGCCAAGAAGGTCAACTCCGCGGTGTTCCCCGGCCAGCAGGGCGGGCCGCTCGAACACGTCATCGCCGCCAAGGCCGTGGCGTTCAAGATGGCGGGTGAGCCGGAGTTCGCCGAACGCCAGCAGCGCACCCTGCGCGGCGCGAAGCTCCTGGCCGAGCGGCTCCTGGACGAGGGGATCGACGTGCTGACCGGCGGCACCGACGTCCACCTCGTGCTCGTCGACCTGCGGAACTCCGAGCTGGACGGCAAGCAGGCCGAGGACCGGCTGCACGAGGTCGGCATCACGGTCAACCGCAACGCCGTCCCGTTCGACCCGCGGCCGCCGATGGTGACGTCCGGCCTCCGCATCGGCACGCCGGCCCTGGCCAGCCGCGGCTTCGGGGACGCCGAGTTCCGCGAGGCCGCCGACGTCATCGCCGAGGCGCTGCGGCCCGGCTACGACGTCGAGAAGCTGCGGGCCCGCGTGACCGCGCTCGCCGAAGCGTTCCCGCTGTACTCCTCGGAGGAAGCCCGATGACCGACCTGCCGGAGCACCCGGACTTCCTCTGGGACAACCCCGAGCCCCGCAAGAGTTACGACGTGGTCGTCGTGGGTGGCGGCGGGCACGGCCTCGCCACCGCGTACTACCTGGCCAAGCAGGGCATCACGAACGTCGCCGTGCTGGAGAAGGGCTGGCTCGCGGGCGGCAACATGGCCCGCAACACCACGATCATCCGCTCCAACTACCTCTGGGACGAGAGTTCCGGCATCTACGAGCACTCCCTCAAACTGTGGGAAGGGCTCGAAGAGGACCTCGGCTACCCGATCCTGTTCAGCCAGCGCGGGGTGCTGAACCTGGCGCACAGCCTGCAGGACGTCCGCGACAGCGTCCGCCGCGTCGAGGCCAACAAGCTCAACGGCATCGACGCCGAGTGGGTGGACGCCGACGGTGTCAAGGAGATCTGCCCGATCGTCAACACCTCGCCGGACGTCCGCTACCCGGTGCTCGGCGCAACCTTCCAGCCGCGCGCGGGCATCGCGAAGCACGACTACGTGGCCTGGGGCTTCGCCCGCGCCGCGCACGAACTGGGCGTCGACCTCATCCAGAACTGCGAGGTCACCGGGATCTCGACCAAGGACGGACGAGTCACCGGCGTCGAGACGTCCCGGGGCCGGATCGCCGCGGGCAAGGTGGCGCTGTGCGCGGCCGGGCACACGTCGGTGCTGGCCCGCATGGTCGGGCTGGACCTGCCGCTGACGTCGCACCCGTTGCAGGCGCTGGTGTCCGAGCTGCTGGAGCCGATCCACCCGACGGTCGTCATGTCGAACGCCGTGCACGTCTACGTTTCCCAGGCGCACAAGGGCGAGCTCGTGATGGGTGCCGGTATCGACAGCTACCACGGCTACGGCCAGCGCGGCTCGTTCCACATCATCGAGCAGCAGATGGCGGCCGCGCTGGAGCTGTTCCCGGTGTTCGCGCGGGCGCACCTGCTGCGGACGTGGGCCGGGATCGTCGACACCAGCCCGGACGCGTCGCCGATCATCGGCCTGACGCCGGTGGAGAACCTGTTCCTCAACTGCGGCTGGGGGACCGGCGGCTTCAAGGCCACCCCCGGTGTCGGCGACGTCTTCGCGCAGACCATCGCGCGCGGGAAGCCGCACGAGTACGCCGAGCCCTTCGCCCTCGACCGGTTCACCACCGGTGCCCTCGTCGACGAGCACGGCGCCGCCGCCGTGGCCCACTAGGAGATCTCCGTGCAACTCATCCCCTGCCCCTGGTGCGGGCCACGCGAGGAGGCCGAGTTCCACTACGGCGGCCAAGCGCACGTCGCCTACCCCGCCGATCCGGCCGCCCTGTCCGATGAGGACTGGGCGAAGTTCGTCTTCTTCCGCGAGAACCCGAGCGGCCCGTTCGCCGAGCGGTGGAGCCACTCGGCGGGCTGCCGCCGGTGGTTCAACGCCGTCCGCGACACCCGCACCCACGACCTCCTGGCGGTCTACCGCCTCGACGAGCCCAGGCCGGTGATCTCGTGACCAGGCTGTCCGGCGTCCCGCTCAAGTTCACCTTCGACGGCCGCGAGCTGACCGGCTTCCTCGGCGACACGCTGGCTTCCGCGTTGCTGGCCAACGGCATCCACCGGGTCGCGACCAGCATCAAGTACGGTCGGCCGCGGGGCATCGTCGCGGCGGGTGTCGAGGACTCGAACGCCCTGGTGCAGATCGAAAAACCGTTCCCCGAGCCGATGCTGAGCGCGACGACCGTCGAGCTGTACGACGGCCTGGAGGCCCGTGGCCTGCGCGGTCAGGGACGGCTCGCCACCGAAGGAGACCCGGCGCGGTACGACGCCAAGCACGCCCACTGCGACGTCCTGGTCATCGGCGCCGGTCCCGCCGGGCTCGCCGCCGCCCGCGCCGCCTCCGGCCGGGTCCTGCTCGTGGACGACCAGCCCGGCGGCGAAGCTCCGGAGGGTGTCCGGTTCCTCTCGCGCACCACGGCGTTCGGCGTCTACGACGACGGGTTCGTGCTGGCCCTGGAGCGCCGAGGCGAGCCCGCCGCGCCCGAACGCATCTCGCGGCAGCGGGTCTGGCGGATCCGGGCGAAGCGGATCGTCATCGCCACCGGCGCCCACGAGCGGCCGATCGTCTTCCCGGACAACGACCGGCCCGGCATCATGCTCGCCGGTGCCGCGCGCACGTACCTGAACCGCTGCGGCGTCCTCGCCGGGCAGCGCGTGGTCGTGTTCACCACCAACGACTCCGCGCTCGACGCGGCCTCCGAACTGGCCGGCGCCGGGGCCGAGATCGTGCGGATCGTCGACGCCCGCGAGGGCTACGGCGTGATCGGCACCGACGGCGGCGCCGACGGGCACGTCACCGCCGCGCACGTCGCGAAACTGGGCGAACTGCGGGGGGAGCGGGTCGAGTGCGACCTGCTGCTCGTGTCCGGCGGCTGGAACCCGGCCGTGCACCTCTACAGCCAGGCTCGCGGCACCCTCCGGTACTCCGCGGAACTCGGTGCGTACGTCCCGGCCGGTGACCTGCCGAACGTGACCGTCGTCGGCGCCGCCGCGGGCGAAGGGCTGCCGGAGACCAAGGTGCTCTGGCAGGTGCCCGCGCCGGAGTCCGAAGTGGACACGCGGTTCGTGGACCAGCAGCGCGACGCGACCGTGTCCGACGTCCTGCGCGCGACCGGCGCCGGCCTGCGGTCGCTGGAACACGTCAAGCGGTACACCACCATCGGCACCGCGCACGACCAGGGCAAGACGTCCGGCATGCTCGCCGCCGGCATCACCGCCGAGGCGCTCGGCGTCGACCTCGCCGACCGCAGGCCGACGACGTTCCGGCCGCCGTACACCCCGGTCGCCTTCGCCGCGCTGGCCGGGCGCGACCGCGGCGAGCTGCACGACCCGGTGCGCGTCACGACGATCCACCCGTGGCACGTCGAGCACGGCGCCGAGTTCGAGAACGTCGGCCAGTGGAAGCGGCCGTGGTACTACCCGCGGCCCGGCGAGTCGATGCCCGACGCCGTCAAGCGCGAGTGCCGCGCGGCCCGCAACGACGTCGCCGTCATGGACGGCTCGACGCTGGGCAAGATCGACGTCCAGGGCCCGGACGCCGGCTGGTTCCTCGACATGCTCTACACGAACATGATGAGCAACCTCAAGGTCGGTCGCATCCGCTACGGCGTGATGTGCGGCGTCGACGGGATGGTGCTCGACGACGGCACGGTCATCCGCGTCGGCGAGGAGCGGTTCCTGGTCACCACGACGACCGGCAACGCGGCGAAGATCCTCGAGTGGATGGAGGAGTGGCTCCAGACGGAGTGGCCGCACCTGCGCGTTTTCGCGACGTCGGTGACCGAGCACTGGACCACGATCCCGCTGGTCGGGCCGCGCTCCCGGGAAGTGCTCGGCCGCCTGGCGCCGGACCTCGACGTGAGCAACGAGGCCTTCGGGTTCATGACTTGGCAGGACGCAGAGGTCGCCGGGATCCCGGCGCGGGTCTGCCGGATCAGCTTCTCCGGCGAACTGGCGTACGAGATCAACGTCCCGTCGTGGCACGGGCCCGCGCTCTGGCAGTCCATAGTGGACCAGGGTGCGACACCCTACGGCACCGAGACCATGCACGTCCTGCGCGCCGAGAAGGGCTACCCGATCATCGGCCAGGACACCGACGGCACGGTCACCCCGCAGGACCTCGGGATGTCCTGGGCGGTGTCGAAGAAGAAGGCCGACTTCATCGGCAAGCGGTCGTTCGCCCGCGCCGAGAACACCCGGCCGGACCGCAAGCAGTTCGTCGGCCTGCTGCCGGTCGATCCGTCGATTCTGCTGCCGGAGGGCTCGCAGATCATCGAGTCCGAAACCGTGCCCGAACCGCCGGTGCGGATGCTCGGCCACGTCACCTCCAGCTACGACAGCGCCGCCCTCGGCCGCACCTTCGCGCTCGCCTTGGTGCGCTCGGGCCGGGAGCGGATCGGCGAGACGCTGTACGTGCCGGTCGGCGACCAAATGGTGCCGGTGACCGTGACCGAATCCGTGCTCTTCGACAAGGAAGGAGCCCGCCGTGACGGTTGACGCGGTCGACGAACCGTTCCGCACCCAGCTCACCGTCCGCCTCCGCGACGGGCAGACCCTGCTCGGCGTCGACCTGCCCACGCCGTGCACGTTCACCAGCGGCAACGGTGTCGACGTCCTCTGGATGGGCCCCGACGAATACCTCGTCCTCGCCGAACCCGGTCGCCAGGCCGAGCTGGAAGCGGCACTTTCCCGGGAAAGCGACGCCGTGGTCGACGTGTCGGCGCAGCGCAACGTCGTGCGGCTCACCGGCTCGCACGCGGCCGACGTGCTGGCGCACGGGTGCTCGATCGACCTGGAGGTCTCGCCGCCGGGTACGTGCGTGCAGACCTTGCTGGCGCGCACGGGAATCGTCTTGATGGTCCGGGAAGAAGGCTTCACGATCCTGGTTCGGCAGTCCTTTTCGGACTACTTCAGGACCTGGCTGGCCGACGCGAGTCTGGAGTACGTCCCGTGACCTTCACCTTGACGCTCAAGTGCCCGGAACGCTCCGGTATCGTCCACGCCGTCACGACGTTCCTGGTCGGACAGGGCTGTGACATCGTCGAACACCAGCAGTTCGACGACGACGTCCGGGGTTCGCTGTTCCTGCGCACCTCGTTCACCCGCACCGAACAGACCACAGTGGACGACCTGACCCGCGCGTTCACCCCCGTGGCCGGCGACTTCGGCATGGAGTTCGGCTTCTCCGACGGGACGCCGCCGCGGATCCTCGTGATGGTGTCGAAGTTCGGGCACTGCCTCAACGACCTGCTCTTCCGCTGGCGCGCGGGCGGCCTCGGCGCGGAGATCGCCGTGGTCGTGTCGAACCACGAGGACCTGCGCCCGATGGCCGAGGCGGCGGGGGTGCCGTTCGTGCACGTCCCGGTCACCCCGGACACCAAGCCGGAGGCCGAGCAGCGGCTGCTCGACCTGGTCGGGGAGTACGAGGCCGATCTCGTCGTGCTCGCGCGGTACATGCAGGTGCTGTCCAACGAGCTGTGCCAGAAGCTCGAAGGCCGCGCGATCAACATCCACCACTCGTTCCTGCCCGGCTTCAAGGGCGCCAAGCCCTACCACCAGGCCTACGACCGCGGCGTCAAGTACGTCGGCGCGACCGCGCACTACGTCACGCCCGACCTCGACGAGGGCCCGATCATCGAGCAGGAGGTCCAGCGCGTCGACCACACGTACTCCCCGCGCGAGCTGGTGACCGTCGGCCGTGACGCCGAAGCCCTCGCCCTCTCCCGCGCGGTGCGCTGGCACTGCGAACGCCGCGTCCTGCTCAACGGGAACAGCACTGTCGTCTTCCGGTAGAAGGAGTTCCGCCATGAGTGCACCGAAGGTCGTGATCATCGGCGCCGGCATCGTCGGCGCGAACCTCGCCGACGAGCTGACCGCCCGCGGCTGGACCGACGTCACCGTGCTCGACCGGGGCCCGCTGCCGCGCACCGGCGGGTCCACCTCGCACGCGCCCGGCCTGGTCTTCCAGACCAACGCGTCCAAGGCGATGACGGACTTCGCCCGCTACACCGTCGAGAAGTTCCTGGAGCTCGACTGCTTCCTCCAGGTCGGTGGCATGGAGGTGGCGACCACCCCGGCCCGCTGGGAAGACCTCAAGCGCAAGCACGGCTGGGCGACGTCGTGGGGTGTCGACGGGCAGCTGATCGACGCTTCCGAATGTGTCGAGCGCTGGCCGCTCCTGGACGGTTCCCGGATCCTCGGCGCGCTGCACGTCCCGACCGACGGGCTCGCGCGGGCCGCCAAGGCCGTGGAGGTGCTGGCCGCGCGGGCGGGGTCACGCGGCGCGAAGTTCATCGGCTCCACGCGGGTCACCGACGTCCTGCAGGACGGCGGGCGCGTCACCGGCGTCCGGACCGACCAGGGCGACTTCCCGGCCGACGTCGTCGTCTCGTGCGCCGGGTTCTGGGGCCGGGAGATCGGCGCGATGGTGGGTATGGACGTCCCGCTGCTGCCGCTGGCCCACCAGTACGCCAAGACCGGGCCGGTCGCGGAACTCGCCGGGCGCAACACCGAGGAGGCCGAGGCGAGCCTGCCGATCCTGCGCCACCAGGACCAGGACCTGTACTTCCGCGAGCACGTCGACCGGCTCGGCATCGGCTCCTACGCGCACCGGCCGATGCCGGTCGACGAGTCCACTTTGGATCCGGCGGTGACCGCGACCGCCATGCCGTCCATGCTGCCCTTCACCGAAGACGACTTCGCGCCGTCGTGGGAACAGAGCCGGCTGCTGCTCCCTGCGCTGCGTCAGACCAAGGTCGAGGAGGGCTTCAACGGCATCTTCTCCTTCACCCCGGACGGCCAGTCGCTGGTCGGCGAGTCGGCCGACGTCCGCGGGTTCTGGCTCGCCGAGGCGATCTGGGTGACGCACTCCGCGGGCATCGCGAAGGCCGTCGCCGAACTGCTCGTCGCCGGCCATTCCGAAGTGGACACCCACGACATCGACGTCCACCGCTTCGAGGAGGTGCAGCTCGCGCCGTCGTATGTGAGCGAGACGGCGCAGCAGAACTTCGTCGAGGTCTACGACATCCTGCACCCGTTGCAGCCCAAGCTGTCCCCGCGCGACCTGCGGGTGACGCCGTTCCACGCGCGCCAACGCGAGCTGGGCGCGGTGTTCCTGGAAGCCGGAGGCTGGGAACGGCCGCACTGGTTCGAGGCCAACGCGCCGCTGCTGAAGAAGCTCCCGCACGACGCGCTGCCGCCGGCGCGGGACGCGTGGTCGGCGCAGTTCCACTCGCCGATCGCGGCGGCCGAGGCGTGGCAGACGCGCAACGGCGTCGCGCTGTACGACATGACGCCGTTGAAGCGCGTGGAGATCAGCGGGCCGGGATCGCTGGCGTTCCTGCAGTCGCTGACCACCAACCAGCTCGACAAGTCGGTCGGCTCGGTGACGTACACGCTGATGCTCGACAACGCCGGCGGCATCCGCAGCGACGTCACGGTCGCGCGGCTCGAGCCCGAAGTGTTCCAGGTCGGGATCAACGGGAACATCGACGTCGACCACTTCGTCAAGCACGCGCCTCCCGGGGTGCGGGTCCGGGACATCACCGGCGGGACGTGCTGCGTCGGCGTCTGGGGCCCGCTGGCGCGAGACCTCGTGCAGCCGCTCTCGCGCGAGGACTTCTCGCACGCCGGGCTGAAGTACTTCCGGGCCCGCAAGGCGCGGATCGCCGGGGTGCCGGTGGTGGCGATGCGACTGTCCTATGTGGGCGAGCTCGGCTGGGAGATCTACACCAGCGCCGAGAACGGCCTCCGGCTGTGGGATGCGCTGTGGGCGGCCGGGCAGCCCCTGGGCGTCGTCGCGGCCGGGCGGGCGGCGTTCAACAGCCTGCGGCTGGAGAAGGGCTACCGGCTGTGGGGCACCGACATGACCACCGAGCACGACCCGTACGAGGCCGGCGTCGACTTCGCGGTGCGGCTGGCCAAGGGGGAGTTCCTGGGCCGGGACGCGCTCGAGGGCCGGACCCCGTCGCGGCGCCTGCGGTGCCTGACGATCGACGACGGCCGCACGGTCGTCCTCGGCAAGGAACCGGTGTTCGTCGACGGCGTGGCCTCGGGTTACGTCACGAGCGCGGCGTACGGGTACACCGTCGGGCGGCCGATCGCCTACGCGTGGCTCCCGGCGTCGGCGGACATCGGCAGCAGCGTGGAAATCGAGTACTTCGGCCGCCGGGTCGCGGCCACCGTGGCCGCCGAGCCGCTGGTCGACCCCGGCATGGAACGGATCCGGCGGTGAGTCGTGCGTGACCGTCCCGCCCGAGGTGGCCGCGTCCGCGAGCGCGCGGACCGCCTGACGGCGACGATCCGGGGGCCGGCGTAACGCCGGTCACGTCGGGTCACGTCCGGTTCTCGATGGGGTAATCCACAGCAAGTCCATGGAAGCGCACCAGGAAATTCTCAGGAACGGGGCGTTTCCTGGTACGGCCGGAGGCTTGTCGAGAGCTGGAGCTGTGCATGAGCGAGTACGACGGAGGACGCCCACGCGGCGGCGAGTACCCGTACGGCT
>NZ_MUMI01000491.1 GCF_002155975.1 Amycolatopsis kentuckyensis
GGGGTCCGCGATGGCGGCTCGGCGGCCGCTGCGCGCCGGGCGCGGCGGGGTTGCCGGCCGTGGCCCGACCGGAGGATGCAGAGCGCCGGTCGCCGCCGGGGTGTCGCGGTGTCGTCCGGTCGCCGCCGGGGCGGGGCCGAAGTGATCCCCCGCCGCCGTCGCTCGCCGCCCGTGGCCTCGGGCGGCGCACGGAACTCACCCGCCCGCTGGTGAACGCTGTTCACCGCCCACCCAATCCCGCAACCCCCCGCTTTCCGAGCCGACAACGCCCGCTGGATGGGACCCTCGAAGGATCTGCATCCCGGCTCCGCGCCCGCCTTCTTCGCTCGATCATTTCACCGATGCACCCGCCCCTTCCGCGTTACCCGCCAATCGGGTGACGTCCCGTAAGCTGAAGCACAACTTCCGAAACCGGCATACTCCCGGCCGCACCCGCCTTCGTCACCCGAGTGACGCGGCGTCTTCGCTGGTGAGCGCTCTGCCGTAAAGTCAAACCTCCCAATCGAGGTAACATTTTCCGGCAGAAGAGTGAACAATAATCGTCGCTGTACTACTCGCTGTCCGGGTAAACCTCCGCGATTTCTGGACATTTTCGCCAATGCTCCGTTCGGCGGTACGAGCAACGCGTTCACTGGGTAGCGTGATGCCAATCCGGCTGGTCTTGGGGGTACTCGACGGCCGGGTGACCGACCTGCTGCACCAAGAAACGCTGGTTGTCGCGCGCGTTCGATGGTCGCCTGTGCCTAATCGGCAACGGCGGGGGTGCCGTCGAAAACGGAACTGTTTCCGGGGGTTGCCGCGCGGCTGTCACGCTGGAAAGGATCACTGTGTCTCGCGCTCGTTCCTGCGGGTTCGCCCGG
>NZ_MUMI01000492.1 GCF_002155975.1 Amycolatopsis kentuckyensis
GGAGCAACTGTTCATGTCGATCAAACGAGCCGCCAGCACCCTGCTGACAGCCGGCGTGCTGGCGGCCGCGGGCACCATCGCCCTGGCCGCCCCGGCGAGCGCCGAACCGTGCGGCTGGCAGGGTGACGGCACCCAGAACTACAACCACTGCGGCAGCACGACAGTGATGCTGACGGTCGAGCACGTCTTCGGCTCCGACGACCACTTCTGCGCCCGTCCGGGCATGAACAGCATCAACGCGGGCAACTCGCCGTACAACACGTGGCGCACGACGTTCGCGTACTACAACGGCGGGCCCACCAACTGTGCCTACGGCTGGTACCGGTAGTCCTTGGACATGACGAAGGCCAGGTCCGGGCGGACCTGGCCTTCGTTTGTGTGGAGCTGAGGGGAATCGAACCCCTGACCCCCGCCTTGCAAAGGCGGTGCTCTACCAATTGAGCTACAGCCCCGGACGCGAGCGGCCGCAGCCGCGCGCGGGAAAGATCAGTTGTGGGAAGCGCCGGCCGGCTTGGCCGGGGTGGTGCCGTTGGTGGAGGGGACCGGCGCGGTCGCCTCACGCCAGAGGTCGGCTTCGGCCTTGGCCGCCTTGTTGCGCTTGACGACGAACAGGACGCCGCCCGCGATGACGGCGAGTGCCAGCAGCTTCTTCACCGAAGCCCCCTTCTCAGCTTGCTTCCCTTACCCCGTGATGTTACTGCACCCCCGCGGAGCGGGTGTCAGGCAGTCATTGGTTCCACGTGGAACCACTGGTAACGCACGTCACAGGCCCTCGGAAATACCGGCTCGGGTGGTCTTGTTGTACGGATTGGTCGGTGTGCCCACCGTGTCCCCCGGGCCTCACCCATCGCCTTCGCGGAGTTCCGTCAGGCTGGAGCCGCGATGCGCCACTCGCCGAGAGGCGACCGTGCGGCGCGCCGACCGTGACCGCTCAGCCCTGCCGGACTTCTCTTCCCGGCAGGGCTGACCCGTATCCGGGACATCTCAGGGTTGTTCCCTGATGTCGTCGACTTCTGCCGAAGACACCCTCGGAAGGGAAAGTCGTCAACGAAGGGAGTTCTTCATGCGTGCCCCGCTGATCGCCGGTGCCGCCGCCTTGCTCGCCGTGACCGCCGCGTGCAGTTCCGCGCCGGCCCCGGCCCCCGCCCCGGCACCGACCTCGGCGCCGGCCTCGGCCGCCCCCGCACACGCCGTCGACCAGGCGGAAGCCGAGCGGATCGCCACCCGGAAATACGGCGGCCACTCCCTGGGCGTGGAACAGGACACCGCCCAGGGGCAGCCGAGCTGGGAAGTCGAGATCGCGGACAGCGGCGAAGGCCGCATCGAGGTGGACGTCGCCCGCCAGACGGGCGCGATCCTGACGATGGAACACGACTGACGCCCGGAACCGAGCGCGGGCCGGCTCAGGCCCCGTTGATCCGTTCGATGAGCTCGTCGCGGTACTCCTGCACCGCCTGAAACTCCGGTTCGTCACCGGTCGCGCGCTTCAACGCGCCTTCCAGGATCTTCAGCCCCTGGCGTTCGTCGCCCCGCGCGTCCGCCTGCCTCGCGGCGTTCTCCAGGGCTTTGGCGAGCTTGGTCTGCGCTTCGGGTTCCTTGGCGGCCTTGTGGATCCGGATCCAGTTGCCGCCCGGATCGACGACGGCGAACCCGGTGTACCGGTCGTTGCGCAGCCGCGGTCTGGTCATCCGCGGGATGCCGGAGGTGAGCAGTTTTCCGTGCACGGACCGCATTCCCGCGGCGAAGGCCTCGAACAGTTCGCCGATGTCCGGCACGATGACCAGGCACGTGCTGTACGACTGCGCCGGGTCGTAGCCGTCCATCCCGAAGAAGTGCAGGTTGATGTCTTCCCGTTTCACCGCGACGTGCGGGTTCGGCCGCGTCTGCCGATAGGTGATCTCGAAGCCGAGCATCTCGTAGAACGACGCGATCTCGTCGATGGAAGGACAGGGCAGGAGCGGAATGGTCAGTTCGTTCGCCATTACCCGAAGCTAGGCCCGGACCCGCCGAAACGACACCGAGCTATTTGCTCCCGCGAACGCCCGTCCCGGACGACCACGACCTACCCACGCTCAGCGCTGGTGATCGCGGGCGAACTGGGCCGGCGTCTGGCCGTAGTAGCGACGAAACATCCGGATGAAGTGGCTGCTGTCGGCGAACTGCCAGTGTGCCGCGATCTCCGAAACCGTGGGGCGGGACGGCGAGAGGAGCGCGCGGCGCGCCTGCTCGAGGCGACGTCGGCGGATGTACGCCGCGACGGGCTCGCCGGTGGACGCGAAGGCCCGGTGCAACGTTCGCAGTGAGACCTTGAGGTGGCGCGCCAGCAGCGCTGGTGTCAGGTCCGGGTCGGTGAGTAGTTGATCGGCGAGGGTGCCGGCCGCGTGGACCAGCGGGCCGGCCAGGCCGGGTTCGGCGCCGTCGGGATACCCGTGCAAAACCCCGCGGACCAGCTCCACCAATGCGTTGCGGCTGGCGTGGACGCCGCCATCGCCGAGGTCGCCGAGTGTCGCGTGGACCACCCTCGTGTGCGCCAGCAGCATTCGAACCTCCGCGGCGGCGGCCGGGCCGGTCACTTGCATGCCGTCGGCGAACAAGCCCAGCGCCTCGGCGGACAGCCCGATCACCTGGGCGGTAGTGCCCGCGGCGACGTCGTAGCCGGTGAACCCGATCGAGCGGCTCAGCAGGAACTGACCGGCGTCGACAGCTATCGAGTCGCGTTCACGTCTGAGGACGTAGGTGCCACTGTGCACCACGTAGAGCCGCAGTTCGCCGATGTCGGGAAACGCGGAATCGACCCGTACCCGCGTGGCGGTTTCGAAATCTGTGATGACCGAGTCCCCGACGCGGGAGGCGAACCCACGAACGACGGCTCCGGCGGTGGCTTCGTGGTGGAACGCGGGCAACGTGAAACCGTCGCCCATCTGCGCTTCCCAGCCGTCGCGGAAGGCGTCGACACCGAACCGTTCGGTGTCCAGCCGAACCGAGCCACGTACCGAGTCCACCCGGCCATCCAACCACGATGGCACGCATCGTCGATCGAGACGGCACGCGTGTCCAAGACCGCGGCGGTACCGGATTCCTAGGGTCGGGACGTGGATTCGAAAACCTATTTGCACCTGTACTTGCAGCAGGTGCGCGACGTCCTGGTGTGGAAACTCGACGGCCTGTCCGAGTACGACGCGCGCCGGCCGCTCACCCCGACCGGAACCAATCTGCTCGGACTGGTGAAACACCTGACGGGCAACGAGTTCGGCTACTTCGGCGAAGTGTTCGACCGCCCCGCCCACGCCGGGGAGTGGCTGGTCGACCGCACTCAATCAGAGGACTTCCTCGCCCGCCCCGAGGAGACCCGCGAGGACATCATCGCGCAGTACAAACGGTCGTGGGAGCACGCTGACGCGACCATCGCGGCACTCGATCTCGACTCGCCCGGCAAGGTGCCCCACTTTCCCGAAGGCATGCGCGACGTGACCTTGCACTGGATGCTCGTCCACATGATCACCGAGACCTGTCGGCACGCCGGTCACGCCGACATCGTCCGCGAGCTCATCGACGGCCGCGCCGGCTACCACCCCACGGTCAGCAACCTCCCCGACGGGTGGTCCGAGTTCCACGATCGTGTCGAGCTCGCAGCACGTGAGGCGGCTCGTATCACCGGCCGTCCACGTCTTCCAGCCGACCTCGATGTCGCCGCGCCGGATGTCTCCCCAGGCTGACAGTCACCCAAGACACGCAAAAGCCCGGTTCGCAGATTGCGAACCGGGCTTGCGTTGCGTGGGCCTACCAGGACTTGAACCTGGGACCTCTTCGTTATCAGGGCAAGATCACGATTTTCCGATCATGGCAAACGCCCGGCAACCTCACGTTTCAGCGTCCGTGGAGATCCACCGATGACCGTCGACGACCTCCGTGATTGTCGCCCACTTTGTCGCCCGCCTTCAGCGATCTCGGCTGCATGCAGGCAGGGAACTGTCTGCCCAGCGCAGCCAGGGAGGAGCAATTCGTGATCACGGTGGGCAAGCCACAGCGATGAGTTGAGTCGGCAGATGTCACATTCCGCAGGCCGCAATCGACTGTGGTGGTGTGGACGAGACGCGGCCCTCACCCGTGCTGAGTGATCTGACCGAGGTCGAGCAACAGGTGGTCGACAACACCCGACGGGGGGAAGTCACCAACCCCGGCACCAGGATGCTGGTGGAGGAGTTGGCGGTCACCGACGACCCCGAACTGCGGGTACGAGCCGACCTCCTTCGCGAACTGCTCCGTGGCCTGCGCGGTGACCTCGATCCTCGCGGGATCCAGCTCGTGGGAGTACGGATCGTCGGACGGCTTGACCTCGATTACGTCACCGCCGTCACCGGTTTGGACTTGTTCCAATGTGCTCTGCCGGACGGTTTCGTTTGCCGAGACGCGCACCTTCGCGACCTGTACCTCAGCGGTAGCCTGCTCCACCACCTGCATGCCGATGGCCTCCGCACCGACAGCCACCTGTTCATGCGGGACGCCACCATCACCGGCGGCGGGAAACTCGACGCGATCTCGCTGATCGGCGCCCACATCGGCGGCATGGTCGACCTCGATCGAGCCACCATCACCAACGCCACCGGTCCCGCACTGGTTGCCGATCGCCTCTGCACCGACAGCAACCTGACCATGGAGAACGCCACCATCACCTGCACCGCAGAAGACGGCGCACTCCGACTACTCGGCGCCCACATCGGCGGACAAATCGACCTACTACGGGCCACCATCACCAACACCACCGGTCCCGCAGTGCACGCCGACGGCCTCCGCACCGACAGCGACCTGTCCATTCGGAACGCCACCATCACCGGCGCCAGAGGCCTCGGCGCACTGCGACTGCTCGACGCCCACATCGGCGGACAAATCGACCTACTACGGGCCACCATCACCAACACCACCGGTCCCGCAGTGCACGCCGACGGCCTCCGCACCGACAGCGACCTGTTCACTCGGAACGCCACCATCACCGGCGCCGGAAAGTTCGGCGCTTTCCGGCTGCTCGGCGCCCACATTGGCAGCCAAGCTCAGCTATTGGTGTCCAGACTGGACAACAGCTCAGGCCCACTCCTGCTGCTGCAAGAGGCGCACATCACCGGGGAGTTGGAGATCTCTGCGACAGTGGTGTGCCCGGCAGGTCGGCAGGGGGTAAGCCGCCATGGCTGCCCTGACCGCGACCGCACCATCACAGCCCATGGACTTACCTACCCCGTCCTTGGCGGGATTTCGTGGCGTCAATGGCTGCACCTGCTGGTCCACCACACCCCCACCTACCGACCCCAACCCTTCCAGCAACTCGCCGCGACCGAGCGCGCCGCCGGCCACGACAACAACGCCCGCGAAGTCCTGATCACCCAGCAAAACGACCTCCGCCGCCGCACCCCTCAGGCACTGGGCAACCGGCTCGCACGCGCGCGACACGCACTCTGGGGCTGGCTCGGCCGCTACGGCTACCGCGCCCACCGCCTCGTCACCGCACTCGTTGTCATCCTCACCCTCGCCGCCACACTCAGCCTGCTCGCCGGACACGTCACCACCCACCCCGGCCACCACGCCGCCGAACGCGTCCCACCCGCCACCGCAAAACCCGCCGACCCCGGCACACCCTGCTCACCCGTCGAACTCATCGGCCTCGGCATCGACCGCGGCCTCCCCCTCGGCACCACCGGCATCCGCGCCCACTGCGACCTCGACACCACCACCGGCTGGGGCCAAACCTTCACCGCCACCCTCTGGGCACTCCAAGCCCTCCTCTGGGCCCTGGCCACCCTCGCCATCGCCGCCTACACCGGCCTCGTCCGCAAACCCACCTAACCACCCGGCGCGGCAAGCCGCGATGCGTCCGGGCGCCGATGAGAGAATGCCCCTCATGTCTTCCAAGGCCAGCGGGCTTCTCGCGCAGATCGAGGCCGACGTACTCGACCCCGAAGTACCGATCTCGACACTGCTGCAGAAGGTCATCGTGCTCGGCGGCAGGGCCAAGTCGGAGAAGATGCGGGAGTGGGCCCGCCGTGACGGAGCTGGTCTACCGCCACCAGCTTCGGCCGGTGATCAAGGAGGGCGCAGCCGCGATGGACAAGCTGTTCGGCTCGCCCGACGACGATCGAGCGGCATAGTCGCCCAGGTAGCAAAAAGGCCGGTTTGCGGGACTCGCAAACCGGCCTTTTTCCTATGTGGGCCTACCAGGACTTGAACCTGGGACCTCTTCGTTATCAGCGAAGCGCTCTAACCGCCTGAGCTATAGGCCCTCGAACGAGGAGAACTTTACAGGACCCCCGAGGGGGCCCTGCAACCGGGTCACTCCCGCTCGGACAAGGTCACTTCCAGGCCTCCGGCCAGGTCGGCCGAGACGTTGTAGATGAACGCGCTCACCGTGGCCAGCGCCGAGACCAGGACGATGTTGATCGCGCCCAGGATGGCCGCGATGCCGAACACGCGGCCCGCGCTGATCAGGGGTTCGGCCGAGGCGTTGGCGCCTTCGCCGCCGACCAGGGACGAATACGTTCCGTTCAGCTTGTCCCAGACGCCCATTCCGTCCAGCACCGTGTACAGGACTCCGACCGCCACCAGCCAGACGAAGAACATCGCGACGCCCAGGACCAGGGACAGCTTGAGCACCGACCACGGGTCGAAGCGCTTGACCTGCAGGGACGCGCGGCGGGGGCCCCGGCCGGGCCGGCGCAGGGCGCTCGGGCGAGCGCGCTGCGTCGAGGCCGGGGGGACCTCGCCGGCCGCCGGCGGGGTTTCGGGGGCTCCGCCGAACAAGCGGGGGGCTGCGCTGCCCGTCACCACCGGGCGTTCGGTGGGGGCGGGCTGCGCTTCCTCCGTGGCCAGCTTGACCGTCGCTTCGGCGTCGCCTTCCTTGTCGACCCGCTGCCAGGGCGGGCTCGCCGGCGTTCCGTTCGAACCCGCTGCCTCGGGATTGTCGGTCGGTGTCACGAAGAGTCAGTCCTTACCCGTGCCGTGGGGCGCTGTCCGTAGTTGTGAACTTACTGCTCCGACGGCGCCGTCGTCTCGTCAGCTGCTTCCGGCGCTTCGGGAGCGTCACCATTGGCGACGTCCGAGGGCTCGTCCGCGTTGCGTGCGACCGCGAGAAGAGTGGTGCCTTCGCCGAGATTCATCAGCCGGACCCCCTTCGTCTGCCGTCCCGCCTTGCGGACGTCGCCCGCCGGGGTGCGGATCACGCCGCCGCTCGAGGTGATCGCGTACAGCTCGTCCTCGGCGTCGACGATGAGCGCACCCACCAGCCTGCCACGTTTCCGGTCGTGCTGAATGGTGAGCACACCCTTGCCGCCGCGGCCCTGGACCGGGTAGTCCTCGATCGCGGTGCGCTTGGAGTAGCCGCCGTCGGTCGCGACCAGGAGGAACTTGCCCTCCTTGACCACGCTGATGCCGAGCAGCTCGTCGCCGTCGTTGAAGCGCATGCCCATCACCCCGGACGTCGGGCGGCCCATCGGCCGCAGCGCCTCGTCCGTCGCGTGGAAGCGGATGGACTGGCCTTCCGCCGAGACCAGCAGCAGGTCGTCCTCGGCCGCCGCCAGCACCGCGCCGACCAGCTCGTCGCCTTCACGCAGGTTGATGGCGATGAGGCCGCCGGAGCGGTTGGAGTCGAAGTCGGTCAGCTTGGTCTTCTTCACCAGGCCGCGCTTGGTGGCGAGCACCAGGTACGGCGCGACCTCGTAGTTCTTGATCTCGATGACCTGGGCGATCTGCTCGTCCGGCTGGAACGCCATCAGGTTCGCCACGTGCTGGCCGCGGGCGTTGCGGTTGGCCTCGGGCAGCTCGTACGCCTTGGTCCGGTACACCCGGCCCTTGTTCGTGAAGAACAGGATCCAGTCGTGCGTCGAGCAGACGAAGAAGTGCTGGACGATGTCGTCCTGCTTCAGCGTCGCGCCCTGCACCCCCTTGCCGCCGCGCTTCTGGGACCGGTACAGGTCCGTTTTCGTCCGCTTGGCGTACCCCGTGCGGGTGATCGTGACGACGACGTCCTCGACCGCGATGAGCTCTTCGTCGGTGACGTCGCCGCTGAAGCCGATGATCTTCGTGCGCCGGTCGTCGCCGTACTTCTCGACGATCGCCATCAGCTCGTCGCGGATGATCGCGCGCTGCCGCTCCGGCTTCTCGAGGATGTCCTTCAGGTCGGCGATCTCGAGCTCGATCTCGGCCAGCTGGTCGATGATCCGCTGGCGCTCCAGGGCGGCCAGGCGGCGCAGCTGCATGTCGAGGATCGCGGTGGCCTGGATCTCGTCGACGTCCAGCAGCTCCATCAGGGCCGGCCGGGCCTCGTCCGCCGACGGCGACCGGCGGATCAGCGCGATGACTTCGTCGAGCATGTCCAGCGCCTTGACGTACCCACGCAGGATGTGGGCCCGCTCCTCGGCCTTCTTCAGGCGGAACCTGGTCCGCCGGACGATGACCTCGACCTGGTGCTTCACGTAGTGCCGGATGATCTGGTCGAGCCGCAGCGTGCGCGGCACGCCGTCGACCAGGGCCAGCATGTTGACGCCGAAGTTCTGCTGCAGCTGGGTGTGCTTGTAGAGGTTGTTCAGCACGACCTTCGCGACCGCGTCGCGCTTGATCGTGACGACGATCCGCATGCCCGAGCGGCTGTTGGACTCGTCGGCGATGTCGGCGATGCCGGTGAGCTTGCCGTCGCGGACCAGGTTCGCGATGTTCTCGACCAGGTTGTCCGGGTTGACCTGGTACGGCAGCTCGGACACGACCAGGATGGTGCGGCCCTTCGCGTCCTCTTCGACCTCGACGACCGCGCGCATCCGGATCGAGCCGCGGCCGGTGCGGTAGGCGTCCTCGATGCCGGACGTGCCGAGGATCATCGCCTTGGTCGGGAAGTCCGGGCCCTTGATCCGGACCAGCAGCGCCGCGAGCAGCTCGTCGTCGGTCGCCTCGGGGTTCTCCAGCGCCCAGGCGACGCCTTCGGAGACCTCGCGCAGGTTGTGCGGCGGGATGTTCGTCGCCATCCCGACCGCGATCCCGGAACCGCCGTTGACCAGCAGGTTCGGGAACCGCGACGGCAGGACGTCGGGCTCCTGCGTGCGGCCGTCGTAGTTGTCGGAGAAGTCGACGGTGTCTTCTTCGATGTCGGCCAGCATCTGCATGGCCAGCGGCGCGAGCCGGGACTCGGTGTACCGCATGGCGGCCGCGGGGTCGTTGCCCGACGAGCCGAAGTTGCCCTGGCCGTCGATCAGCGGGTACCGCAGCGACCACGGCTGGGCGAGCCGGACCAGCGCGTCGTAGATCGCCGAGTCACCGTGCGGGTGGTAGTTGCCCATGACGTCGCCGACGACGCGGGAGCACTTGTTGTACCCGCGGTCCGGCCGGAAACCGGAGTCGAACATCGAGTACAGGATCCGGCGGGCGACGGGCTTGAGGCCGTCACGCACGTCCGGCAGCGCCCGCGACACGATGACGCTCATCGCGTAGTCGATGTAGGAGCGCTGCATCTCCTGCTGGATGTCGACCGGCTCGATCCGGTCGTGTTCCGGAGCCGGCGGCAAGGTTTCCGTCATGAGGTCCTTCTCGGGTGCGGGGGCCTAGCGGGACGAAGAACGGGGGACGCCTACACGTCCAAGAAGCGCACGTCCTTGGCGTTGCGCGTGATGAACGACCGGCGTGCCTCGACGTCCTCGCCCATCAGGACCGAGAAGAGGTCGTCCGCCTGGGCGGCGTCGTCCATCGTGACCCGGCCCAGCAGGCGGTTCGCCGGGTCCATCGTGGTCTCCCACAGCTCCTCGGCGTTCATCTCGCCAAGACCCTTGTAGCGCTGGATCGCGTCGTCCTTCGGGAGCCGCTTGCCCGCTTCGACGCCCGCCTTGATGACGGCGTCGCGCTCGCGGTCGGAGTACGCGTACTCCGGCTCGGCCCGCGGCCACTTGATCTTGTACAGCGGCGGCCGTGAGAGGAAGACGTGACCGTGCTCGATCAGCGGCGTCATGAACCGGAACAGCAGGGTGAGCAGCAGCGTGGTGATGTGCTGGCCGTCGACGTCGGCGTCGGCCATCAGCACGATCTTGTGGTAGCGCAGCTTTTCGATGTCGAACTCGTCGTGGATGCCGGTGCCGAGCGCGGTGATCAGCGACTGGACCTCGGTGTTCTTGAGCACGCGGTCGATCCGGGCCTTCTCGACGTTGATGATCTTGCCGCGGATCGGCAGGATCGCCTGGTACATCGAGTCGCGGCCCTCCTTGGCGGAGCCGCCGGCCGAGTCACCCTCGACGATGTAGAGCTCGCACTCCTCCGGCTTGGTGGAGCGGCAGTCCTTGAGCTTGCCGGGCAGGCCGCCGATCTCCAGCGCACCCTTGCGGCGGACCAGGTCACGCGCCTTGCGCGCGGCCATCCGGGCCTGCGCCGAGGAGATCGACTTGTTGATGATCGTCTTCGCCTCGGCGGGGTTGCGCTCGAACCAGTCGGCCAGCCACTCGTTCGACTGCTGCTGCACGAACGTCTTGGCCTCGCTGTTGCCCAGCTTGGTCTTGGTCTGGCCTTCGAACTGCGGCTCGCCCAGCTTGATCGAGACGATCGCCGCGAGTCCTTCGCGCACGTCGTCACCGGTCAGGTTGGCGTCCTTCTCCTTGAGCAGCTTCTTGTCGCGCGCGTACGCGTTGACGACGCGGGTCAGCGCGGCGCGGAAGCCCTCCTCGTGGGTGCCGCCTTCGTGGGTGTTGATCGTGTTGGCGAACGTGTACACCGACGGTGTGAACCCGGTGTTCCACTGCATCGCGACCTCGACCTCGAGGCCGGTGCCCTTGGCGTCGAAGGAGATCACGCTGGGGTGGATCGGGTCCTTGCTGCCGTTGATGTGCTTGACGAAGTCCTCGAGCCCGCCCGGGTAGCAGTAGACCTTCTCCTTGACGCGGGCGACCTTGCCCTCCGCGTCCTCTTCGGTCTCCTCGTCGGCGACGCGCTCGTCGCGCAGGGACAGCGTCAGCCCCTTGTTGAGGAACGCCATCTCCTGGAGCCGGCGCGAGATGGTCTCGAAGTTGTACGTCGTGGTCTCGAAGATGTCGCCGTCGGCCCAGAACGTCATCGTCGTGCCGGTCTCGGTCGCCGGACCGAGGTCTTCGAGCGGCCCCGGGATCTGGTCGGTGTACAGCTGGCGCCAGCTGCGGCCGCCGTACTTGACCTCGGCGAGCAGCTTCGTCGAGAGCGCGTTCACCACGGAGATGCCGACGCCGTGCAGGCCACCGGACACCGCGTAGGAGTCGCTGTCGAACTTGCCGCCCGCGTGCAGCTGCGTGAGCACGACCTCGATGGTCGGCTTGTTCTCCTTGGGGTGCATGTCGACCGGGATGCCGCGGCCGTCGTCGACGACACGCACCCCGCCGTCGGCGAGGAGAGTAACCTCGACCTTGGTCGCGTGGCCGGCCATCGCCTCGTCGACGGAGTTGTCGACGACTTCCTGGACGAGGTGGTGCAGCCCTCGTTCACCGGTGGAACCGATGTACATGCCGGGGCGTTTGCGGACGGCTTCGAGGCCTTCGAGCACCGTGATCGACGACGCGTTGTACTCGCTCTTGTTCTCGGTCACCGGCGTTGTTTCTCCTCGTCTCGCCCGAGCGGACGCTCGCTCTCCTCCAGTGTACTTGGCCGCGTCCGCTGACATGCGGCAAGGACACCCCTGAACGCGTCACAGACGGACGAAATCGGTTCGAGCCGAGTCTTGACGTATCTCGGGAGGTCTGAATGCGTTCTCGGCCCATTCAACCGAGCATCGCGCAACCCGGGTCAGCCGTACGTGTCACGGGGGCCGCGGCCCGGCACGTGACGCGGCCCTTTCCGCCAGCTCGGGGCGGTCGGACCCTGGATCCGCATCCGCTTGACGACGCCGTTGCCGACCCCCGCCGCGATCTTGGCCAGCAGCTTTCCCTGCAGCAACCGCAGCTGGGTGGCCCACGCCGTCGAGCTGGCGCGCACGGTGAGCTCGCCGTCCTTCAGTGCGACCGGCTGCGCGTGCTCGGCGACGTCTTCGCCGACCAGCCGCGCCCACTGCGCGAAGACGCGGGCGCTCGTGACGCTCTCGTTCCAGCCCTGGTCCTTGACCAGCCGCGAGACCAGGCGGCCGAGCGGCTGCGGGTCACGCGCGTCCGCGCCCGGTCCCGACCAACGGCGCCGCCGGGGGTTCTGGCCGCCACCGCCGACCGCCCGGCGCCGGTAGCCCGGCGGGGTGCCCCGTTCCTTGGCCTTCGCCTTGGCCGCTTCGAGCGCGGCGTGGGCGAGGTCGCGCCCGGTCGGGGGAGGCTCGTTCGGCCCAACGGTGCCATCACGCTCAGTGTCGAGCGGAGGCTTGGTGCCCTTTTTGGGCGTTTCGCGCCACCTATCTGGCCGCACAGTCACGGGCAGCGATAACTCATTCACCGTGTTATCCACACTGTCCACAGGTTTGTCCCCAGATCGGGTGCGGTTTGTGTCACCCGTCACACGGGGTGCCCGGTCGCCTCGCTCAGCCACGCGTGATCTCACCATCCGCCACCACGAACCGGTGCCCGGCGAGCTCCCCGGGTACGTCTTCGTCGACCGCGGCGGTCACCAGCACCTGTTCGGCGCTCGCGGCCACCTCGGCCAGCCGGGCCCGGCGCTTGCGGTCCAGTTCGGCGAACACGTCGTCGAGCAGCAGCACCGGCTCGCCCGCCTCCCCGCGCAGCAGCTCGTAACTGCCGAGCCGCAGCGCCAGCGCGAACGACCACGACTCGCCGTGGCTCGCGTAGCCCTTGGCCGGCGCTTCGCCCAGGATCAGCTCCAGCTCGTCCCGGTGCGGGCCGACCAGGCTGATGCCACGCTCGAGCTCCGCCTTGCGGGCTTCACCCAGCGCCTTGAGTAAGACGTCCTTCAGGACCTCGGGTTGCGCCCGTTCGCCATCCGGTACGCCGTACGTCTCCGGCAGCGCCGCACCCAGCGACGACCGGTAGGCGATCTTCGCCGGCCGCGAGTCGGGCGCGACCCCCATGTACGCCGAAGCCGCGTACGGCGCGAGGTCGGCGACGAGGTTCAGGCGCGCGGCCAGCAGCTCCGCGCCCGCCACCGACAGGTGGTCGTCCCAGACCTCGAGCGTCGACAGCGCGTACGGGTCTTCGCGGCCCGTACGTCGTTTCCCGGCCGTCTTGAGCAGGGCGTTCCGCTGCTTCAGCACCTTCTCGTAGTCCGCCCGGACCCCGGCGTACCGCGGCGCGCGCAGCACCAGGAGCTCGTCGAGGAACCGGCGTCGCTCACCCGGGTCACCCCGCACGAGCGCGAGGTCCTCCGGGGAGAACAGCACCGTGCGCAGGATCCCGAGCACGTCCCGCGGCCGGCCGACCGCACCGCGGTTGACCCGGGCGCGGTTCGCCCGGCCGGCGGTGATCTCGAGCTCGACGGTCAGCTCGCGGTCGTCGTTGACCACCGCGACCCGGACCAGCGCGCGCTCGCAGCCGTGCCGGATCAGCGGCGCGTCCGTCGCGACGCGGTGCGAGCCCAGCGTCGCGACGTACCCGATCGCCTCCAGCAGGTTGGTCTTGCCGCGGCCGTTCTGGCCGACCAGCACGGTCGGCCCCGGTTCGAGGGCGAGATCGGCCTGTGGCCAGGAGCGGAAGTCGGTGACCTGCAGGTGTCGCAGATACACCAGGGACTCCCTACCCGCCGATCTTCTTCACGGCGTGCCCGCCGAACTGGTTGCGCAGCGCGGCGACCGCGCGCATCGCGGCCGAGTGCTCCTGGCGCGAAGCGAACCGCGCGAACAGCGCCGCCGAGATGACCGGCGCCGGCACCGCGTTGTTGATCGCCTCTTCCAGCGTCCAGCGGCCTTCGCCCGAGTCCTCGACGTAGCCCTCGAGGTCGTCCAGCTCCGGGTCTTCGTCGAGCGCGCGCACGAGCAGGTCGAGCAGCCAGGACCGGACGACCGTGCCGCGCTGCCAGCCCTTGATCACGGCGGGCACGTCCTTGACGACCTTGGCCGCTTCGAGCAGCTCGAAGCCTTCGGCGAAGGCCTGCATCATGCCGTACTCGATGCCGTTGTGGATCATCTTCGCGTAGTGGCCCGCACCGACGTCACCCGCGTGCGAGAAGCCTTCTTCGCGCGGGCCGTCCGGGCGCAGCGCGTCGAAGATCGGCATCGCCTTCTCGACGTCGGCGGCCGCGCCGCCGACCATCAGGCCGTAGCCGTTTTCCTTGCCCCACACGCCACCGGACACCCCGCAGTCCAGGTAGCCGATGTTCTTCGCCGCGAGCAGATCGGCGTTCAGCTTGTCGTCGGTGTACTTGGAGTTGCCGCCGTCGATCACCATGTCGCCCGCGGCGAGCAGGTTGCCCAGCTCGGTGATGGTCTGCCGGGTCGGCTCGCCGGCCGGCACCATGATCCACACGATCCGCGGGGCGTCCAGTTTGGACACCAGGTCTTCGAGCGAGGTGGTGTCGCTGACGTCCGGGTTGCGGTCGTAGCCGACCACCTCGTGACCGGCCGCGCGCAGCCGCTCACGCATGTTGAAGCCCATCTTGCCCAGGCCGATCAGACCGAGCTGAACCATGAGATCCCCTTACGTGCTTTGAAAACAGGTCAGCCCGGCAGGCGGACCGGCATCAGGAGGTAGAGGTAGCCGGGGACGACGTTGCCCTCGGCGTCGGCGGGCTTGATGAGCGCAGGCCGGTTCGGCGTGGTGAACGTCAGCTCCGCACGGTCGCTGTGGAGCGCGCCGAGGCCGTCGACGAGGTAACCCGGGTTGAACGCGATGGTCACCGGCTCACCTTCGTACTCGACCTGCAGTTCCTCTTCGGCGCTGCCCTCGTCGTCGCCGCCCGCGGACAACCGCAGCGAGTTGTCCCCGAACTCCAGTCGTACCTGAGTCCCCCGCTCGGCCACCAGCGAAACGCGCTTGATGGACTCGGTGAGAGCCGACACGTCGATGACCGCGCGCGAGGTGTGCGACGCCGGCAGCAGCTGCCGGTACGGCGGGAATTCCGCGTCGAGCAGGCGGGTCGTCGTGTAGCGCCCGGAGCCGGACAGGCCGAGCAGGCCTTCGCCGCTGGCGAGGGCGAGGCGGATCGTGGCGCCGCTCGCGCCGAGCGTCTTGGCCGCCTCGGCGAGGGTGCGCGCGGGGACGAGCACCGCGGCGTCGGCCAGGCCCTCGGCCGGCTGCCAGGTGAACTCGCGCATCGCGAGCCGGAAGCGGTCGGTCGCGACGAGGGTCAGCGAGCTGCCGGAGATCTCGAGCCGCATGCCGGTGAGCATCGGCAGCGTGTCGTCCTTGCCGGCGGCGACGACGACCTGGGTGACGGCCTGGCCGAACGCGTCGCCGGCGAGCTCGCCCGCGAAGGCGGGCTGGGACGGCAGCTGCGGGTAGTCCTCGACCGGCATGGTCGGCAGGGAGAAGCGCGCGCTGCCGCACGTGATGGTGGCGCGCGCGCCGTCGACGGAGATCTCGACCGGCTGCGCGGGCAGCGCCTTGGTGATGTCGGCGAGGAGGCGCCCGGACACGAGGAGGCGGCCGCCGTCGGCGATCGTCGCGGGGACCCCGACCGTGGCGGAGACCTCGTAGTCGAAGCCGGAGACCGTCAGCGCGTCGGTTTCGCCGTCCGAACCGGCGTCGAGGAGGACACCGCCCAGCACCGGCACCGGAGGCCGGGAGGGGAGGCTTCTGGCCACCCACGCGACGGCGTCGGCGAGCCCGTCACGCTCGACGCGGATCTTCATGCGCGCATCCTTTCGACGATCGAGCCCCGTACGGGCTCGGGCCAGGCCTCGTTCTCGCGGGGCAGTGACCGGCTGCCCCCTCCGGCCGGTCCGCCCTCCGCGTGAGCGGCCGGAGCGCGGACCAGGTGCAGGCGTCCACGTTAGGCCGTCGCGGGCGCCGCCGTCACCTCGGCCTCCCCTTGAGTTTGTCGACATGACGACTCGATCTCGCAGCTGTCCCCAACTTCGTCCTCCGCCTGTTTTTGTTTTGTTCTCTCTTTCAAGAGATCTAAGGGCAGTAGCAGTAATAGGCGTTGTGGATTGTGTGGATTGAGCTCGTTCGCGCAGGTCGGACGGCTCGCGGGCGTGTGGAGAACCCTGGTGGCGGACCTGTGGGTAGATCGGGCCGTCCGTGGATGGTTTCGGGCGACCCCGGATCCATCCACAGTCGGGCCCGGTTGTCCCCACAGTTGTCCCCAGGTGTGCGGCGATTTGTACCCAGGGTCTGGGGGTACCGGAGGGGGTCCGAACCCCTCTTCCGAGTGATCGGCTTCTCCTGTGCACAGCATGTGGGCAACCTGTGGAATCAGCGTGGACAAGGGTGTGGATGCGCTGTGGATCGCCTGTGGGCGGGGTGTGGAGGGAATTCGTGTCTTCGCTGGTGGGAGATCCGTTGGCACTGTGGGCAATCTGCCCACACGGTGGGGAAAACCCCTTGTGTACAAACAATTTTCGCGAGTTTGGCGAAGCACGCGTACGCCCGCGAAGCAGCGAAGGCGCGTACGCGTGCTTCAGACACTCCACAGACGGCTGTGCCCGATGGCGGCTGTGTCCAAAGACGACGAAGGGGCGTCCACAGTGAGCGGACGCCCCGAAGTCGTTGGGAGGTAAGGGATGTGCTACTGGCGGGCGCGCTGCTTTATGCGCGACGTCAGCTCCTGCACCTGGTCGTAGATCCGCCGGCGCTCGGCCATCTCCTTGCGGATCTTCTTGTCCGCGTGCATGACCGTCGTGTGGTCGCGGCCGCCGAACGTCTGCCCGATCTTCGGCAGCGACATGTCGGTCAGCTCGCGGCAGAGGTACATCGCGATCTGGCGGGCCGTGGCGAGCGCCTTCGTCTTGCCGGGGCCGCACAGGTCGTCGAGCGTGACGTCGAAGAACTCGGACGTGACGCCCATGATGGTCGGCGCCGTGATCTCCGGCGCGTGCGAGTCGGGGATCAGGTCCCGCAGCACGATCTCGGCGAGCGCGCTGTCGACCGGCTGCTGGTTCAGCGACGCGAACGCGGTGACGCGGATCAGCGCGCCTTCGAGCTCCCGGATGTTCGCCTCGACGCGCGAAGCGATGAATTCGAGGACCTCACCCGGCACCGCCAGCCTGTCCTGCGCCGCCTTCTTGCGGAGGATCGCGATGCGCGTCTCGAGCTCGGGCGGCTGGATGTCGGTGATCAGGCCCCACTCGAACCGCGTCCGCAGCCGGTCCTCCAGCGTTTCGAGGCGCTTCGGCGGGCGGTCGGAGCTGACGACGATCTGCTTGTTCGCGTTGTGGAGGGTGTTGAAGGTGTGGAAGAACTCTTCCTGCGTCCCTTCCTTGCCCTCCAGGAACTGGATGTCGTCGACGAGCAGGATGTCGATGTCGCGGTAGCGCCGCTGGAAGGCGACCTTGCGGTCGTCGCGCAGCGAGTTGATGAAGTCGTTCGTGAACTCTTCGGTCGAGACGTACCGGACGCGCATGCCGGGGAAGAGCCGTTGCGCGTAGTGGCCGACCGCGTGCAGCAGGTGCGTCTTGCCGAGCCCGGACTCACCCCAGATGAAGAGCGGGTTGTACGCGCGGGCGGGCGCCTCGGCGACGGCGACCGCGGCCGCGTGCGCGAAGCGGTTGGACGCGCCGATGACGAACGTGTCGAAGGTGTACTTCTCGTTCAGCTTCGTCTTCGACGTCTGCGGCTGCGCCGGCGCGGTGTACGGCTGGCCGGCGATCGGCTGGCCGGAGAACGTCGGCCAGATCTCGTGGACGGCGGCGAGCGCCTCGCCCTCTTCGTCGACTTCTTCGTCGGTGTCGTCGCCGTCGTCCGGCTTCGGCCCGACGGCCTGGTGCTGCGGCATCGGCATCGGCGGCATCGGCTGCGCGGGTTCGGGCCGCGGCGGGGGCATCATCGGGGCGCCGTTGGCCGGCATCGCCGAGGCGGGTTCGGGGCTCGCGCCGTTTTCCACCCGGCCGGGTGACGGCACGTAGCGGGGCGCGGGCGCCGGGGCGACGGCTTCGGCGCTGTCGACCTTCACCGCGAGGGAGATCGCGCGGCCGAGCCGCCGGGAAAGCGCGTCGGTGATCGCGCCGCGCAGCCCGCGTTCGATCGCTTCCTTCGCGAAGTCGCTGGGCGCCGCCAGGAGCGCCGTGCCGTCGAGCAGGCCGATCGGGCGGGTCACCCGCATCCAGGCGCGCTGCTGGGGGGATAGGGTCCCGTCGGACAGTTCGCGTACCACCTGTTCCCAGATGACACCCAGATTGTGCTGGTGATCCGACACCTGTCTGGCTCCCCTCCCCTCGTCGGCGTGGACGGCCGAGCCGGCCCCGAGAACACCCGGTCACTCCACCCGGCGATCACAGGAAACCTGTCCGCGCACCGGCACAGCGAATATCCACATAGTTGTCCACAGCTGTGCACTAATGTACGGCGACCCGCGGTGCCGCCACCTGCGGGCTCGTCGTACGCCGGTGGGCACTCCACCACCCGGATACTCGTGCACCTCGACCGGTGACCCGAGAGAGGCACGCTAACAAGCCCCGCTCGTGGCCACAAGGCATCCTGGGCGGCCAGCATTTCACGGTGCACGGCCGGTTGCCATTCGGTGCCACGCCGTCGAACTCCCCGGGCGCGCCGGGCGGTCGCGTACCGTGGCCGAGGGGGTGCTTACCGGCCGCCCGACGGGGGTGCGTACCCTCGTAAGGTCTCCCGTATGCGACGGGTGCGTTTCGCGTGCCCACGTTGTCGTCGCTCGTCGTGACGAGGCCACACGTTGGTAGGAGACACCAGAGACTGCCGTGCGCCCGCACGACACGCCAGGTGGGGGGAAGGAATTCTTCCCGCCCGACGCGAGACACAGGAGAAGCAGTGAGCAAGGGTAAGCGCACCTTCCAGCCGAACAACCGCCGCCGCGCGAAGACCCACGGGTTCCGTCTGCGCATGCGGACCCGCGCCGGCCGGGCCATCCTGGCGGCCCGCCGTCGCAAGGGCCGCGGCGCGCTGTCCGCCTGATCGCACGATCGGGGCGCGCCGTGCTGCCGGCTGCCGCACGCCTGCGGCGGAGTGAGGATTTCCGCGTGGTTCTCCGTCGCGGGTCCCGGGCAGGCAGGCGCCGCCTCGTCGTCCACGCGCTGACCACGGACCCGTCCGCGGCCGCCGACGCACCGTCGGCGGCCAGGGCGGGTTTTGTGGTGAGCAAGGCCGTCGGCAACTCGGTGGTCCGCCACCGCGTCAGCCGCCGGTTGCGTCATCTCGTTTCGGCCAGGCTCGGAACACTGCCCGCCGGCACTGCGTTGGTCGTACGGGCATTGCCGCCGTCGTCGACCGCTTCCAGCGCCGAGCTCGGGTCCGATCTCGACGCCGCGTTGCGTCGGCTGGGGCTTCTGTCGTCGCGCCGTCCGGCCGGGGATGTCCCCAGCCCGACGCGTCCCGCGGACGCGGCCCCCGACCACGGATCAGCGGTGTGACCGGCATGCGAGCCACCCCCGAGCACGACTCAGCGCACGACCACGACCACGAGACCGAGCCCCCGCGGACCGGCCCGGTCGCCTGGGTCCTGCTGCTGCCCATCAAGCTCTACCGCAAGGCGATCTCGCCCTTCCTCCCACCGGCTTGCCGGTTCTACCCGAGCTGCAGCGCGTACGCAGTCGAAGCCCTCACCCGGCACGGTGCCGGCCGCGGCTCCTACCTCGCGCTGCGCCGGCTGCTGCGCTGCGGCCCCTGGACGCCACCCGGCCGCGACCCCGTGCCCGAGACGTTCTCGTGGCGACACCGCAGACCTGAAACACCGATCGAGGAGTAGCAGCAGTGCTCGATTTCATCTACTACCCCGTGTCCTTCATCCTCTGGTGTTGGCACAAGGTCTTCGGGTTCGTCTTCGGGGAATCGACCGCGGTCGCCTGGATCCTCGGCATCATCTTCCTGACGTTCACGGTCCGCGGCATCATGTTCAAGCCGTTCGTGAACCAGGTCCGGTCGATGAAGAAGATGCAGGACTTCGCGCCGGAGATGAAGAAGATCCAGAAGAAGTACGCGAACGACCGGCAGCGCCAAGCCGCGGAGATGCAGAAGCTCCAGCGCGAGCACGGCGTCAACCCGCTGGGCAGCTGCCTGCCGATGCTCCTTCAGATCCCGGTCTTCATCGGCCTGAACCACGTCCTGCGCGCGTTCACCATGCCGCCGCCCGGTGGCGGGCCGAAGACCGAGAACTACTTCTTCAGCCAGCACGACGTCGAGTCCTACGTCAACGCGAAGCTGTTCGGCGTCAACCTCGGTGAGGCCGTCTACAACGGCGTCGGGGTCGTCAGCGGCGGGGCCACGAACGTCGGCTTCCACTGGAGCGTGCTGCCGGTCGCGCTGCCCCTGATGATCGTCGCGTCGATCGCCACGCACCTCACCGCGCGGCACTCGGTGGCCCGCCAGAACGCCGCGTCGGCCACCCCGCAGACCGCGATCATGAACAAGCTGACGATGTACATCTTCCCGCTCGGTGTGCTCGTCTTCGGTGCCCTGTTCCCGCTCGGCCTCCTCTTCTACTGGCTGGCGAACAACGGCTGGACCCTGATGCAGCAGCGCCTCGTCTACACGAAGATCGACAAGGAAGAGGCGGCCCGCAAGGCGGAGGCCGCGGAGAAGCGCGCGACGCTCGGGCCGAAGCCGGGCCAGAAGCCGGCCGCGCCGAAGGTCGGCCAGAAGCCGGTCCAGCAGAAGAAGAACCAGCCCGCGCAGACCGGCTCCCAGAAGAAGGTCACGAAGGCGGGCTCGGCCCACGGCTTCGCGCAGACCGCTTCCCCCGCCACTGCTGCCGCCGGGAGCGACGGCGACGGCGACCCGACCCCGGCCGACACGAACGGCCAGAACGGTTCGAAGGACAACGGCACCGGCGTGCCGGGCCTTCTCAAAGACTCGACCAGGAAGTCGGGCCGGAAGCGCCGCTGAGGCGCGACCGGTTCGGAGAGGAGACGAATGATGTCGGAGACGATCGACACGATCGACGCCGATAAGGACGACGTGACCCCGGAGACGGCCGAAGGCGAAGCCGGCGAGCAGAAGGCGGGAGGCGGCGACGACATCCTCGTCCAGGAGGGCGACATCGCCGGCGACTACCTCGAGCGCCTGCTGGACCTGCTCGACTACGACGGTGACATCGACCTCGACGTGGAAGCCGGCCGCGCGATCGTGAGCATCGACGGCGGCGAGGACCTCGAGAAGCTCGTCGGCCCGCGCGGCACGGTGCTCGAGGCGCTGCAGGAGCTGACCCGGCTGGCGGTCCAGCAGGAGACGGGCTCCCGCAGCCGGCTGATGCTGGACATCGCGGGCTGGCGCGCGGACCGCCGTGAGGAGCTGAAGGAGCTCGGCCGCTCGACGGCGGAGTCGGTCCTCAAGAGCGGTGAGCGCGTCCGGCTGCAGCCGATGAGCCCGTTCGAGCGCAAGGTCGTCCACGACGCGGTGGCGACGGTCTCGGGCGTCACGAGCGAGAGCGAAGGCGAAGACCCGAAGCGCCGTGTGGTGATCTTCCCGGAGTCCTGAGCTTCACGCGCGGAGCGGCCCCACTTGACTCGGTCAGGTGGGGCCGCTTTCTTGTGTGCATGCGCCCGGCAGCCGGTGAGGTCGTCCACTTCTCCGAAGACCCGACGATCACCCGCTTCGAGCCGCACGTGGCGGCGACCGCGCGGCAGCCGGAGGCCTACGTCTGGGCGGTCGACGCGGCCCGCGCGCCGGACTACTGGTTCCCACGACAGTGCCCCCGCGCGCTGGCGTGGGTGACGCCGGAGACGTCCGAGGCGGACCGCGCGTTCCTCGGGACGCCTCGCGTGCACGCGATCGAGTACGGGTGGCTGGCGGCGATGCGGACCGTCCGGTTGTTCGCGTACCGCTTCTCGTCGGCGTCGTTCCGATCCTTCGGCGCGCACGCCCACGCGGTCGTGGCGACGGTGCCGGTCGAGCCGCTCGGTCCGCCGGAGCGGGTCGGTGATCTCCTCGCGCTCCACGAAGAGGCGGGCATCGAGTTGCGGGTGATGCGGAACCTGTGGGCGTTCGTCGACGCGGTCGCGGCGAGCACGCTCGGCTTCAGCGGCATCCGGTTGGGCAACGCGACGCCTCGGCCGAGCGAATTACACGCGTGATGTTTCACGTGGAACGGACCTCGGCGGCGGCCGGCTGAGTGGAGTTGTCCACATCTTCGGACTGTCGGCTCGTCTTCTCCGGTTCATCGGGGACAATCGAACGAGCACGGTTTCACGTGAAACCG
>NZ_MUMI01000493.1 GCF_002155975.1 Amycolatopsis kentuckyensis
CGACGCGGGCCGCGGGCGAGATGCGGACGCGGCTGCGCGGCCTCGGCGTCGAAGCGGCGCAGGCGCTGACGTTCCACGCCGCCGCCCGCCGCCAGCTCCGGTACTTCTGGCCGCGCGTGGTCGGCGACCGGCCGTGGGACCTGCTGGAGAACAAGCTGCGGTACGTCGGCCAGGCCGCGAACCGGGCCAAGCTCGGGACCGAGGTCGAGGTCCTGCGCGACCTGGCGAGCGAGATCGAGTGGGCGAAGGCGTCGCTGATCAGCCCCGACGACTACCCGGCCGTCACCGCGCGCGCCCAGCGGGACATCCCGGCCCCGGCGGCGCAGGTCGCCGAGGTCTACCGGACCTACGAAGAGCTGAAGAACGCCGCGCAGGTGCTCGACTTCGACGACCTCCTGCTGCACACGACCGCGGTGCTCGAGGAGCACGGCGCCGTCGCCGAGGAGTTCCGGGACCGCTACCGCTGCTTCGTCGTCGACGAGTACCAGGACGTCACCCCGCTGCAGCAGCGCCTGCTCGACGCGTGGCTCGGCGGCCGCGACGACCTGACCGTCGTCGGCGACGCCAACCAGACCATCTACTCCTTCGGCGGCGCGTCGCCGCGGTCGCTGCTGGAGTTCACGCGGCGCTACCCGGACGCCACCGTCGTCCGCCTCGAGCGCGACTACCGGTCGACGCCCGAGGTCGTCGCGCTGGCCAACCGCGTGATCGGCGCGGCGCGGGGCCGGCCGGCGGGCTCGCGGCTGAAGCTGATCGGGCAGCGGCCGCCGGGACCGGAGCCGCGCTTCGCCGAGTTCGACGACGAGGCGGTCGAGGCCGGCGCCGTCGCACGCCGGGTGCGGGAGCTGCTCGACGGCGGCGTGTCGGCGAGCGAGATCGCGGTCCTCTACCGGATCAACGCCCAGTCCGAGGCCTACGAGTCGGCGCTGGCCGACGCCGGCATCCCGTACCTGGTCCGCGGCGGCGAGCGGTTCTTCAACCGGACGGAGGTCCGGCAGGCGATGTCCGCGCTGCGCGCGGCGAGCGGTGACGTCAGCTCCGACCTGGTCACGACGGTGCGTTCCGTGCTCGCGCGGGTCGGCCTGACCGAGTCGCCGCCGGCGGGCGGCGCGGCGAAGGAGCGGTGGGACGCGCTCCTGGCGATCGTCGAGCTGGCCGAGGAGCTCGCTTCGACGGTCGAGGACGCGGACCTGCCGCGCTTCTGCGCCGAGCTCGACCAGCGCGCCGCGGCCCAGCACCCGCCGACGGTCGAGGGCGTGACGCTGGCGTCACTGCACGCGGCGAAGGGCCTGGAGTGGGACGCGGTGTTCCTCGTCGGCCTCGCCGAGGGCACGATGCCGATCCTGCACGCCGACGGCGACGAAGCGGCGATCGAGGAGGAGCGGCGGCTGTTCTACGTCGGCGTCACCCGGGCCCGCGAGCACCTGTGGCTGTCCTGGGCGCTGGCCCGCACGCCGGGCGCGCGGCGCAACCGGCGGCGCAGCCGGTTCCTCTACGGCCTCGTCCCGGAGGACCACCCGGCCGCCAGGGTGGCGCGGTCCCAGCAGAAGCCGGCGACGCCGGTCAAGACGCGCTGCCGAGTCTGCGGCGGGCCGCTGCTGGAGACCCTCGACGTCAAGCTGGGCCGCTGCGGGCGCTGCCCGTCCACAGTGGATGAGGGCCTGCTGGAGCGGCTGAAGTCGTGGCGCGCCGACCGGGCGAGGGAGCTCAAGGTGCCGGCGTTCGTCGTCTTCACGGACGCGACGCTGATGGCCATCGCCGAGCAGCGCCCGGCCGACGAGGCGGCGCTGGTGTCGATCTCCGGCATCGGCGCGACGAAGCTCGAGCGCTTCGGCACGGAGATCCTCGGCGTCGTCCGGGCGTCGACGGGGTCTTGACCGCGTCCGGACCATGATCGACGCGGCGAACCCGCTGCTCAGGGGCGATCTTCGTAACTTCGAGGATTTTCCGGTTAATTAAGTTGCCTCGGTGTGGTGCGGAGCAATAACCTGCCAGTACCGAGCCCGAAGGGCTCGACTGGGGATCTACGGAAGCGCCGCTCGGCGGCCGCGTGTGCAGAGTACAGAAGGAGGTGCCGGTGAAATGACCATCAACATGACGCTCACGAACCCGGGCACCCGTCTGTCCTGCGCCGCGGAAGTTGCGGCTGCTCAGCGCCCGGGCACTGGTGTGCCGGTGAGCGCGCACGGGATCCGTGGCATGCGGCGCGTCTCGCGTCGTTGGGCCACCGGTGTCGTCGTCTTCGGGACGCAGGGCGTTCTCGCCGCGTACCCGCAGGCTGATCTGCCGACCATCAAGCAGTTCCGTGTTCCGTTGTCGATACGGGAGCGAAGTTCCTGACCTAGTCAGGACACGAGGCTCACGAAGGCCGCGGAACCGGAGAACCCGGATCCGCGGCCTTTGTGTTTTTGGCTGCACAACCCAAGAGGAACCAGCGTTGTCCAACGCCAGCACCCAACCGAAAACCCGTACGACACAAGGAGGAACCACCATGTCTTCGGCCATCGCCTACACCTCGGGTGAGGCAATATTCGCCGACCTGCTCGACCCGATCGACGTCCCCGACGTCGCGCTGCCCTGCCGTTCGGGCGACGCGGACCTGTGGTTCGCGGAGTCCCCGGCCGAGCTCGAGCGAGCGAAGGCGCAGTGCGCGGACTGCCCGGTCCGCGAGGCCTGCCTGGCCGGCGCCCTGGCCCGCCGCGAGCCCTGGGGCGTCTGGGGCGGCGAGATCTTCGAGCGCGGCGCGGTCATCGCGCGCAAGCGGCCCCGCGGCCGCCCGCGCAAGAACGCAGCTGTCGAGCCCGCCGCGGCCAAGGCCGGCGGCGATCACCGGAGCGCCGCCGCATGAGCGTCGAACCGGTCACCACGAGGGACTACGAAGCCCACCCCCGCAGCGAAGAGCTGCAACTGACGAAGACCGAGATCGAGGAGATCAGCGAGATGTTGCTTTACGAAGAACTGTCCAGGGCTCGAATACGGGACCTGGAGGAGGGGGTCCGCGCCCAGCGGGCCCGAGGTAGCGTGCGTGCCGCGCGCCGCTGGACGCGAGTAGCCCGATGGGCCACTCGCCGGGCGGAGCGGTACCAGGACCAGAGCTGAGCGCAGGCCCCTGCCGCCCGTTTGTGGGTGGTGGGGGCCTTCGCGCTTTGCCGTGGGGTGCGGTGGCGGGATTGCGCGGCGCGGTCTGGCCCGGCGGGCCGATGGCGCGGGGCGATCCGGTGGGTGGATCGTGCGGCCGAGGCCCGGCGACGCGCGGCTGAAGCTCGGCGCGGATGGAAGGCGTGCTGCGGCGGCGAGTGGCGAGGCTGTGCTGCTCGGGTGCGCGGGCAAGACCGCGCCGCGGCGGTGCGCTGCGGGCGAGTGGCGAGGCTGTCCTGCTCGGGTGCGTGGGCAGGGCTGCGCCGCGGCGACAGTGCTGCTCGGGGACGCGACCGGTCTCGGGCCGTGGCGATGGCGCTGCTCCGGGTGCGCGGTCCACCTTGCCCGCGCTGATCGGGCGTCGCGGCGGTGCCGGGGCGGCTCGTTGTGTGGTGCCGTGGCGGTGTGGGGTTGGTGCGCGCCGGGGTGGTGCGGGTCCTTGTGGCCTCCTTCGGGTGGTCTCGTTGCGGGGTGCTCCGGGGCCGCTCTGCTGGTGTTGAATGGGGTGATGTCCGGACACAGCCACGGTGACATCGACTGGGCGGACCGCCTGGCTCAGCTGCGCATGGCCGATGCCCTTGATGCCGAGGCGCTCGCGCCCGTTGCCCGGCGGCTGCTCGGCTCCGTCGGGGAGCGGCCGACCGTTGTCGACGTCGGGTGTGGGGCCGGGGGGATGAGCGTGCTGTTCGCGCGCGAACTTGCCCGCGGTTCCGGCGGGACCGTCGTGCTCTTCGATGCCACTCCGAAGCTACTGGTCGAGGCCGAACGGGCCGTTGCCGAGGTGGACGGGGACTCCGTCGAGGTCGTCAGCCTTCTCGGCGACCTCACCGATCCTGCGCTGGCCGTTCCCGCCGCCGATCTTGTCTGGGCGTCCGGCGTGGTGCACCACGTCGGTGATCAGCAAGCCGCGCTGCGGACACTCGCCGGCCTGCTCCGGCCCGGTGGGGTGCTGGCCATCTCCGAGGGCGGGCTCGAGATGCGGTGCCTTCCGTGGGAACTGGGCGTCGGCCGCCCTGGACTGGAGCAGCGGTTGCTGGCCGCTCGGGGCTCGTGGTTCGAACGGATGCGGGCCGGCGTTCCGGGGAGCGTCGGTATGCCCTACGGCTGGCCGCGGGCGCTTCGCGAAGCCGGACTCGAGGACGTCGAGTCGTTCGGCGCCCTCATCGATCACCCGATGCCCGGCTCGGACCGGCTGCGTGAGTACGTCGTGCACCGCCTCGGGTGGTTGGCGGAGTCGGCCGGGGAATGGCTCGACGCCGACGATCTCGCCGCGGTTGCCGCGCTGACCGATCCGCAGAGCCCGGACTTCCTCGGTCACCGGGACGATCTCTATCTGTTCGGTGCCAAGGCGATCCACTGTGGACGGTTGCGGTGAGCGCGCCGGAACCGGTGGTGTGCACGCGCTGCGGCCGGACTCGCGCTGCCGGTGATGATCCGGCTACGGCGCTCGCGTGGGTGTCCACCCGTGAGCGGGGCGCGCTGCGGTGGCTCTGCCCGGACTGCGCACGGCAGCACGTGCGGGACATCGAAGGCAAGCTGCCGGACGAGTACTGGTGATCAAGTCGACCTCCTGAGCTCGAGGGCGGTATCAGGCCGCGTCGCCGATCGGCGTCTGCGGGACCGCTCGGACCTTGGGACGGGGTGTCCTGGACGCATCGCCGTAGGCCCTGGCCAGCTCCTGCGCCACCTCCTGGGGCACCTTGCGCAGCTGCCTGACCGTGCAGCGGACGAGGACGATCCCCGTCGCGGCCAGGGCCAGGTGGCTGAAGCCGCCTCCCGGACCCGGGGTGCAGCGGTACTGCCAGGCCAGGCCGAGCTCGTCCCACCACGCGTCCGCCTCGCCGATGCGGCGGCCGCGGCGGTCGCAGATCGTCTGGTCCCAGCTCGGCGGCGGAAGCGGTACCCGGTCCAGGACGCGGGCGGCCAGGCCGTGCGCCTGGATCGGCCCTTCGTCGAGTTCGCGCAGCACCCTGCGCACCAAAGCCGTGCCGCGCTGGGGACCGGCTTCGAGCTCCGCCAGCAGATCCCGGCGGTCGCACAGCCCCCAATACAGCGGCAACGTCAGCAGGTGCCGGATGCGGGCGGGGTCGGGTTCGGACCGGGTCAGGTCCAGCGTCGCCCTCGCCGGCGGCGCGAACGGGAGGTCGTCGACCTCGATCGGGTCCGGCAACCGGGCCGTGCGCGCCAGGCGGACGCCTTCGCAGGCCACCACCCGGCACTGGTGGGGCACCAGCAGGTGGATGTCGCCCTCCGCCGGGCACTTCACGCCGTGGGCCTGCAGGGCGTCGGCCCCGGTGATCACCACCCCGGGCCCGTAGCGCACGAGCGCGGCGTGCAGCAGTTGCTGCCGCGTCGGAGCGGTGTTGCGGAGCAGGACGACACCGGGGTGCAGGCGGCGCCACGGCCCTCCCGGGCCGCAGAGCCGCCGGGTTCTTCGGTCGGACACCCCCGCCCGGCGTAGCTGTTCGAGGTTCATCACCTCGCCACCGCCGGGATTACGAATGGTGAGCGGATCGGTGCATTGAGTAGCTGTCATGTATTGATCATGACGGCTCGGCCAACCGGGTGGAACCCCCTCCACCGCAGCTGTGGACAACTCGACCGGAACCCTCCGTTCGAGGCCCATCCTGTGGACAACTCAGGCGGCGAACCCCGGCTGCCAGCGCTCGACGATGCCGCGGGCCGGGATCTCGGCGTCGAGCTGGCAGAGGATGCCCGTCGACCCCGCCGTCACCCGGTGGATCATCAGGTACTCGGGCGGCAGGTTGAGCGAACGGCCGACCCGGAAGTCGTTGCTGCGGCTGTCGCCCACCCGCCCGGCCTGCTTCTGCATCCAGCGGCGGGTGAAGTGGAACGTCGGCGCCGCCAGTGGCTCGGTGAACGGCGCCAGGTAGGCGAGCACCTCCTCCGCGGTCAGGTCGCTGTCCGGCCTGATGAACCGGTTCTCCCGCAGCAGGCGCATCAGCTCGGCCGACTCGCCGTCCAGCGCCAGCCGCGTCATTTCGCCCAGGTGACGGGGGATGCCTTCGGGCAGCCGGGCCACGCCGCCGAAGTCGATGACGCACAGCCTGTCGTCGTCGGTGATCATGAAGTTGCCCGGGTGCGGGTCCGAGTGCAGCAGGTGGACGCGCTCCGGCGACGAGTAGTGGAACTCCGCCAGCAGCCGGCCCGCCAGGTTCCGGGTCTCGCGGTCGCCGTCCGCGATCACCTTGGACAGCGGTGTGCCGTTCGCCCATTCCGTCACGACGACCTTGGGCGCGCTGGCCACCACCCGCGGCACCAGGATGCCGGGGTCGCCGTCGAACGCCTTCGCGAAGGCGCGCTGGTGCTGGGCTTCGGCCTGGTAGTCGAGCTCCTCGTTCATCCGCTCCGAGAGCTCGGCCAGCAGCGGCTTGACCTCGGTGCCGGGCACGAACGCCTGGAACAGCCTGCTGAACCGCTGCAGCTGCCGCAGGTCACTGCGCAGGGCCTCGTCGGCGCCCGGGTACTGCACCTTGACCGCGACCACGCGGCCGTCGTGCCAGACCGCGCGGTGCACCTGGCCGATGCTCGCGGCCGCCGCGGGCTCGTCGTCGAACGAGGCGAACCGGCTGGTCCAGGTGCGGCCCAGCTGCTCGGCGAGCACCCGGTGGGTCTGCCGGGCCGACATCGGCGGCGCGGCGGCCTGCAGCTTCGTCAGCGCTTCGCGGTACGGCTTCGCCATGTCGTCCGGCACCGCCGCCTCGAACACGCTCAGCGCCTGGCCGAACTTCATCGCGCCGCCCTTGAGCGTGCCGAGCACCTCGAACAGCTGCTCGGCGGCCTTCGCCGACAGCGTCGCGTTCACCTGTTCCGCGCTCTGGCCCGCGAGCCTCTTGCCCCAGCCGCCGACTGCCCGGCCGGCGATGCCGAGCGGGAGACTGGCGAGCTTGGCGGTACGGGCGGCACCCTTGCGCGGCATCGCGGTGTCACGATCGGCTGGGTCGCGGAAGTCGGTCACAACCGCGATTCTGCCCTGCTGCCTCGGCGACGCGCAGCCTGCGCGCGACGTCTTGGTGGGCTACGTCTCCCGGATCACCTCCCGGGCACCGCACTGGCACCGCGGGTGCGGCGGCCAGCCCCGGTGGCGGATGCGGCCGTCGAAGGCGTCGATCTCGAGGGTCGCGTTCCACGCCGGTGGCGCCGGTGCGCTCGGGGAGAGCAGCCGCATGGCCTGGGCCACGGCCAGCGACGCGCAGGACTGGACCGCGCCGAGATCGGGCCGCTGGTGCCGGCCGGCGAGCTGCCCGGCGACCCGCGGCCAGCACGGGTCGAAATCCGTGCGGTGCAGGTCGGCGCAGCGCAGGCAGGAGCTGCGGCCCGGCACGACCAGTGGCCCGACGATGGCCGTGCCGTCGCGGACGCGTGCCGTCAGGTGCGGGACGCCGTCGCCCATCAGCTCGGCGACGAGCTCGGGAGCCGGGACGACGGCGTCGGTGAGCAGGGCCAGGTTCGGGTACCGGTCGTGCAGGCGGGTGACGCGGACTTCGGGATCGACCCGGCGGAGCAGGTCGGCGAGGGCGTGGCGCCGCGACCGGCCCAGGTCCGCCGCGGTGAAGCCGGAGCCCAGGTCGTGCTCGGTCACCGTGCCGGGTACCTGCAGCTCGACGTGCCCGATGCCGGCGTTGGCCAGGAGCACGGCGGCCGCCACCGCGACCCGGCCGTCGCCGTGCACCGAGACCGCGGCGGCGCGCCGCCGGTCGGCCATGGCCGGCTGGTGGTGCCGGGCGCGCAGCGACCAGAGGCCGGGCTCGCCGCGGAAGCCCGGGCCGTCGGGGCGGCCGGCGTCGGTGACCAGGCCGAGCGCGGTCAGCTGCCGCAGCAGTGTCCGCAGCTGGTCACGGTGTTCGCTCTCCGCGAGCAGAAGCCGCTCGACGTGCTTGCTGCCGTCGAGGGCGCGCAGTTTCGCGAGGAGGTGCGGGGCGAGGTTTTCGACGATCACGCCGTGGCGCGGATCGAGGCCGATCTGGATCTCGCGGGGGCCGCGTTCGAGCACGGTGAGGCCCGGGAGCAGGGCAGGGTGGGCCGGCAGGAGGACCGGTGGCATGTCCGCGGTGTCGAGGATCATGTCGGCAGGATCGCACCTGGTGGCGACGGGGAGGCCTCGGAAGGAGCCGGATCGGCCGAGTTGTCCACAAGTGGAACCGCCTGTGGACAACTCGGGTCTGTGACCTCAACGCACTCGGAGTTGTCGGTGCCTGGCCTTACCGTTGTCGAGTGGTCGAAGCACGGATGCCCTCACTGAGAGGCCGGGGGGAAACGAACCCCCCGTCGGACACACCCGGACACAAGGTCGAAGTGCGGCGCAGCCAGCGCCGGCACCGGACGGTCACCGCGTATTGGAACGACGACACGCTCGTCGTGCTCATCCCCGCGCGGATGACCAGGGCGGAGGAGAAACACTGGGTCGCCGAGATGGAGCGCAAGCTGCAGCGCTCGGAACCACGTCGGCCGGCGTCCCCGAAGACGTCGGACGAAGCCCTGCTGGCGCGCTGCGCGCTGCTGTCGGGCAAGTACCTGGGCGGCACCGCGGTGCCG
>NZ_MUMI01000494.1 GCF_002155975.1 Amycolatopsis kentuckyensis
CGGGTACACCCTGCGCGTCTCGACGACGCGCAGGGTGTACCCGCCTTCCGGTGGGGCCTCGGCGGGGGCGTCGATCAGCTTCGCGGTCATTTCGGCGTTCATCGCTCGGACGTCCACGCGCTCCACGGTAGCAAAACTAGCTAGATTGTCTAGCGACCTTAGAATGACCGGGTGGAAGACACTCCCGTCGCGCTCCGGGTGAACCTCGCCTTGCGGGAACTCCTCGCGCTCGCCCACGACGTCCAGGTCGCCCTGGCCCGGCGGCTCGGCCTCGGCGCGACCGACGTGCAGGCGCTGCAGCACCTGGCGGCCGGCACGCCGATGGGCACCGTCGACCTCGCGCACGCGCTGAAGATCCGGTCCGCGTCGGCGACGGTCCTGGTCGACCGCCTGGAAGCCGCCGGGCACGTCCGCCGCGGCCCGCACCCGCGCGACGGGCGGCGGGTCACCCTCGTCGTCAGCGAGGCGGCGCGGGCCGAGGTCCGGGCCGCGCTGGCCCCGCTCGTCGGCGCCATCACCCGGTTGACGGACGAGCTGCCGCCGGAGCAGGCGGAGGTGGTGGCGCGGTTCCTCGGCGACACCACGGAGATCCTCCGTGCTTACGCGGCGCAGCCGCCGGGTGCGGGCTAGCGTTCCGCAGCCGCTCGGCGGGCTCGAACACCCCGCGGATCGCGTCGCCCATTCGTATAACGGCCTATACGGCGGCGTGTGATCGAAACCAACGTCGCGAACGCGAACAACCCGCACGCGACCGACGACGCCGCCTGCACGCTCACCGTGCAGGCGACCCGGGCGGCCGCGAGGAGTTCGGCAGACTGCGCCAAGCCGTGCGAGGCCGCCTCGGCCTGGGCCGGGCCGGCCGACGCCAGCCGCTTCGCCGCGTCCGGCACGCCGGGCGGCACCGCCAGATGGGCCGCGTAGACGGCGGCGGCCAGGGAGCCGAACGCCGTCGTGCCCAGGCCCGCGCCCAGCTCGTAGCCGGTCTTCTCGACGGCGGCCGCGCCCCCTGCCCGGCCGGTGGGCGCGGCGGACAGCAGCGTGTCCGTGCTCGACGTCAGCGCGAGGGCCATGCCCAGACCCGAGCCCACGAGCGCGCCGCCGAGCCACCACGGCGACGTCAGCCCGCCCGCCGCCGGGATGCCGAGGGACGCCGCCGCCACGGCGAAACCCGCCGTGCGGACGCGGGCGTTGCCGCATCGCTCCAGCAGCGCCGGCGCCGCCACGCTGCCGGCCGCCGACGCGCCTAGGACCAGCAGCAGCCGCGCCGCCGCGGCCGTCGGGGAGAGGCCGAGCACCACCTGCAGGTACTGGGCGAGCAGCAGGCCGAGCCCGACGAGGGTGCTCATCACCAGCAGCACCCCGCCGACCGCGCCCGGTACCCCCGGCCGGCGGAACAGTCCCAGGTCCAGCAGGGGGTCGGCCGCCCGTCGCTGGCGGTGCACGAAGAGCACGAGCAGGCCGCACCCGGCCGCCCCCGCCACGAAGCCGCCCCCCGACGGCCCGACGGCGAAGGCGATCCCGAGCACGCCGCCGGCCGCGAGCACCGCGCTGAACGCGTCCCACGGTGCCCGCCCGGGCGGGCTGCGCGGCAGCCACCGCAGCGCCCCCGTCACCGCGGCCAGGATGACCGGCGGGTTGACCAGGAACGTCGCCCGCCAGCCCCACGCTTCCACGAGCAGCCCGCCGAGGACCGGCCCGAACACCGAACCGGTCCCGGCGATGCCGCTGCACACCGCGATCGCCGTGCGCCGCTTCCGCCGGTCCGGGAACAGCTCCCGCAGCAGCGACATCGTCACCGGCATGATCAGCGCGCCGCCGACGCCGAGCGCCGCGCGGGCGGCGAGCAGGGCCGGGACGCCGGGGGCGAGCGCGCAGGCGAGCGACGCCACCCCGAACACCGCGTAGCCGGTGACGAGCACGCGCCGCCGTCCGAAGCGGTCGCCGAGCGTGCCGGAGGGCAGCAGCAGCGGGGCCGCGGTGAGCGGGTAGATCGCCACGATCCACACCTGGGCGGCCGCGCCGGGCCGCAGCTGCCGGACCAGGTCGGGCAGCGCGACGTGCAGCACGGTCGCGTCCACCGCGACCAGGAAGAGGCCGGCGCCGAGCACCGCCAGCAGCGGCCCGGTCCGCGTCACGGCCACAGCCGGTCCGCCAGGTGCCGCGCGACGACGTCGACGTGCGGCGGGTCGACGATCGAGAGGTGGTGCGCCGGGACCGGGACGATCTCGAGCCGCGGGCACAGCTCGGCCCACCCGGCGTCGGGGTCGGTGCGGGCGTAGCGCGGTTCCATCGCGAGCCCGGCGGCGTACGGCTCGGTGGCCCGGTACAGCACCACGCGGCCGTCGTAGGGCCGCGGCGTCCCGCGTTCGGCGGCGAGCGTGTCCAAAAAGGACTGTCGCTGGTGGCGGAGCACGCCGGGGCTCAGCAACCCGGCTTCGGCGACCCGCCGCATGGTGAGCTCGATCTGCGCTTCTTCGGGCAGGGGCGCGAGTTCGTCGTGACCGAGCCGGACGGTCCGGCCGTAGGTGCCCTCGACGTAGCCGGTGAACCGCAGGAACCGCCGGGCCGACGACGCGCGCGGGTCGAGGTCCGGTTCGGGCAGCGGCAGCATGGTGTCGATGAGCGCGACGAGCTCGACCGGTTCGCCCTCGTCCGCGAGCCGCGTGGCGAGGCCGTAGGCGAGGGCGCCGCCGAAGGACCAGCCCGCGAGGCGGTAGGGGCCGTGGGGCAGGCGGGCCCGGACGAGCGGGAGGAGCCGTTCGACGCGTTCTTCGATGCCGGCGCCGGGCACGCGTTCGAAGCCGAGGCAGGGCACGCCGGCGGGGAGCCGGTCCAGCAGTGGCCGGTAGACGGTGCAGGTGCTGCCGCCGGGGTGGAACAGCAGGAGGGGCGCGGTGCCGGCGTCGCCGGGCTTGAGCAGGTGCACGTCTTCGCGGGTGTCGAGGAGGGCGCGGGCGACGTCGGCGACGGCGGCGAGGGAGTCGTGCCGGAGGAGGTCCGCGGCGTCGACGGGGGTGTCGAGCTCGGCGGTGAGGCCGTCGGCGAGCAGCCGCGCGAGGCGGTGCGGTTCGTCGGTGCCGGTGAGGCGGACGTGCGGGCCGGCGGCGTCGGTGCCGGTGTGCTGCCGCCAGAGCCGCAGGACGAGGCGATCGGCGGCGTCCCAGGCCCGGCCGCGGGCCGGCGGTTCGTCGCCACGGGGGACGAGGTCCCGGTTGAGGTCGGCGAGGGTGGCCCCGCGGAGGACGGCGGCGGCGTCGGGTTCGGTGCCGAGTTCCCGGTGGACGGCCTCGCGGATCCGGTTCGCCATGAGCGAGTCGAGCCCGAGGTCGACGAGGGGGACGTCGGGGTCCAGGCGGTCGGGGGAGAGGCCCATGACGGCGGCGACGATCCGCGCGAGCCGGTCACCTTCGGCAGCGGGTGCTGCCGCGGCCGGCGGTTGGCTGGTCCTGCTTGGCGTTGCCGCGGGGCCGGCTGTGGGCGTGGCCGGCGGTCGGGTGATCCCGCCGGGCGTTGCCGCGAGCCGGGCGGCGGCCGGACCGTCGCAGGTGGTCGCCGGTCCCGTCGGTGCGGGGCGCTCGCTCGGGCCCGCGTCCGTGTACCAGTGCCGCTCGTGGCGCCAGGGCATCGGCGGTACGTCCGTGAGCCGGGCGTCGTCGTCCGGGGTGGTCAGCGTGATGCGGGTGCCCGCGCAGTACAGCGTTGCCGCCGCGGCCGCGAAGGCGCGGACCTCGTCCTGGCCGCGGCGGAGGGTGCCGGTCACCACCGCGTCCGCGATCCCGGCCGCTTCGAGCGTCCGGGCCAGCGAGCCCCGCAGGATCGGGTGCGGGGAGACCTCGACGAACACGCGGTGCCCGTCCGACGCCGCCGCGGCGACCGCCTGCCGGAAGCGGACCGGGCGGCGCAGGTGGGCGGCCCAGTAGCCGGCGTCGAAGTCCGGGAGCTCGCGCGGGTCGGTCAGCACCGTGTCGTACCAGGGCACCAGCGGCCGCCGCCCGCCCAGCTCGGCGAGCGCGTCCCGCAGGGCGCCGAGGACGGGCTCGACCCCCGCCGAATGCCCGGCGACCCCGACCGGCAGCCGTCGCGCGCTCCGCCCGGCCGCCTCGAGTTCGGCGACGAGCCGGTCGAGCACCACCGCGTCCCCGGCGACCGTCAGCTGCCCCGGCGCCGAATCCACGGCGAGCTCGACACCGGGGTGCGAGGCGAGCTCGCCGGGCGTCAGTTCCACCGCGGCCATCGCCCCGCCGGACCCGATCGTGCCCAGCAGCCGCGCGCGGGTGGCGACCAGGTGGACGGCCTCGTCGGCGGTCAGCACCCCACCCACCACCGCGGCGGCCGCGGACCCGAGCGAGTGCCCGAGGACGGCGGCGGGCCGCACGCCGAGCGCCTCCCACCGCGCGGCCAGCGCCACCTGCGTCCCGAAGATCGCCAGCTGCGTCTCCGCCAGCGAGCGCGGCGGGGAGCCGGTGAGCAGCGACCGCAGCGAGCGCCCGGCGTGCTCGGTGAACGGATCGCCGAGCTTGTCGACCTGCGCGGCGAAGGCGGGCTCGGCGAGGAGCCCGCAGCCCATCCCGGCCCATTGCGACCCGTGCCCGGAGAAGACGAAGACGGGTCCCTCCCCGCCGACGGCGGTACCGGCGAAGGCACCGGCGGGCAGCGGATCGGCCCGATCCCCGACGGCCCGCAACAGCCCGGCGAGCTCCCGGTGGCCGGCGGCGGCGAAGGCGGCCCGGTGCGGGCCGCCGTTGTCGCGGCGGAAGAGGGTGTGCGTGACGTCGGCGAGGGAGCTCCGCCGCCCGGCGGGGGAGTCGAGCCAGTCGGCCAGCTGCGCGGCCCGCTCGGTGAGGCGGTCGCGGGTCCGGGCGGAGAGGAGCCCGATCCGGACGCTGTCACCGCCGGACGACCGCCGGCCGGTGCGCACCGGTCCGGCACCGCCGTGCGGCGGCCCGCTCCCCCGAGCCGGGTCCGGCGGTGCCGCCTCCTCCAGGACCACGTGGGCGTTCGTCCCGCCGAACCCGAACGCCGACACCCCCGCCGTCGCGCGGCCGGCGTGCCTGGGCCACCGCGTCGGCTCCGTCACCACCTTCAACCCCAGCGAACCGAACGCGATGTGCGGGTTCGGCGACCCGAAGTGCAGCTGCGGCGGCAGCACTCCGTGCGTCAGCGCCAGGACCACCTTGATCAGCCCGGCGATCCCCGCCGCCGCCTCCGCGTGGGCGATGTTCGTCTTCACCGAGCCGATCAGCAACGGCGTACCCGGCGCACGGCCCGCTCCGAGCACCGCACCCAGCGCGCCCGCCTCGATCGGGTCGCCCAGCAACGTCCCCGTCCCGTGCGCCTCCACGTAATCCACGGTGGACGGATCGATTCCGCGGTACGCGTCCCGCAGCATCGCCTGCTGCGCCAGGGGGTTCGGCGCGGCCAAGCCGTTCGACCGGCCGTCGGAGTTGACCGCCGACGCGCGGATCACCGCGAGCACCCGGTCGCCGTCGCATTCGGCGTCCGCCAGGCGCTTGAGCACCACGACGCCGCAGCCCTCGGCGCGCGCGATGCCGTCCGCCGCCGCCGAGAACGTCTTGCAGCGGCCGTCGCCCGCGAGCAGGCCCGCCGCCGCGAAGGCCGCCGTCGGGCCCGGGAGCAGCATGAGGTTGACCCCCGCCGCCAGCGCCAGATCCGCGTCGCCGTCGCGCAGCGCGCGCACCGCGTGGTGCACCGCGACCAGCGACGACGAGCACGCCGTGTCCACCGCCATGCTCGGCCCGCGCAGGTCGTAGACGTACGACAGCCGGTTGGCCGCGATGCTGCCCGCCGCGCCGGTGGCCGTCCACAGGTCCGGCGCGCCGCCGGTCATCGTGAGGTGGCCGTAGTCGTGGGTCGAAATCCCGGTGAACACGCCGGTCCGGCTGCGACGCAGCGACGATGGCGCGAGGCCGGCGTGCTCCAGTGCCGCCCACGTGACTTCCAGGAGCATGCGCTGCTGCGGGTCCATCGTCGCCGCTTCGCGTGGCGTGATGCCGAAGTGCTCGGCGTCGAACCCGGCGACGTCGTCGAGGAACCCGCCGAGCACCGGGGCGGCCTCGGCGTTCCAGCGGCCGGGCGGCGCGGTGCGGACGGCGTCCCGCCCGCTGCTCAGCAGGTCCCAGAACTCGCCGGGCCCGTCCGCGCCGGGGAACCGGCAGCCCAGGCCGATGACGGCGACGGGGTCGGTCCGCCGCCGGTCCGTGCCCGGCCGGATCTCCGGCTCGTCGGCACCGGTGAGGCTGCGGACCAGGTGGTCGATGGTCGGGCTTTCCCACAGCAGCGTCGGCGGCAGCCGCCGGCCGAGCCGTTCCTCGAGGTCGGCGGCGATGCCGACGGCCTGGCGGGAGGACAGGCCGTAGTCGCCGAGCGGGTGGTCGGGCTCGGCCAGGACGCCGGTGTGCTCGGCGACGGTGTCCAGGAGCCAGCGGCGCAGGGTGTCGGTCGTCGGTTCGCTCATCGCGCCAGTGCCTTTCCGTAGTCGCCGGCGAGGTAGCGGTCGCGGCAGGCACCGCGGGCGATCTTGCCGCTGGAGGTGCGCGGGACCCGCCCGGGCGGCACGAGCAGCACGTCCCGCAGCGCGAGGCCGTGCGCGTCGGAGACCAGCCGCCGGATCGCGGCGGCCAGCGTGCGCTCGGCGGATTCGGCCAGGTCCGCGTGGCCGCGGTGTTCGGCCACCACGACGACGGCCTCGGTGTCGGTGCCCGCGACGGCGAAGGCGGCGACGCTGCCGGGGCGGATCCCGGGGTCGGCCGACGCGGCGGTCGCTTCGACGTCCTGCGGGTAGTGGTTGCGCCCGTCGACGATGATCAGGTCCTTGATCCGGCCCGCGATGTAGAGCTCGCCGTCGTGGCGGACGCCGAGGTCGCCGGTCCGCAGCCAGGGCCGCTCGTCGCCGGCCGGCCGGGCGCCGAACGTTTCGGTGCTCTCCAGGGGTTTCTGCCAGTACCCGGCGCCGACGTTGGGCCCGTGCACCCAGATTTCGCCGACCGAGCCGTCGGGCAGCACGACGGCGGTGTCCGGGTCGACGAGGGCGACGAGCTGCCCGGCCGGGGCGCCG
>NZ_MUMI01000495.1 GCF_002155975.1 Amycolatopsis kentuckyensis
GTGCCGTTGAGCCGGAACTCCGACGGGGTCGGGTTGGCCGAGGTGAACGAGCCGTTGAAGCCGAACTCCGCCTTGCCGCCGGTCGGGATGGCCGCGTTGTAGGTGACGTTCTTCGCGCTGACGGTGGCCCCGGCCTGGGTGATGGTCGCGTTCCAGTGCTGGCCCACCTGCTGGCCGGAGGTGAACAACCAGGTCAGCGTCCACCCGTCGACCGCGTCGCCGAGGTTCGTGATCGACACGGAGGCGCCGAAGCCGCCCTGCCATTCGGAGGTCTTCGTGTAGGTGACCGAGCACCCGGCCGCGGCGTGCGCGGNNGAGTTCGTCTGGGTGAGCAGGCCGAGGCGCCAGGGCAAGAGGTTGTACTCGCCGCTCGCGTTCGGGTCCAGGCCCTGGTAGAGGTAGCTCAGCCTGCAGGGGCTGATCTCCATGGTCTGGTCGGGATTGGTGCGCACCAGCTCGCCGTGGCTGATGTCGCGGGTCCACGCGCCGCCGGGGAAGGCGACGTTGTTCGCGCGGGCGAACGGGTTGCTCTCGGAGTCGGCGAGCGCGGTCCACGGGCCGGTGATGCCGGGTGCGGTCCAGGACCGGAAGTAGCGGCGGTTGTCGGTCCCGATCGCCTCGACGACCAGCAGGTACTGGTTCTTCCCCGCGATCTTGTACACAGTGGACGCTTCGAACAGCCGGTTGCGGTTCGCGTCGCCCATCGCGATCACGGTGTTGGTGAAGCCGTTGGGGAAGTTCGCGAGACTGGTCTCGGAGCGGTAGAGGTGACCGTTGTCGTCGGAGGAGAAGAGGTAGCACTTGGCGCTGTCGCAGACGGTCCAGAAGTCCACCCAGTAGCCGTTGCCGATGTTGTCCTTGACGATCTGCGGCATCGACGCGTAGAAGTTCTTCGGCGCGGACCAGGTTTCGGGCTTGCCGATGTCGCTCGTGGTGGAGTACGAGCCGCCCGCGCCGGTCTGGTAGACCAGGTACCACAACCGCTGCGGGGCGAAGTAGAACACCTGGGGCGCGGCCCGGTACCCGGGGCCGATCGCGGACCGGTCGAGGTAGTGGTGCGGGGCCGCCGACGCCTGGGACCAGTCGGTGAAGCTGGTGTACATCAGGTTGTAGCCGGTTGTGTAGGTCGAGGCGAACACGTGGTACTTGCCGCCGTGGTGGATGACGCTGGGGTCCTTCACGGCCACGTTCGCGTGGCCGGCGTCGGGCTTCGGGCCGATCAGGACGCCGGAGGAGGACCAGCGGAAGCTCGAGGGCAGGTTCCCGCCCGGCGGCGGGGTCGTGGTCGTGGTGGGGGTGGTCGTCGGTCCGGGCGGGCCCGTGCACGGGGTCCCGTTCAGGCTGAACTCGGCCGGGCTCGGGTTGTTCGTGCCGTCGGCGGTGCCGTTGAAGCCGAACTCCACTTTGCCTCCGGCCGGGATCGACGCGTTGTGGGCGACGTTGCGGGCGGTGACCTGCGCACCGCTCTGGGCCACTTCGGCGTTCCACGCCTGGGCGACGCGCTGCCCGGCGCCGAAGGACCAGGTCAGCGTCCAGCCGCTGACCGCGTCACCGAGGTTGGTCACCGCGACGTTCGCGGTGAACCCGCCCGGCCACTGGGACGGCGCCGAGTAGGCCACCGAACAGCCGGGAGCGGCCACGGCGGGCGGCGACACCGCGAACAGGGTGGCGGCCAGGCCGGCGACGACCGTGGTCGCCGCCGCCAGGGCCGGGCGGGGTGCGGACATGGTTTCCCTTCGCTGCGAGGGGATCAGGCGGTGAACTGCCACCAGTTGACGTTGAACAGGTAGCCGCTGCCGCCGGTGAACCGCAGGACCAGGTCCTGCGTGCCGGTCACGCCGCTGACCGGGCAGGACACCGACGTCCACGTCTGCCAGCCGCCGGTTCCGGGTACCGTGCAGCGGCCCACGACGGTGCCGGTGGCGCTGCCGAGGCGGACCTCGATCGTGCCGCCGGAGCTCGCCGAGGCGACCCGGGCGGTGAACGTCTTCGCGCCCGCACCGAAGGCGACGTTGCGGACCTTGACGTTGTCGCCGTTCTCGATCCAGCCGATGTTCATGCCGCCTTCGGACGCCGGCTCGGTCTCGATCCCCGCTTCCCGGTTGATGGTTTCCGCTTCCTGCCGGGTGTAGGGGTCGAGCGTGTCGGCCGGCGGCGGCCCGCCCGTGGTCATGGTGATGGTCGGGATGCTGCCGTCGGCGTTGTAGGCGAACTTCTCCACCGACACCGAGCGGGTGTAGCCGCCCCCGCCCGGCAGGGCGCCGTTGTGGTAGAAGAAGTACGAGCTGCCCTTGTAGTCGACGATCCCGGGGTGGTTGGTGAAGCTGCTGCCCTGCGTGGGCATGACCGTGCCGCGGTAGGTCCACGGGCCGGTCGGGCCGGGCGCGGTGGAGTAGGCGATGAACTCCGAACAGCACTTCGCCGCGAACACGTTGTAGTACGTGCCGTTGCGCTTGTAGACCCAGGGGCCTTCTTCGTACAGCGTCGGGCGGTTGCCGCCGTTGGGGCGGGTGCCGAACCCGGCCGTGGTGAGCGGGATCTGGTTGATCCCGCCCGAGTACGACGTCATGTCGGTGTTGAGCCGCACGTACGACAGGTTCGGGTTGCCCCAGTACAAATAGGCCTGGCCGTTGTCGTCGATGAAGACGGTCGGGTCGATCTCCCCGTTTTCGACGAGCGGGCGGCCGATGGCGTCGCGGAACGGCCCGGTGGGGCTGTCCGCGACGCCGACGCCGATGGCCATCCGGCCGGTCGCCCGGTTGACCACCGGGACGTACCAGTAGAACTTGCCGTTGCGCTCGACGGCCTGCCCGGCCCACGCGTCCTGCTTGGCCCAGCTGAACGTCGCGAGGCTCATCGGCGAGCCGTGGTCGGTCCAGTTGACCATGTCCGCGGACGACCAGACCCGCCAGTCCTTCATGCTGAAGTAGGTCGAACCGTCCTCGTCGTGTCCGGTGTAGAGGTAGACGCGGCCGTTGTGCACCAGCGGGGCCGGGTCGGCGGTGTAGATGTGCTGCACGATCGGGTTGTCGGCGTGCGCGGTGCCGGGGAGGAGCGCAGTTGCGCAGAGGGCCGCGGTCAGCCAGGCGAGCACGCGCTTGCGGTGGGGCACGGTGGTCTCCGTTCGTCCGGGAGCGGGATCAGCTCGCTGCGCAGGTCGACGTGATGCCTTCGGCGCTGCCGGTGCCCTGGAAGCCGAACTCGGTCGACTGCCCGGCCGCGACGGTGCCGTTGTAGGAGACGTTGGACCAGGTGACGCTCCCGGTGGTGCCGCTGTTGGTGGCGCTCCAGCCGTTGGTCACGGCCGCGCCGCCGGGCAGGCCCGTCGTCACCCGCCAGCCGGTGAGGCCGCTGCCGCCCGCGGTCACCTTCACCGTGGCCACGAAGCCGCCGTTCCACGAGTTCAACGAGACCGAAGCGGAGCACCCGCCCGGGTTCGGGGTGGTCGGGGTCGTGGGAGTGGTCGGGGTGGTCGGCGTCGTGGGGGTCGTCGGCGTGGTGGTGGCCGGGGTGGTCGACGTCGGCGTGGTGGGCGT
>NZ_MUMI01000496.1 GCF_002155975.1 Amycolatopsis kentuckyensis
CCGCGAGCACGTACGCGCCGACGATCGCCAAGCTCGTTCCCATCCCGGAGAGCGGTGCGGCGCAGTACGCGGCGTCGCCGACCAGCGCGACGCGCCCGCGTGCGTACGAGTCCAGCTTGATCTGGCTCGCCGAGTCGAAGTAGAAGTCCGGCGCGTCCCGCATGGCCTCGAGCAGCGCCGGCGTCTCCCAGCCGACGTCGGCGAACGTCTCCTCGACGATCCGGCGCTGTTGCGCGGGGTCGCGGGGGTCGTGGTCCAGCTGGTCCGCGCCGAACCAGAACAGCGCTTTGGCCTCGGTGTTGTCGCGGGCGCTGTAGACGCCGACGGTCCGGTTCGGCTCGTTGTAGAACCGGCCGACGCGGTCGAGGCCGAGGTGGTTCGGCACGGTGAAGATCGAGACGTAGTAGCCGAGGTCGTGGCGGAAGCCGGCCTCGTCGCCGAAGGCCAGCGACCGCACGTTCGAGTGCAGCCCGTCGGCGCCGACGACCAGGTCGAACTCGCGCGGCTCGCCGTGGGCGAAGGTGACCGTGACGCCGTCGCCGTGCTCGGTGATACCGGTGATCGAGTCGCCGAAGACGTACTCGACGCCGTCCTGCGTCGCTTCGTACAGGATGCGCGCGAGGTCGCCGCGGAGGACTTCGAGCTCGCCGCTCTGGTACGTCGCGGGCGTGACCACCAGCGGCCGATTCGCGCTGTCCACATAGGTCACATCGCCCATCCGGGTCGCGGCCGCTTCGACCGCGCCCAGCAGGCCCATGCGCTCGAGGACCCGCAGGGACGCGCCGCGGAAGTCGACCGCGTAGCCGCCGTCGCGCAGCTCCGGAGTGCGTTCGACGACCGTCGGGGTGAAGCCGTGGCGGCGGAGCCAGAAGGCCAGGGCGGGGCCGGCGACGCTCGCGCCGGAGATGAGGACTCGTCTGTTCTGCATGCCGAGCACGGTAACCCCGATTTGGGCGATCGCGCAATGCGTTCGCCTAAGACGTTCGTGCTAGGCTCCGGCCATGGGCAACAAGGAGTCACTGCTGGCCGGCGCGAAGCGCTGCCTGTACGAGAAGGGCTACGCCCGCACGACGGTGCGGGACCTGGCCTCGGCGGCGAACGTGAGCATGGCGGCCATCGGCTACCACTTCGGCTCGCGCGAAGCGCTGCTCAACACCGCACTGATCGAGGCGAACGAGGAGTGGGGCGAAACGCTGGCGAAGACGCTGCAGGTGGAGACGCCGCCGGACGCGTCGCCGGCCGAGCGGTTCGAGCTGATCTGGCAGCGGGTGATCGAGTCGTTCGGCGAGCACCGCCGGATGTGGGCGGCGAGCTTCGAGGCGTGCTCGCAGCCGGACCTCGACGAGAACGTCCGCGCCCAGCTGGCGAACGCGGTCGAACAGGCCCGCCACGGCCTGGCGAACCTCTTCCAGGGCCTCGACGACGGCAGCGCCGAGGCCCGGGCCGCCGGCACGGTGCACCAGGCCCTGCTGTCGGGCGCGATGCTCCAGTGGCTGATCGACCCGGGCCACGCCCCCTCGGGCGCCGACCTGGTGAGCGGCCTGCGCCTGATCGCGAAGGACGTCCTGACCTAGGCGGTGACCAGGTCCGCGCCGGCGAAGAACGTCCGCGCGGCCGCCGTCGCGTCTTCGTCCAGGAGCACGTCACCCGGGCGGCTGCCGTTGCCGAGCAACACCCCGCCCCAGTTCATGCCCAGGTACTCCGCGCACAGTTCCAGCGTGCCGATCAGCGGCTGGGCCTCGCGCGCCGTCTCGCTCAGGACGCTCACGCCCCACAGCGCCTTGCCGCGCATCCGCGGCTTGAACTCCACCGGCAGCCGCATCCAGCCGGACCAGTAGTCGAGGTAGAGCTTCACGCTCGCCGCCACCGAGTACCAGTACACCGGCGACACGATCACGATGTCGGTCGCCGCGAAGGTCGCGTCCATCAGCAGCCGCTCGTTCTCGCCGGGCTCCGGGTGCGAACCGGCGCCGTGGCGGCGGTCCTCGAACGGCGGCAGCGGCACCTCCGGCAGCCGGATCCACCGCTGCTCGACGTCCTTGGGCAGCTCCTTGGCCGCCAGCCGGGCCAGCATTTCGGTGTTGCCCCCGGCCCGCGCGGCGCCCACCAGGAACAGGAAGCTGCGATCGCTCATGTCAGCCCTCTCGATGTACTTGCATGTACATATAAATACTGTCCCTGGACTATCCTGGCGTCAAGAGGAGGCCGGAAGATGACCGTCGACGAGCAGGCCTGGGGCCGCGTTCTCGTGCTGCACGCCCGGATCGAGCAGGAACTCGCCAAAGCCCTGCAGCGGCGGCACGGGCTCGGCCTGTCCGAGTACCGCGCGCTCGGCAAGCTCGTCGCGGGCCCCCGGGGCGGCCTGCGGATGCAGGAGCTCGCCGACGCGATCGGCCTCAACCAGAGCTCGGTCAGCCGGATGTGCGCCCGCCTCGAAGACGCCGGCCTGACCGTCCGCGACCTGTGCGAAGACGACCGGCGCGGTGTCTACTCGGTGATCACCGACGCCGGCCGCAAGCGCTACTCCGAGACCGAGCCGACGTACTGCGCGGTGCTGCGGACCGCGCTCGACAAGGCGGCGGGCGACCCGGAGCTCGCCGCCGCCGTCTCCGCCGTCCGAGGCGCTTGACCCTGCATATTCCTCAGTGGTTATATACCGGCACAGGCAACCCACGGGAGGAAGCGTGTCCGGACGAGCGAAGCTGCAAACCGACGGCGACCGCCCGGTGCTCCGGCTGGAACGCCGTCTGAAGCACGCGCCCGAGAAGGTCTGGCACGCCATCACCGACCCGGCGGAGCTCGAGCACTGGTTCCCCGCGAAGGTCGACGTCGAACTGCGGGCGGGCGGCGCGATCCGGTTCACCTTCCCCGGCGAGGACAGCACGACGACCGGGCGGGTCGTCACCGCCGACCCGCCGCGCGAGTTCACCTTCGTCTGGAACGACGACACCCTGCGCTGGCTGATCACCGCCGACGGCGACGGCAGCCTCCTGGAGTTCACGCACACCTTCGGCCGCGGCGACCCGGCGATCGCCAAGCTGGCCGGGGGCCGCACCGCCGCCGGCTGGGACGTCTGCCTCGACGCGCTCGCCGCGCGCCTGGCCGGGCAGGACTTCGAGCAGCCACAAGGGTGGCACGACCGGATGGCGTCCTATGTGGACGAATTCGGCCTCGGCGACGGCGAAGTCCGCACCGGCGGCACGATCCGGTTCCGCCGCGACCTCGGCTGGAAGCCCCTCGCCGAGCTCCGGCCGCTGCTGCCGGACGAACCCGGCTGGAACCTGGTCCACGACCCGCTCGAAGGCACCCGCGTCGAGTTCACCGAGGCGGCCGGCGACGACGTGCCGGCGCAGCTGGCGCGGCGGCACGAGCAGCTGGACAAGCTGTTCGCGGCCACCCACGGCGTCACCCTGCCGGACTGGCCGGCCGAGCGCACCGAGGCCGTGAAGAAGCATTACGCGGAGCATCCGACCCAAGGTTGACGCGCGGGCGGAAGGTCCGCATTACGGTCGGTTCATGCGCATTCGCGTCGTCCTGGACGTCCTGGCCGTCCTCGTGCTGACCCTGGGGGCCGGCGGCAACCTCGCCGCCGGCGCGTGGGCGCTGCCGCCGTGGCTGCCGGCCTGGCTCGGCTGGACCATCCTGGTGCTGAGCGTCGTGCCGATCGTGGTGCGGCGCTGGTGGCCGCGCCCCGCCTACCTCCTGTCGCTGGTGATGACGGCGGCGGCGGTCCCGATCGGCGGGCCGGTGCTGGCGATCGCCGTCGTGGCGGCGGGCTGTGCGCTGTACACCTTCGTGGTGGCCCGCGGCAGCCGCGCGACCCGGGTCGCCTTCGCGGCCGGGCTGATCGGCGTCGGCGTGGTGGGCATCGCGGTCCCGAACCCGAGCACGGCGACGACGGTCAACTTCGGCGCGTCCGCGCTGATCGTCGGGTTCGCGCTGGGCATCGCCGTCCACGGCCGCCGCGAGCACGCGGCGATCGAGCGCGAAACCCATGCCCAGCAAGCGGTTTCGGCGGAGCGGCTGCGGATCGCCCGGGAGATGCACGACGTCGTCGCGCACAGCATGAGCTTGATCGCGGTGAAGGCGGCGGTCGGCAACCACGTCGCGCTCGAACAACCCGACCAGGCCCGCGACGCGCTGCGCGTCATCGAAGACACCAGCCGCGAAACGCTCGCCGAGCTGCGGCGCATGCTCGGCGTGCTGCGCGACGGAACCGGCGTCCCGGCGCTGGCGCCCGCCCCGTCCCTCGACGACCTGCGGGCGCTCACCGAACGCGCACAGCAGGCCGGCCCCGCCGTCGACCTGGTCATCGACGGCCTCACCGAGCTGCCGAGCGGAGTCGGCCAGTCGGTGTACCGCATCGCCCAGGAGGCACTGACCAATGTGGTCAAGCACGCGGCCGCGACAACGTGCCGCATCCACGTCACGGGTGGCGACGGCGAAGTGACCATCGAGGTCCGCGACGACGGCCGCGGCGGCGAGGCCGTCCCCGGCCACGGATTGATCGGGATGCGCGAGCGCGTCGCGGTGTACGACGGCGAATTCTCCGCGGCGCCCGCCGAAACCGGCTTCCGCGTGTTCGCGCGGCTCCCCTACGAAGAGAAGGTGGCGGCCCGATGACCCGCGTCCTGATCGCCGACGACCAGGCGCTGCTGCGCGGAAGCTTCCGGGTCCTGGTGGACAGCGCACCGGGCCTCGAGGTGGTCGGCGAGGCCTCCGACGGCGCCGAAGCGGTGGCCCTCACCCGAGTCGAGCGGCCGGACGTGGTGCTGATGGACGTCCGCATGCCGGAGATGGACGGCATCGAGGCCACCCGCCGCATCTGCCAGGAGACGGATGTCCGGGTCCTGATGCTGACCACGTTCGACCTGGACGAGTACGTGTATTCGGCGTTGCGAGCGGGAGCGAGCGGCTTCCTCCTGAAGGACACCCGCCCGGCGGACCTCCTGGCGGCGATCGAGGTGGTGGCCTCGGGCGACGCGCTGCTGGCCCCGTCGGTGACGCGCCGCTTGGTGGCGGAGTTCGCCAGGCTGCCCTCAGGCCCGGTGACCCGCCTGGACGGCGTGACGGCCCGCGAGCAGGAGGTGCTGACGCTGATCGCGCGGGGGCTGTCGAACGACGAGATCGCGGCCCGCCTGCACCTGGGCATCGCCACGGTGAAAACCCACATCGGCCGCCTGCTGCACAAGCTGTCGGCGCGCGACCGGGCGCAGCTGGTGATCGCCGCGTACGAGTCCGGCCTGGTCCGGCCTACGCCGCCCGCGTGAACGGCGCGAAGCGGCGGCTGGGATCGCCGGGGAGCGCGCGTCCGCCGAAGACCAGGCGCGGTGCGGGTGCCGTGGGGACCAGTCCCCGCTCCCGGACCCACGCGGTCAGGGCCGGAAACCGGAAGTCCGGATCCACCCGCACCTCGCCCGGCGCCGACCGGGCCACCCCGCGGATCAGCGCCCGCGCCTGCTCCTCGGACTCCGCGACGACCGGGCCGATCACCGTCACGTGGCCGATGTCCGTCCCGAAGGCGAAGCCGCCGTCCACCGCGTGGGCCACGTCCAGCCGGTCCAGCAGCGGCCGCCGGTTCACGCCGTGGGCGGTTTCGTCCAGGCGGACGATCTCCTCGAAGTCCGTCGCCGGCCGCGAGCCCGGCCCGCCGTCGTCGGCGAACGTGCCGACGTGACCCTGGCAGCCACCGTCGACCACGAATCCCATCGACTCGTACAGCGGCAGGCCGAACCGGGACGCGTGGAGCCAGACCACCCGGTTCCCGGCCGCCGAACGGGCGTGCGCGGTGATCGCCCGGCCCAGGCCCCGGCGCTCGTACCGGGCCGCGACCAGCACCATCGAGATCGACGCCACCGGCCCGAACGGCACGAGGACGCCGGAAGCGGCGAGGCCGTCGCCGTCCGGCGCGTCCACGCCGAACACCCGGCCGACGTCGTGCAGCAGCGTCCACTTGCGCGGCTCGCGCGGCCACGACCGGGATTCGGCCAGATCGGAGCAGGCGGGCAGGTCGGCGGCGGCCAGGGCCCGGATCGGCGGGAAGTCCATGGACGTTGCCTACGCCACACGCCAAGTGACCGACAAGTAGTTAAGCTCCCGTGGCATGAGCAGTGCGACGGAGCCGCTCGGGACGCCGCCCGAGGACGAACCGGACATCCACACCACGGCCGGCAAGCTTGCCGACCTGTACCGCCGGTACGACGAGGCGGTCCACGCCGGCTCGGCCCGCGCGGTGGAGAAACAGCACGCCAAGGGCAAGAAGACCGCACGCGAGCGGATCGAGCTGCTGCTCGACGAGAACTCGTTCGTGGAGCTCGACGAGCTGGCCCGGCACCGCTCGACCAACTTCGGCCAGGAGAAGAACCGCCCGTACGGCGACGGCGTGGTGACCGGTTACGGCACTGTCGACGGCCGCCCGGTCTGCGTGTTCAGCCAGGATGTGACCGTCTTCGGCGGCAGCCTCGGCGAGGTCTACGGCGAGAAGATCGTCAAGGTGATGGACCTGGCGATCAAGACCGGCCGCCCGATCATCGGCATCAACGAGGGCGGCGGCGCGCGCATCCAGGAGGGTGTCGTCTCGCTCGGCCTGTACGGCGAGATCTTCAACCGCAACGTCAAGGCGTCCGGCGTCATCCCGCAGATCTCGCTGATCATGGGCGCGAACGCGGGCGGGCACGTCTACTCCCCCGCGCTGACCGACTTCGTCGTGATGGTCGACGAGACGTCGCAGATGTTCATCACCGGCCCGGACGTCGTCAAGACGGTCACCGGCGAGGACGTCACCTTCGAGGAGCTGGGCGGCGGCCGCACCCACAACACGAAGTCCGGCGTCGCGCACTACCTGGGTTCCGACGACGAGGACGCCATCGCCTACGTCAAGGAACTGCTCTCCTACCTGCCGCAGAACAACCTGTCGGACGCGCCGGTGTTCGAGCCGTCGGACGCACCGGCCGGGTTCTTCGAGGACGTGACCGACGCCGACCGCGAGCTCGACACGATCATCCCGGACTCGCCGAACACCCCGTACGACATGCACGAGGTGATCACCCGCGTCGTCGACGACGGCGACTTCCTCGAGGTCCACGAGCTGTTCGCGCCGAACATCATCGTCGGCTTCGGCCGCGTCGACGGCCACAGCGTCGGCGTGGTGGCCAACCAGCCGACGCAGTTCGCCGGCTGCCTCGACATCGACGCGTCCGAGAAGGCCGCGCGGTTCGTGCGCACCTGCGACGCGTTCAACATCCCGGTGCTCACCTTCGTCGACGTGCCGGGCTTCCTCCCGGGCACCGACCAGGAGTGGAACGGCATCATCCGCCGCGGCGCGAAGCTGATCTACGCCTACGCCGAAGCCACGGTCCCGCTGGTCACGGTGATCACGCGCAAGGCCTACGGCGGCGCGTACGACGTCATGGGCTCGAAGCACCTCGGCGCCGACATCAACCTGGCTTGGCCGACCGCGCAGGTCGCGGTGATGGGCGCCCAGGGCGCGGCGAACATCGTCCACCGCAAGACCCTCGCGAAGGCGGCTTCCGAAGGGCAGGACGTCGACGCCCTGCGTGCCGAGCTGATCCAGGAGTACGAGGACACGCTGCTGAACCCGTACGCGGCGGCCGAGCGCGGCTACGTCGACTCGGTGATCGTGCCGGCGCACACCCGCGGGCACGTCGCGCGGGCGCTGTCCCTGCTGCGGAACAAGCGGGAATCGCTGCCGCCCAAGAAGCACGGGAACATCCCGCTGTGAGCGAGGAGAGCCGTCCCCTGCTGAGGGTGGTCCGCGGAAACCCGAGCGACGCCGAACTGGCGGCGCTGACGGCGGTCGTCGCCGCGGCGTCGGTCGCGAAGGCGCCGGAGAAGCCGAAGCCGCGTACGTCGTGGTGGGGCGATCGCGCTGCTTCGCTGCGTCGGCCGCTTCACCCCGGCGAAGGTGCTTGGCGCGCTTCGGGTTTGCCTCAGAGCTGAAGGGCGTCGAGGAAGACCGTCGGGGCTTCGTTCTCCCGCACGATCGTCCCGAGCAGCGTCGCGAGCCGGTCGCGGTCCGGGGTGCTCAGGCCCGCGGCCAGCTCGTCGACCCGGCGGCACGTCGCCGCGTAGAAGTCCTCCGCGAGCTCGCGGCCTTCGCCGGTCAGGAGGACCTGGACGGCCCGGCGGTCGTCCGGGTCGGGCTCGCGGCGGACGAGCCCGCGCTTGACCGCCCGGTCCACCAGGCCGGTGAGGCTCGACTTTTCGAGGCCGAGCGTCGCGCCGAGGTCACCCATGCCGTACGGCCGGCCCATCAGCACGCACAGCAGCTGGCCCTGCTGCACGGTGAGCCCGTACTCGCGGGCGGACTCGGCGTAGACGGCGTTCACCAGGAACGACGCCCGCACGAGTCCGGCCACCACACCGAGGTCCGCCCCGCTCTTCCCCATCCGGCCAGCCTACTTCGCGACGGCCTCGCGCACGGCGGGCACGATCTCCTCGGCCCACCGCGCGGTGGCGGCCGCGTCGGGCGTGCTCCCGCCGGGCCCGAAGAGCACGAACCCGGCGGCGTCGTGCTCCAGCACCGCGCCGGTGAGCTCCTCGATCCACTGGGCGGGCGAGCCGCCGATCCAGCGTCCGTCGTCGGCGCGGGTGCTGGCCAGCGGCTCGGCGGTGATGCGCCCGGGGAAGTTGTAGACGGTGGCGATCTCGGCCGGATCGCGCCCGGCGTCCACGGCGGCGTTGTCGATCAGCGGCCGTGACGTGCGGTAGCGCTCGCTGAGCCAGTCGGCGGCGTGCCCGGGCATCCACCCATCGGCCACCCGCCCGGTGACGGCGAGCGACTTCGGCCCGACGGACCCGGTCCACACCGGCGGCATCTTCTCTTTCGCGGGCACCAGCTCGGTGACCTGGTGGAACTCGCCGTCGAAGGTGACCGGGTCACCGCCGCCGCCGAGCATCTTCACGAGCCGGATCCCCTCCTCGAAGGCGCGGACGGCCTGCCCGGGCGTCAGTTTCGTGAACCCGAGCCGCGCGATGTCGTCCCACAGCCCGCCGACCCCCATGCCGAGCACGATCCGGCCCCCGGTCAGCGCGGACAGGCTCGTGACGGTGCGCGCGAGCATCGACGCCGGGCGCGTCGGCAGGTTGGTGACGCTGACCAGGCCGGAGATCCGTTCGGTCCGGCCGAGCAGAACCCCGATTTCGGCGTACGCGTCGAGCCGGTCGGCGTGGTACGGGTGATCGGAGACGGTGACGAGGTCGAGCCCACCGCGATCGGCCTGGACAGCCAGCTCCAGGGTGCCGGGGACGGCGGTGACCGCGGTGGACACGCCGATGCCGAAGTACGTCATGATTCCTCCCAGTTAGTTCGTACTACGAACATAGCACAGGTAGTTCTTAGTACGAACTACATTCGCCGGGCGGGCCGCGCCCGGCGGAGTCGCGACCCGGCGGAAAACCGGTCGAGCCGCCGGCGATCGCTTGCTACCTTGGGTTCCGCCCGGTGCGACGGGGAAGGTTACTTCGGTAATCCTTCGGGTTGGGTTCGATTCCCACACCGGCCACCTCACGGTGGCCGGTCGGCACCTTCTCCAGCCGAGACCTCGGGCACCCAACTTCACACGCACTCCCGGTGCGTCGCCAGCCAGGCGAACCAGATCTCGGGAGCCACGGCCACACCGATGCCCGGTGCGCAGGCGAGGGTTACTTCCGCTTCGAACGGGCAGGTCGGGGGTTCGAATCCCTCCCGGACCACCACACGGTCCGGTAGCTCAGCGGCCTAGAGCAGCTTTGTACCTTCACCGACTTCGATCTCGGGCATCGCTGTGACCGTGGCTCCCTCCACGACAGGGGGAGAAATGAGCAAGTTCAACACCGCACGAGCGCCCGCCGCGACCTCTCCGGTCCGCGGCGAGGCCACGCCGTCCACCGTCACCCACCAGGGTGGCGCCGGCTACGCGCGCGACACCAAGTCCGAACTCTTCCTGCTCGCCGTCAGCAACATGGTCGGCGAGCACACCTTCTACGAGTCCGCCGGCACGCGCGACACGCGGTACGCCGAGCTGGTCCGGAAGTCCACCCTGGACGATCCACAGTGGACCGCGCGGTTCCTGCGCTGGCTGCGCACCGGCGCGCACCTGCGGACGGCGTCGCTCGTCGGGGCGGCCGAGTTCGCCAAGGCGCGGCGGGACGCCGGCCTCGACGGGCTCGGCCGTCAGGTGGTCGCCGATGTGCTGCAGCGGGCCGACGAGCCCGGTGAGCTGCTCGCGTACTGGACTTCCGTGCACGGCCGGGCCGTTCCGAAGCCGGTCAAGCGCGGCGTTGCCGACGCGGCGGCGAAGCTGTACGACGAACGGTCCTTCGTCAAGTGGGACTCCGCCGCGCACGCGTTCCGGTTCGCCGACGTCCTCGAGCTGACCCACCCGGCCGGCGGGGGCGAGCTGTTCAAGCACATCCTGGACGAGCGGCACCACCGCGGCAACGCCATCCCGGACTCCCTCACCACCCTGCGCGCCCGCGCGGAGCTCATGAGCTGGGACGTCGACCGGCGGCGCGAGCTGTTCGGCCGGCCGGAGGCCGCGGACGTGCTCCGCGCCGCGGGCATGACGTGGGAGTCCGTCGCCGGGTGGCTGCAGGGTCCCCTGGACGCGCGCGTCTGGGAGGCGCTGATCCCGTCGATGGGCTACATGGCTCTCCTGCGGAACCTCCGGAACTTCGACGAGGCCGGTGTCTCGGACGCCGTCGCGCAGCGGGTCGCCGAGCGGCTCGCCAGCCCCGTGCAGGTGGCGAAGTCCCGGCAGCTGCCGATGCGGTTCCTGGCGGCCCACCGCGCCGCGCCGTCGCTGCGGTGGGCGTGGGCGCTCGAGCGGGCGATCGCGCACGCACTGGCCAACGTGCCCGTGCTGGGCGGGCGGACGCTCGTCCTCGTCGACACGTCGGCGTCGATGAACGACCGGTTCAGCAAGGACGGCAGCCTCATGCGCTGGGACGCGGCCGCGGTCTTCGGCCTGGCGCTCGCACGGCGCTGCGCGAAGGCCGACGTCGTCTCGTTCTCCGACGGCTACTGGGACCGCAGCCAGGGCACCAAGGTGTTCAAGCTGCGCCGGGGCGGGTCGCTGCTGGGTGACGTCGAGCGTTGGAAGTCCGGCGGGTTCTTCATCGGCGGCGGCACCGACACGGCGGGCGCGGTGAAGAAGCACTTCGCGAACCACGACCGCGTCGTGATCCTCACCGACGAGCAGGCCGCGTACGGCGACGTCGGGCAGGCGCTGCCCGCGCACGTGCCGCTGTACACCTGGAACCTCGCGGGCTACCGGGCCGGCCACGCGCCGTCCGGCAGCGGGCACCGGCACACCTTCGGTGGCCTGACCGACCAGGGTTTCCGGATGATCCCGCTGCTCGAGCGCGGCCGGCGCGCGGACTGGCCGTTCTGAGAGACGCCGTGAAGGCCCCCATGACGAGAGCATGGGGGCCTTCACGCTGTGTGCGAACCGTCACGGGATTGACCGTGGACCGCCGCTAGCCCGCGTCGTATAGTCCACGTGGAATAACCGAACTGGAGGGATCACGTCATGGCCGCGGCCAAGCTGACGCCGCTCGGCATCGCCGTGCTGGAGCTTCTCCACGAGAAGCCCATGCACCCGTACGAGATGACCACGCTGATGCGTGAGCGGTACGTCGACACCCGGGTCAACGTGAAGGCGGGCTCGCTCTACCACACCGTGGAACGCCTGCACCGCAACGGTTTCATCGAGGTCGTCGACACCCAGCGCGACGGCAGGCGGCCCGAACGGACCGTCTACGGCATGACGCAGGCCGGGCTGGACGAGTTCAACCGGCGTGGCCGCGAACTCCTGGGGGACGTGGCCACGGAGTTCCCCGCTTACCTGACCGGGCTCGCCGTGATCGACGAACTGGGGTTCGAGGCGACTCTGAAGGAGCTGGAAACCCGGCTCATGCGACTGCGTGCCGCGGTGGCCTCCGACCGGGCCGTGTTGCAGCGCCTCGCCGAGAACGAGGTGCCGGAGATCTACTGGCTGGACTGGCGCTACCAGTGCGACCACCGGCTGTTCGAGCTCCGGTGGACCGAGCGGCTCCTCGAGGACCTGCGGTCCGGCCGGATCCCGTTCCAGGACGACCAATCACCCAAGCTCACGCTCATCACCAGGGAAGACGACGATGAACGCAAGACAAGCTAACCCGTGGGCCGCGCTGGGCGCGCTGTGCCTCGGCTTCTTCATGATCCTGCTCGACACGACGATCGTGTCGATCGCGATCCCGACCATGCTGCGCGAGCTGGGCGCCGGGCTGAACTCGATCGTCTGGGTGATCAGCGTCTACCTGCTCACCTACGCCGTGCCGATGCTGTTCACCAGCCGGCTCGGTGACCGCTTCGGCCCGAAGCGCGTGTTCCTCGCGGGGCTGATCGTGTTCACCGGCGCGTCGCTGTGGTGCGGCCTGTCCGGCAACGTCGAGATGCTCATCGCCGCGCGGGCCGTGCAGGGGCTCGGCGCCGCGCTGATGACGCCGCAGACGCTCGCGTTCATCACGCACCTGTTCCCGCCGGCCAAGCGCGGCCCGGCGATGGGCATGTGGGGCGGGGTCGCCGGGCTGGCGACGATCGCGGGCCCGCTGCTCGGCGGCGTGCTGGTGGACCACTTCGGCTGGGAGTGGATCTTCTTCGTCAACGTGCCGATCGGCGCGATCGCCGTCGTGCTCACCCTGCTGCTGGTGCCGGACTGGCAGCCGAAGCACGCGCATTCGTTCGACCTGCTGGGGATCGTGCTTTCGAGCGCGGCCCTGCTCTGCATCGTGTTCGGCGTCCAGAACGGGCAGCAGTACGACTGGGGCACGGTCTTCGGCGGCATCACGGTGTTCGAGATCATCGGCGCCGGCGTGGCGCTGATGGTCGCGTTCCTGGTGTGGCAGCGGTTCAACAAGCGGGAGCCGCTGCTGCCGCTGCAGGTGTTCTCGAACCGGAACTTCTCGGCCGGGACGCTCACCGCGGCCACCGTCGGCTTCGCGATGACCGGCATGTTCCTGCCGCTGGTCATCTACATCCAGTCGGTGCTCGGGCTGAGCCCGACCATGGGCGGCCTGCTCACCGCGCCGATGTCGCTGCTGTCCGGGATCATCGCGCCGTTCGTCGGGCGTGCGTCGGACAAGGTGAACGGCAAGTACCTGGTGATGTTCGGCCTGGCGGCGCTCGCGGCCGGGCTCGGCATCATCGCGCTGCAGGCGACGCCGGACAGCAACCCGTGGACGTTCGTCCCGGCACTGCTGGTCTGCGGGCTCGGCATCGGCTGCATCTTCTCGCCGATGAGCAACCTGACGATGGGCTCGGTCGAGCCGCGGCTGGCCGGGACCGCGTCCGGCATCTTCAACACCGCCCGCCAGGTGGGCGGCGTGCTCGGCAGCGCGGCGATCGGCGTGCTGCTGCAGGCGCGGATCAGCGCGTCCATCGCGGACGAGGCCACGAAGGCGGCTTCGCAGCTGCCGGAGCAGTACCGGGCGCCGTTCGCCGAGGGGATCGCGCACGCGGCGGCGAGCACCGGGGAGTTCGGCTCGGCCGGCGGTCCGTCGCCGATGCCGGGGCTGCCCGCGGAGATCGCCACGCAGGCGGGGAAGCTGGCCACCGAGGCGGTCCACAGTGGACTGACCGACGCCGCCCGCGTGACGATGCTGCTGCCGATGGGCGTGCTCCTGCTCGGCGTGGCCGCGGCAGCGGTGATGCAGCGGGTCAAGCCGCGCTGGGAAACCCCGGTGCCCGAAGCGGCCGCGGCCTGAACCCGGCGCAGGCCCCCGCTCCGGTGCCGGGCACCGGAGCGGGGGCTCGGCGAGCCGGTCACGCAGTAGTCGCCTAAGCCGCGGCCCGCTCGGCGAGCGGGCGGCGGCGCAGGCCCGGGTCGTGCACGGCCGGCGGCTGGTAGTTCTGGTCGAGCGCGCCGATGTCGGTGCCGGGCGGCACGATGGCGTCGATGCGGTCGAGGACGTCGTCGGTGAGCCGGACCTCGACGCCGGCCAGCAGGTCGTCGAGCTGGGGCATGGTCCGCGGGCCCAGCAGCGCGCTGGTGACGCCGGGGTGGGCGATGACGAAGGCCATCGCGAGGTGCGTCATCGGCAGGCCCGCTTCGGCGGCCAGCGGAACGAGCTGCTCGACGACGTCGAGCCGGCGTTCGTCGCTGAGGTGCTTGAGCAGGTGGGCCCGGCGCAGGTCGTTCCGCCCGCCCTTGCGGACGCGCCCGGTGAGCAGGCCCTGGCCGAGCGGGCCCCAGATCAGCGTGCCCATGCCGAAGCGCTGGGCCAGCGGCAGCACTTCGCGTTCGACACCGCGGTCGAGGAGGGAGTAGGCCGCCTGCTCGGCGCGGAACCGCGCCAGGCCGCGGTGTTCGGCGACCCACTGGGCCTCGATGATGTCGGACGCGAGGCTCTGGGACGTGCCGATCGCGCGGATCTTGCCGGCGCGGAGCAGGTCGGTCAGCGCGGAAAGCGTTTCCTCGACGTCCGTCGCGGGATCGGTGCGGTGCAGCTGGTAGAGGTCGATGTGGTCGACCTGCAGGCGCCGCAGCGAGTTCTCGACGGCGGTGACGATCCAGCGCCGGGACGCGCCTTGGTGGTGCGGGTCGTCGCCGACCTGGCGGCCGAACTTCGTGGCGAGCACGACGTCGTCGCGGCGGCCCCGCAACGCTTTGCCGACGACCTCTTCGGAGTCGCCGTAGGCGTCCGCGGTGTCGATGAAGTTGATGCCCGCGTCCAGCGCCTTGTGGATCATGCGGGCGGAGTCGTCCGGGTCGGGGTTGCCGAAGGACGTCGCGAACATCATCGCGCCGAGCGCGTACGGGCTGACCTTGATCCCGGTCCGGCCGAGGGTGCGGTGGTGCATGGGATTCTCCCTGCTGAGGTGCCGGTCGGCGCGGGTGCCGTACGCTGGCCGTAAGTGGAAACCTATTCCGGAACTATACGGAAAGGTTTTCCGGTTAGGCAACCGAGAGGGGCGGAGTGACCCAGGAGACCCGACGGCGGCGCGCCGACGCCCAGCGCAACGTCGAGGCCTTGGTCGAGGCGGCGCGGTCGGTGTTCGACACCTCCGGCGTGGACGCCCCGGCCAAGGAGATCACCGACCTCGCCGGAGTCGGCGTGGGCACGCTGTACCGGCACTTCCCGCAGCGCTCGGACCTGGTCAAGGCCGTGGTGCGGACCGGGATCGACGCCGTCGCCGACGCCGGCCCCCAGCTGAGCGCCGCCCACCCGCCGGAGCGGGCGCTTTCGCTCTGGATCGACCGGTTCGTCGACCTCCTCGGGACCAAACGCGGGCTCGCTTCGGCCCTGCACTCGGGCGATCCGGCGTTCGAAGGGCTGCCCGGCTACTTCATGGAGCGGCTGGGTCCCGCGCTCACGGCCCTGCTCGACGCCGCGGCCGCCGACGGCGCGATCCGCGGCGACCTCGGCGCCGAGGACCTCCTGTACGCGATCGCGTTGTTGTGCCAGCCCGCCCCCGGCCGCGAGCCCGAGCACGGCAGGCGCCTGGTCGCCGTCCTCGTCGACGGCCTCCGCTACGGCGCCGGCTGAAGGGCGGCGAGGGCCCGGGTCAGCGCCCGGGCCTCCGCAGCACCCGGCTAGTGGCGACGGCCGTAGGACAGGCCGAACCCGTACGGGAACAGGCCCTGCTTGCCGTCACCGGCGTTGATCGGTTCCTGTGACGAGCTCTTCGGCCAGGTGAAGCTCAGCTTCCCGGTCGGGTTGTAGTCGCCGTAGAGCACGTCCGCGACGCCGGCGCCTTCCGAGCCCGGCAGCCAGGCCGCCAGCAGTCCCCTGGCCGACGGCAGCTGCGCCGCGATGTCCAGCGGCCGCCCGGAGACGGTCACCACGACCAAGGGCACACCCGAAGCCTTCAGCTTGCCGATGAGGGCGACGTCCGCGGCGTCGAGGGCGAGGCCGCCGGGGCGGTCTCCCTGCCCTTCGGCGTACGGCGTTTCGCCCACCACGGCGACCGCGACCTGGTAACTCGAGTCGATTCCGCTACCCGCACGGTCATAGGTCACCACCGTGCCTTTCCCGGCACCGGCCTTGATGCCGTCGAGGATCGTCGTGCCCGGGATCACCCGTTCACCGCTCTGGCCCTGCCAGGTCAGCGTCCAGCCGCCCGCCTGGTTCCCCAGGTCGTTCGCGTTCTTGCCGGCCACGAAGATCTTGTTGTTCGTCTTGGCCAGCGGCAGCACGCCGTCGTTCTTCAGCAGCACCTGCGACTCGCGCGCGGCCTGCCGCGCCAGCTCGTGGTGCGCCGCGCTGCCGAAGCCCTGCTGCAGCGAGCGGTCGGTGTACGGGTGCTCGAACAGGCCCAGCTCGAACTTCTTCGTGAGGATCCGCCGGTTGGCGTCGTCGATGCGGGACATCGGGACGTGGCCGTTCGCCACTTCGGCCTTCAGCGTGCTGACGAACTTCGCGTAGTCGCTGGGGACCATGACCATGTCGATGCCGGCGTTGACGGCCTGCTTGACCTCGGCGGCGGTGAATCCCGGCTGCCCGTCGATCTGGTCGATGCCGTTCCAGTCGGAAACCACGAAGCCGGCGAAGTGCAGCTCGCCCTTGAGCAGATCGGTGATCAGGAACTTGTTGCCGTGGTCCTTGACGCCGTTCCAGCTGTTGAAGCTGATCATCACCGAGCCGACGCCGGCGGCGATCGCGGCCTGGAACGGCGGCAGGTGGACCGCGCGCAGCTCGTCGAGGGTGATCTGGGTGTTGCCCTGGTCGACGCCGCCGGTGGTGCCGCCGTCGCCGATGAAGTGCTTGGCCGTGGCCAGCACGGACGTCGTGGCGCCGAGCGCGCTGCCCTGCAGGCCCTTGACGACCACCGAGTTCGCGACGGCGTTGGCGGGGACTTCACCGAAGGACTCGTACGTGCGGCCCCAGCGGTCGTCGCGGGCGACGCACAGGCAGGGCGCGAAGGCCCACTTGACGCCGGTGGCCGCGGTTTCTTCGGCGGTGACCGCGCCGATCTTCTCGACCAGCTGCGGGTCGTTCGCCGCGCCCAGGCCGATGTTGTGCGGGAAGACCGTGGCGCCGTAGGCGTTGTTGTGGCCGTGCACGGCGTCGGAGCCGTAGATGATCGGGATGCCGAGCCCGGTCGACGTCGCCGCTCGCTGGTAGGCGTCGATCATGTCCGCCCACGCGGCCGGTGTGTTCGGCGCCGGCGTCGAGCCGCCACCGGAGAGGATGGAGCCGAGCCGGGCGGCGGCGGATTGGGCGGGGTTCGCGGAGCCGCGCTCGCCCTGGGTCATCTGCCCGACCTTGTCGTCGAGCGTCATCCGCGCCATCAGGTCCGTGACGCGGTCGGCCACCGAGGCGCGGGGGTCCCGGTACAGCGGCGTCGCGGAGGCGGACGCCATCGGGACGACAGCCGTGCCCGCGAGCAGGAGACCGGCCAGGACAGTGGTTCGCAAAGATCTCGTGGTGCGGAGGAGCGGCATTGTTCTCTCCGTGACGTTCCGTCGATCCATAAGTTGCGAGCCAAAACAAATTAGCTCTCCCATTGAGTCACGCCGGTCACGATTCGGTCACGACCGCCTGGTCAAGTAAGTTTCAGTCGTGCAGTTCGTCCTCGCCTCCCAGTCCCCCGCCCGCCTCGCCCTCCTGCGCTCCGCCGGCCTCGATCCCGCCGTGTTCGTGTCCGGCGTCGACGAGGACGCGGTCGCCGCCTCCCTGACCGACCCGTCGCCGTCCGAACTGGTCCAGGCCCTTGCCGCGGCCAAGGCCGAGGCGGTCATCGACCAGGTCGCCGCGGCCCACCCGGACGCCGTCGTCGTCGCCTGCGATTCGATGCTTTCGATCCACGGGCAGATGGTCGGCAAGCCGGGGTCGCCGGACGTCGCCCGCACCCGCTGGGCCGCGATGGCGGGAACATCCGGTGAACTCCTCACCGGGCACGCGGTCGTCCGGCTCGACGGCGGGACGCGCGCGAAGGAGGCGGCCGGCTGGGAATCGACCACGGTCCGGTTCGGCACGCCGAGCCCGGCGGAGATCGACGCCTACGTCGCCAGCGGCGAGCCGCTCAACGTCGCCGGCGGGTTCACGATCGACGGCCTGGGCGGCTGGTTCGTCGAAGGACTCGACGGCGGCCACACGAGCGTGATCGGGATCAGCCTGCCGCTGACGCGCCGGCTGCTGGCCGAGGTCGGCGTGGGTGTCGTGGATCTCTGGCGGTCTCCCGCATCCTGAGAAAGGGACCACACCTTCGGGTGATCCGGAAGAGTCCTCTCTTGCCTAACGTTCTCTTCACCCGGCAAGACTGGAAACTTTCGAGCACCGGAGTCGCCCCGTGTCTTTCGTACGGACATACACCAAGCCGCGGGTGTTCGCGGCCGCGGTTCTCGGGTCGCTCGTCGTCGGCGCCGCCCTCGGCGTCGTCGCGCGGCAGACCGAGGCCGGCTGGCTGACCGATCTCCTCGACCAGATCGGCACCATCTTCACCACGCTGCTGCAGATCGCGGTGATCCCGCTGGTCTTCACGGCGATCGTGGTCGGCATCAACAGCCTCCGCAAGCTCGGCGGCGGCCGCACCGCGGCCCGCCTCGGCGGCAAGACGGTGCTGTGGTTCGCGATCACGTCGTTCATCGCGTCGCTGATCGGCATCGCGGTCGGCCGGATCTTCGACCCGGGCGCCGGCGGGCTCGGCGGCGTCACGGCGACCGCCAAGAACGCCGACCGCGCCGCGCAGAGCGTCGACCACTGGGGCTCGTGGGACGCCTTCGTCAACGGGCTGCTGCCGGAGAACTTCGTGAAAGCGTTCTCCGACGGCGAGACGCTGCAGGTGCTGTTCCTCGCGCTGGTCATCGGCGCGGCCGCCTACAGCCTCGGTGACAAGGCGAAGCCGTTCGTGGACTTCACGACCAGCGTGTTCGAGATCATCCAGCGGTACCTCGGCTGGATCGTCCGGCTCGCCCCGATCGGCATCGTCGGCCTGATCGGCGCGGCGGTGGCGAACTACGGCGACGCGCTGTTCCGGCCGCTGTTCTCCACCACGCTCGCGGTGTACGTCGGCTGCCTGCTCGTGCTGTTCGTCGTCTACCCGATCCTGCTGCAGTTCGTGGCGAAGGTCAGCCCGCTGAAGTTCTTCGCGAAGGCGGGCACCGCGATCCAGTTCGCGTTCGCCTCGCAGTCCTCGGCCGCCACGCTGCCGCTGACCCGCCAGTCCGCGGTCAACCTCGGCGTCCAGCCGGCCTACGCGGCCTTCGCGACCCCGCTCGGCAGCGCGACCAAAATGGACGGCTGCGCGGCGGTGTTCCCGGCGATCGCGGCGATCTTCGTCGCCAACCTGGCCGGGGTGTCGCTGAACTTCTGGCAGTACGCGGGCATCGTCGTGGTCGCCGTGGTCGGCGCGCTGGCGACCGCCGGGACCACGGGCTGGCTGACCGCGTTCACGCTGACGACGTCGTTCATCGGCCTGGACGCCAAGCAGGTGGCGCTGGGCCTGGCGCTGATCTACTCGGTCAACCCGATCATGGACATGATGCGGACGGCGACGAACGTGGCCGGCCAGATCGTGGTGCCGACGATCGTGGCGCGCAGCGAAGGCCTCCTCGACGACGAGGTCCTCGACGCCCCGACCGACCGGCCCGAGCACAGCGACGACGGCTCGGCGGCCCGCCACACGGAACCCGCCCCCGCCTGACCCGACTCTCGGCTTTCCTTGGGGAAAGTGATCCGGAGTGCAGCGCTCCATCACTTTCCCCCGGAAAGTTGCGGCTGTCACGAGGGGCAGGCGCGGAGGTCGGCGCGGGCGAGGCGGATGTCCGGCCAGCCGCGCAGGTCCGACGGCGACGTCACCCGGCGCGTGCAGCCCACCGACCGGCCCGCCAGGTCGTACACCTCGCCCAGCACCGGAGCCGCCGCGCACTTCGGGGTGCCGGACGCCGAGTCCGGGCAGTCGTGGCGGACCACGATCACGTCGGGACTGGCGTCGGCTGTGACGTCGTAGAGCGACAGCGTCCCGGCGTCCGCGTAGTACGGCTTGCCCGAGTCGCGCCACACTCCCCCGTTGCCGACGAGCAGTTCGCCGTACGCGGCCGTGCCGTCGTCGCCGACGTCGCCGCGGACCAGGCAGGCCGGGGCCGGGCCGTCGATGCAGCGCAGCGAGTTCTGGTCGAGCCGGACGCCCAGCTCGGCGATCGACAGCTCGAACACCGTGCCCGGCTCGGGCCCGACGCGCAGGCGGCCCGAACCGCCCGCAGCGTCGGTCAGCAGCACCACCGGCGTACCCCCGACGGTCACCGCCGCGAGCTGGCGGCACGGACCGCCGCCGCAGGTCACCGCGGGCGGCACCGGGGCGGCGGCGGGTTCGGCCAGTCCGGGGGGCGCCTCGGGCCGCGGCCGCAGCAGGAACACCGCGCCGATCGCGCCGACCGTGACCACCGCGGCCAGCACCGCGG
>NZ_MUMI01000497.1 GCF_002155975.1 Amycolatopsis kentuckyensis
CGCTCGCCTGGTGCTCGCGGATCCAGCCGGCGATGGCCTCGAGCCAGGGGGCGCGGTCCTCGTCCGTCAGCGGCGTGCCGGCGGTCATCTTGTCGATGTTGGCCTTCGGATGGAACGTGTCCGCTTCCGCGTACTCGACGCCCAGGGCCTCGGCGAGCGCCGTGCCGATCGTCGTCTTCCCGGAGCCTGACACGCCCATCACCACGATGACGGTCATCCGCACCTCCCACTTCGTTGTGCCCAGGTGAGTGAAACTCAAAAGTACTACTTATTCAAGATGAAGTACTACTTAATCGAGTCAGACCGCTAAGTTGATCGGGTGAGACACGAGCAGGTGCTGGCTGCCCTCGGCGCGGCGATCGCGAACGGATCCCTGGTCCCGGGCACCGTGCTGCGCTCGGAAGACCTTCAAGAACGCTACGGCGCTTCGCGGACCGTGGCCCGCGAAGTCGTGCGCGTGCTGGAGACGATGCAGCTGACCACCAGCAAGCGCCGGGTCGGGGTGATCGTCCGGGAGCCGGCGGCGTGGAACCACTACGACCCGCGGCTGATCCGCTGGCAGCTCGACGGCCCGGCCCGCCCGGCGGCGCTCGCCACGCTGAACGAGCTGCGCTCGGCGATCGAGCCGTGCGCGGCGCGGTTCGCGGCCCTGCGCGCGACGCCGGAGGAACGCGGCCGCCTGGGTGCGCTGGGGGAGCGGCTGGCGCGAACGGCCCGGGCGCGCGACCTCGCGGCGTTCCTCGACTTCGACATCGCCTTCCACGACCTGCTGCTCGCCGCGTCCCGGAACCCGATGTTCGGGCAGCTGTCGGAGGTCGTCGCGGAGGTGCTCACCGGGCGCACCGGGCACGGCCTGATGCCGCCGGAGCCGCAGCCCGAGGCCGTGGCGCTGCACGTGGAGGTGGCCGCGGCGGTGGCCGCCGGGGAGGCGGACCGGGCGGAGCGGGCGATGCGCGACATCGTCGTCCAGGCCCGCGACGAGATCGCCGCCCTGGTGGCGGAGGGGGACCCCGAGGCCGAGTAGCCTCCCGGAGGCAACTGGACTTTCTTCCGCCGGGGGGCACGGGTGAGCGCGGCGCGCGCGATCGGACTGGTGTTGGGCGTGGCGGCCGACGGCGCCCTCGGCGACCCCCGCCGCCGCCTCCCGGTGACGGCGTTCCGCCGCCTCCCGCACCGGTCGGGTGCCGTGGTCGCGGGCGCGCTCGTCGTGGGCGGGGCGTTGCTCGAGCGGGCGAGCCGCGGCCGCCCCCTGGCCCAAGCCACGGCGACGGCGGTGACGACGTGGGCGGTCCTCGGCGCGGCCGGCCTGGCCCAGCAGGGCACGGAACTGGCCCGCGACCTGGAGGAGTGCCGCTTCGAGCCGGCCCGGGCCACGTTGTCCGAGCTGGACCCCCGGGTGGCGGACGGCCTGGGCGCGATCGCGCTGTCCCGCGCCTCGGTGGAGACGCTGGCGGAGAACACGTCGGACGCGGTGGTGGCCCCGCTGGTGTGGGGCGCCCTGGCGGGCGTGCCGGGCTTGCTGGGCGCCCGGGCGGTGAGCTTGCTGCGCCGGTCACGCGTCGGCCGCCGCGGCCACTGGGCGGTGGACCGGGCGGACGAGCTGGTCCACCTGGTCCCGACCCGCGTGGCGGCGGCGCTGACGGTCCTGGCGGCCCCGGTGGTCGGCGGCTCGGCGGGCGGCGCGTGGCGGGCTTGGCGCCGGGACACGATCGCCCACCCGAGCCCGAACGCGGGCCGCGTGGAGGCGGCCTTCGCCGGAGCGCTGGAAATCCGCGTCGGCGGCCGGACGGTGTACCCGCACGGAGTGCTGGAGCTCCCGGTGCTGGGAGTGGGCCGGAACCCGGACGCGGGACACGTGACGCGCGCGGTGGAGCTGTCCCGCGTGGTGGGCTGGCTCGCCGGGGCGACGTCGGTGGTGGTCGCCGTGGTGGCGGGTTTCGGGCGCCGCTGACGGCTCGTTGTCCACAAAGTTGGCCGGCTGTGGACCGTGGGGCTGCCGGGGGCGGGGATCATGCGAGGCGCGAAGGCCCCCGTCCAGCAGGAACGCCGTACTGTGAGCAACAGCGTTTCGCTGCTGAGGACAGCACAACGCCGGGCACCCGGGTCGTCAGCGCCCGGGTCTGAGCTTTTTGTCGCATCGGTAGCAGGTCTTGTCCTGACCGCTGGCGTTTGAATACCCGCAATGAGGACATGTGACTCGGCCCAGATACTGATGTTCGGGGGTGTGTGGGTTCCATGAGTTTCTGCCGGGATTCGCTTTGGGGCAGCTACCGCATATCGCGGCATCGTCGTCGTGGTTCCGGTGGTTGCACTTGGCGCACGTCCAAGACATCTCGTCTCCCGGGGTATCTGCGGCTTGTGGGCGCTTCATCGTGGGTGGCTCCGAGGACGCAACGACTGGCCGGACGTGGCACCCCGTTGGCCTATCATCAACTCACGATCGGATCACAGATTTCACGTTCAGGACGATTGGCGTAACGTCAACGTTGCGTTCAATGCCGTCGAAGGTCCGGAAGTCCTTCCAATGGTAATTGGGCCGCTCGGAAGGTGAAGGGCCGAGTTCTGCTTCGGGGAGAGCCAGATCAGCCGGATCCCGCAAAATGTTCGTCACCGACGGGACCATTCCCGTTTCGTGGGCGTTGTCCCGTTCCTGGGCTGCGGCGGCTCGCCGCAGCGTCTGGCGGACCTCGAGCTCTCTCAGCCCCGCCGCCGCAGCTGGGCCAACGCCTCCTCGTCCAGCGGGCCACCCCGCTCGGCCAGCCGATCCCCGATCCGCTCGCGATCCTCGGCTGTCTTGTTCCCGCCGAACTTGAACTTCGCCCGGACCCCGGTGATCGTGAATTCGATCCCGCGGATCCCCGGCAGCAGCCGCCGGTCCGGTGCGTCCTGGGCCGCGCTCACCGGTGCCCGGGCGCCGTCCGGCTCGAAGTGCCGCAGCTGCCTGTCGAGCAGCGCCGCCTTCGCCGCCGGGTCGTCGACCAGCCGGACGTCCCCTTCGAGCTGCACCGTCGCGTAGTACGACGTCGGGACGCCGAGCGCCGGGTCCCCGGTCGCGTTCCAGTCCGCGCGGATGTACGTGTAGTCGCCGATCACCGTCAGCAGCGCTCGCGGGTGCTCCTCCAGCAGCGGCCAGATCGGGTTCGGCCGGGCCAGGTGCGTGACGATCGTGCGGTCGCCGTCGAAGGCGAAGTGCGCCGGCGTCACCACGGGCAGGTCCCGGCCCCGGCCGCCGGCGATCAGCTGGCCGAAGTCGTGCGCGGACAGCCACTCCCGCCACTCGGCAGCGGAGGACGCGTCCCACGGGTGGATCAACATGCCCCGAGTATCACCACCGCAAGTGGCCTCACCACAGGGCCATTTCCGGCCTACTTCTGATGGCCACTTTCGGCGAGTTCGTCCTCCGCGAGGATCTCCGCGACGGACTTCCGCCGAGCCGGCGCAGACGAGGAGGCGTCCAGCGCCCCACCCGGCTTCAGCTCGCGGACCGTGAAGTACAGCCAGCCGAGCAGCGCCATCGCGCCGAACGCGATCCACTGCAGCGCGTACGACAGGAACGGCCCCGAGTCCGTCTGCGGCAGTGGCAGCGCGCCGAGCACGCCGGGCTGGCCGAGGTCGAGCTGGAAGTACCCCGGCCGGATGTCGAGCCCGCCCGCCCGTGCCACCACCCGGGAGTCGACGACGTAGCTCTGCAGCCGCCCGCCGGTCGAGGCGTCGGCGAAGGCAGCGCGGTTCTTGGGGTCGGTCTCGTCGGCGCGCACCCGCGCGGTGACCTGGACGGTCCCGGCCGGCGGCGGCGCGAACGGCAGCGCGGCGGACTTGCTGTCCAGCCGGACGTAGCCGCGGTCGATCAGCACGACCGTGCCGTCGGTGGTCCGCATCGGCGTCAGGACTTCGAAGGCGCCTTCGCCCTGGACGGTCCGCAGCCGCGCGACGACCTCCTTGTCCGGCAGGTACTGGCCGGTGATCGAGACGAGGTGCCATTCGGTGTGCGGGCCGGGCACGCTCCCCGGCGGCAGCAGCTGCGCGAGCGGCACCGGCGCCGCGGTGAACGACGTCTCCAAGGCGGAGTTCTGCTGCTCGCGCTCGGTGTTGCGGCTGAACTGCCAGGGGGAGAGCAGGGTGAAGCAGCAGATGGCGAAGGTGAACACCACCGCCGTCAGAGCCAGCCACCCGGGCCGGAGCAGGAACCGCAACCGCACCCCACCACGGTAGCCCGTGCCGCCCGCGGGCCTGCGCGGGCCGTGACCGCTACCTCCGCGAACGCACCCAATCCAGCAAACCGGGCACCGCGCGCTCGACCATGCCGAGGACGTCTTCGAAGCCGTCGTCGCCGCCGTAGTAGGGGTCCGGGACCTCGGCGCCTTCGGGTGCCGAGGGGTCGAACGACCGCAGCAGCCGCACCTTGCCCGGGTCGCCGACCCGGGCGCGCAGGAATTCGAGGTGCCCCTCGTCCGCGGCCAGCAGCAGATCGGCGGCGAGATCCTCGTCCGACACCTCGGACGCGACGTGCGAGGTCGGGTAGCCGTGCGCTTTCAGCGTCGCGCGGGCGCGCTTGTCGGCGGGCTCCCCGGCGTGCCACGGACCGGTGCCGGCACTGGTGACGCGGACGGCGTCGCCGAGCCCGGCATCGTCGAGCTTGGCCCGGAAAACCAGCTCGGCCATCGGGGAGCGGCAGATGTTGCCGGAGCAGACGAAGACGATGTGCGTCACGCCCCGAGCGTAACGACCGGGGTGCCGCGGCCGGACGGGCTCCGGCGCGGTGGGTGCCGGGCCCGCCCGCGCGACCCGGCGGGCGGGGTGAAGGAGTGCGCCCGGCCCGGCCCGGCAGCGCAGCCCGGCGCGGCCCGATCCGGTCCGGCGGCGCAGCCCGGGTGGCCCGGCCCGCGCGGGAGCTGCCGCTCCGGCCCGGCGCGAGTCAGCGTGGCCCGGCCCGGGCGCTGCCCGACCCGGCCTGGCACGGCGTGATCCAGCCAGGCCCGGTCCGGCGCGGGCGCTGCCCGACCCGGC
>NZ_MUMI01000498.1 GCF_002155975.1 Amycolatopsis kentuckyensis
CGCGGCCGTCGTCGCCGTGGTAGGCGACCCAGGGCAGGACGCCGTTGCGGCGCCGGTGACCGGCCAGGTCGAGCCGGTGCGAGGGCAGGATGCTCATCGGGTGCCTCCCAGGGCAGCGAACTTGCGGGCGTGCGTGGCGCGGTAGCCGGCGGAGGCGAGCACAGCCAGCACGCACAGGACGTCCAGCGCGACGATCCAGCCGTAGGCGGCGTCGTCTTCGGCCATGCCGAAGCCGTGCACCAGCGCGACCGGCCAGCACAGGTAGGCCAGCCAGTGCACGGCGCGCCAGGCCCGCGCCGGCAGCCGGGTGCGCACGAGGCTGGTGACGACGATCGCGAGCAGCAGATCGACCGCGACGGCGCCGAGCCCGACCCACAGCGGCTGGTACCCCGCGCCGAACGGGACGACGACGTCGAGCCAGCCGAGCGGGACGTAGCCGTCGAGGACCGCCGACGCGATGTGCACCGCGAGGAACGCCAGGCTGGTCAGCGCGAGGTTCCGGTGCACGGCGGCGACGGCGAACCGCGGCCAGCCGCGGGTGGCGAACCGCCCGGCGCCGAGCGCGCCGAGGACGACGACGCCGGTGCAGAGCACCAGCGAAACGAGCCCGGTCGCGCGGCTGAAGTACCACACCGCGGAGCTCATGCCGCTTCCCGTTCCGCGGGCCAGCCGGGCGTCGTGACGACGTCGCCGTCGACGCCGGCCAGCCGTGCGGGCAGGTTCCGCCGCTCGAGCCAGCCGGGTGCCTCGCCACCCAGGACGATCGCCGCGGTGCTCGCGGTGTTGGCATCCACAGTGGACTTCGCGGCGACGGTGACGGTGCGCCAGCGGGCTTCGGGGAGATCACCGGTGCGCGGGTCGACGATGTGGTGCACGGTCCGCCCGCCGTGGCGCCAGCGCCGCCGCGCGGTGCCGGAGGTGGCGAGCGCACCGTCCCGGTGGAGGGCGACGGTGGCGGCCGGCCGGGTGACGGCGGTCGCGTGGTCGTCGCCGAGCGCGATCTGCCAGCCGCCGGCGGGCGGGGGCCCGGCGGCGCGCAGATCGCCGCCGAGGTTCACGAGCGCTCCGCAGCCGAGCGTGGCGTGGATCCGCCGGGCGGCCCGGTCGGCGGCGAGGGCCTTGGCGGTCGCGCCGAGGTCGAGGTGCACGCCCCGCGGGAGGACGACGAGCCGGTGGACGGGGTCGAAGAGGATCCGGTGCCAGCCGGGCGCGGGAACGGTTGCGGTGTGCCGATCACCGGCAACGCCGATCCCGCCAGGGTGCCGATCACCGGCAACGCCGATCCCGCCAGGGTGCCGATCACCGGCAACGCCGATCGCATCCGGGTGCCGCTCACCGGCAACACCGATCCCACCCGCGTGCCGCTCACCGGCAACCAAAGCGAAATCACGGTCGTAGCCCAGGGCCCGCACCGCCGCCCCCACCGTCGGGTCGACCAATCCTCCGGTCAGCCGGGCCGCCCGCAACGCCACCGCCAGCGCCTCCGCCAGCACCGGCCCCACGCGGACCTGGTGGCCCGCCGCCGCGTGCAGCCGGGAGATCTCCGAGTCCACCCGGAAGCGGCTGCAGGCCGCATCGATCGCCGCCAGCTCCTCCCGCAGCACCGCGACCGCATCCCCCAGGCGGGTGGGATCGGTCACGATCAGCTCGGCCGTCGTGCCCAGGGCCGGGAACGCTGTGGTCACGACGCCCCCGAACCGGTGTGCGCCTGGCCGGATCCGCTGCTCAAGCCGCTGTCGGGCGCCTGCAGCCGGTCCTGCGACGTGTCGGTGGTGGTCGAGGTCGAATCCGAGGTGGAGTCCGGGTCAGCCGAGGCCGTCGACAAGCCGAAGCCGATGGCGCCGGCGGCCGCCGCGCCCAGTACCGCGGCGGCCGCCGTGGCCAGCGCGGCCTTGCGGCGTCCTTGCTCGCGGCGGGCGGGTCCGGCCGGGGTGGTGGGTTCCATGGCACCGAGTGTCGGCGCCGTTCCTTTGAACGAGCTGGGAGCGACCTGTCAAAGCCCTGACGCACCAACCAAAGGAGGTTGACACCGGAAAGCCATTCACCCACTCTTTCCGTTGTCCGCCGGAGGTTTCCTGGTGTTCACGAACCGGACCACAGCACCTCACGAACCGGTCCCCTGCCGTGGGCACCATGAGGCGCCCACCCCCTCAGTGCTGGAGGACCCATGATCCGCAAGCGGATCTTCGCCGCGCTCGCCGCGGCCACCCTGGTCACCGCCGGTGCCGTCACCGCGGCCGCCGTCACCGGAGAGTCCGCCGCCGTCCGGCCGACCGCCGCGGCCGTGCCGGCGTTCGACCACATCGTCCTCGTCATGTTCGAGAACAAGAAGTACTCCTCGATCAACGGCAGTTCCAGCGCGCCCTACTTCAACACCCTCGCCTCGCAGAGCGCGAAGTTCACGAACTCCTTCGCGATCACCCACCCGAGCCAGCCCAACTACGTCGCCCTCTTCTCCGGCGCGACACAGGGCGTCACCGACGACAGCTGCCCCGCCAGCCTCGGCGCGAAGGCCAACCTCGGCCGTCAGCTGATCGACGCGGGCAAGACCTTCAAGGGCTACTCCGAAGCCATGCCGTCGGACGGCTACACCGGCTGCTCGAGCGGCACCTACCGCCGCAAGCACAACAGCTGGGTCGACTTCTCGAACGTCCCCGCCGCGAGCAACCTCCGGTTCTCGGGCTTCCCGTCCGACTTCACCCAGCTGCCGACCGTTTCGTTCGTCACGCCCGACATGTGCAACGACATGCACGACTGTTCCGTCGGCACCGGCGACACCTGGCTGAAGAAGAACCTCGACGCCTACGCCCAGTGGGCCAAGACGCACAACAGCCTGCTGATCACCACGTTCGACGAGGACAGCGGCACGTCGGTCAATCAGATCTTCACGACCTTCACCGGCGCGAACGTCAAGGTCGGCAGCTACAGCGAATCGATCAACCACTACACCGTGCTGCGCACGATCGAGGCGGCCTACGGCCTGCCCGGCATCGGCAACGCCGCGAGCAAGTCGCCGATCCTCGACGTCTGGCAGTAACCGCGTGTACCTCGCCACCATCGGCCGCCGAGAGCACGCCGCGAAGGGCAAGCTCTCGGCGGTCGGCGCGAACGTCTTCGCGCTGGGTGCCGTCAGCCTCGTCACCGACGTCTCCTCGGAGATGGTCACCGCGGTCCTGCCGGTGTACCTGGTCCTGGGCCTGCACCTGAGCCCCGCCACGTACGGCCTGTTCGACGGCCTCTACACCGGCGCGACGGCGTTGCTGCGGATCGCCGGCGGGTACGTCGCCGACCGGGTCCGGCGGCGCAAGGTCGTGGCCGGCGCCGGCTACGCGCTGTCCGCGGTGGCGAAGCTGGGCCTGCTCGCCGCGGGAGCGTCGGCGGCCGCGATCGGCGCGGTGATCACGCTCGACCGCACCGGCAAGGGCCTGCGGACGGCCCCGCGGGACGCGCTGATCACGCTGTCGGCACCCGAACCGCTGCTCGGGCGGGCCTTCGGCGTGCATCGCGCGATGGACAGCGTGGGTGCGTTCGCCGGGCCGCTGGTCGCGCTCGCGGTGCTGGCCGCCGTCGGGGCGACCGACCCCGAAGCCTTCGACGCCGTGTTCGTCGTCAGCTTCTGCATCGCCGCGATCGGGGTGCTCCTGCTGGTGCTGTTCGTCCGCGACCGCCGGACGCCGAAAGCCGCCGCGACGCCGGTCTCGCCGCGGGCGGCGGCCGCGTTGCTGCGCGGCAGCGGCGTGCGGCGGCTGCTGGTGGCCGCGTGCGTGCTCGGGCTGGCCACGGTCGGCGACGGGTTCGTCTACCTGCTGCTGCAGCACAAGGAGGACATCGCCACCGGCTGGTTCCCGCTGCTCGCCGTCGGCACGAACCTCAGCTACCTGCTGCTCGCCGCGCCGCTGGGCGCGCTCGCCGACCGGGTCGGGCGGCTGCCGGTGGTGCTCGGCGGGTACGGCGCACTCGCGCTGGTCTACCTGCTGCTGGCCGGTCCGGTGTCCGGCTGGCTGCTGTTCGCGCTCTCGCTCGCGTTGTACGGCGCCTTCTACGCGGCGACCGACGGCGTGCTGATGGCGCTCGCCGGCCCGCTGCTGCCGGAGTCGTTGCGCACCACGGGGATCTCGCTGGTCCAGACCGCGCAAGCGCTGGCCTACTTCGCCTCGTCCGTCCTGTTCGGACTCGCGTGGCAGTTCTGGGGCGCGGACCTCGCGATCGCCGTCGCCGCGGGCGGGGCCGTGGTCGCGATCGCCGTGACGTTCGCGGTGCTCTCCCCGCGGAAGGCGCCGGCGTGAAAACCCGGATCCTCATCGCGGTCGTCGGCGTGCTCGTGCTCGCCGGAGCGGCGGTCGCGTACGTCGGGTTCGCGAGCGCACGCAACCACGACGTCACGGCGACCGGCGCGGTCAGCCTCGCCCCCGGCCCGCGGCTGCTGTTCCGCAGCACCGCCGACGCCGACCGGGGGCACGTCGCCACGGTGTCCGCCACCGACCCCGGCGGCCCGCGGACGGTGTCGCCGCTGTCGTGCGCGCGGGTGTACGCCGCCGGCGGCACCGGGCTCTGCCTGCGCCAGGACGGCGACCTGACCACCTACCAGCTGGCCGTGCTGGACGCGGGGCTGGCGGTGCGGCGGGAGATCCCGCTGGTCGGGCTGCCGAACCGGGCGCGGGTGTCGGCGAGCGGCCGGATGCTCGCGTGGACGGTGTTCGTCACCGGCGACTCCTACAACGGCGGCCTGTTCTCCACCCGCGCCGGCATCCTCGACACGGCGACCGGCGACCTCGCGGGCACGCTGGAGGACTACGCGGTGAGCCTCGACGGCAAGCCCTACCAGGCGGCCGACCTCAACTTCTGGGGCGTGACGTTCACCCGCGACGACCGCCACTTCTACGCGACGATGTCGACGGCCGGCCGCCGCTACCTGGTCGCGGGCGACTTCGCCGCGCACACGATCCGCACGCTGCGGGAGAACGTCGAGTGCCCGTCGCTGTCCCCGGACGGGACGCGGGTGGCGTTCAAGTCCGCCGTGGACGGCGACCCGGCGCACGGCTGGCGGCTCTCGGTGCTCGACCTGGCGACCTCGAAGGCGACCCCGCTGGCGGACACCCGCAGCGTCGACGACCAGCCCGCCTGGCTCGACGACCACACGATCGGCTACGGCCTGCCCCGCGGCCCGGGTCACGCGGACGTCTGGTCGGTCCCGGCCGACGGCTCGGGCCCGCCCCGGCTGCTGATCCCGGACGCCGAGTCGCCGGCGGCCCTGGGCCCGTGATCGCCGGCACCTGCGGCCGCGGCTAGTCCAGCTTGCGGAGCCCGTCGAGGATGCGGCGCATGAGGTCCGTGTCCGGGGCCGCGAAGGCGAACTGCGGCGCCAGGGCCCCCGCGGTCGCCGGGCGCGGCGGCGGGAGGACCCCCGCCACCCGGGACGGCAGCCTGGCCATGCTGGGTTCGCGGCGGGTCTGCGCGGGGATCGGGAACGTCGGCAGGGCCACCGTGCCCGCCTCGGCCAGCCGCCGGGTGATCAGCTCGCGGCGGAGGCGTGACTGGATCCCGGCCACGGTGAAGTCCGGCTCCGGGTCGGCGGCGGCCAGGGGACGGCGCGGCCGCCGGCGTTCCAGGCTGATCGCCCAGGCCGCCGCGGCGAAGGCCGGCAGCAGCACCCCGGCGACGATCGCGAGACCCGGCAGGTCGACGGCCATCAGGCGGCCCCGGGCACAGGTAGGAGCATGACGTTCACTTCCGGACGGACGGTTCTTCCGCAGCATGGCCGACACCTGGATATTCGACTTCGACGAATTTTCGCGGACCCCGAAGCCCATCATGAATGACGGTCGACGCTCCCGCAAGCGGCCGAACGGGGTCGACCGTCCGGACGGTAAAACTGCAGCTCGGCGCGGTTTTCGCCCCGACTAGACCGCGCCCCTCACCCAGTAGTACGGACGCTGGTTCGATCCGGTTCACCACATTTTTGTACGATTCGTGTACGCCGCCGCGGCAAACTGCGGAAATGCGCATCCAGACCTGGCTCGTGGCCGCCACGCTGGCGCTCACCGGGCTCGCCCCCACGTCCCCCGCCCTCGCCGCGGACGGCAACCCGCTCGAGAAGACGAACGGCTTCTACGTCGACCCGGCCTCGAACCCGGCGGTGTGGGTCCGCGACCACCCCGGCGACAGCCGCGCCGGCTCGATTCGGACGTCGATCGCGACCAAGCCCGGCGCCCGCTGGTTCGGCAACTGGAGTGGCGACATCCGCGCGGCGGTCGACTCCTACACCTACGCCGCCGACGTCGCCGACAAGCTGCCTGTCCTGGTCGCCTACAACATCCCCGGCCGCGACTGCGGCGGGGAGTCGACCGGCGGCGCCGGCAGCCCGCAGGCCTACCGCGACTGGATCTCCGCGTTCGCCGACGGCATCGGCGGCAAGCCGGCGATCGTGATCATCGAGCCGGACGCGCTCGCCCAGCTCGACTGCCTGCCCGGCGACGCCCGCCAGACGCGGATCGACCTGCTGAAGTTCGCCTCGACGCAGTTCGCGCAGAAGGCACCGAACACGTGGGCGTACCTGGACGGCGGCAACGCCACCTGGATCCCGGCCGCGACGATGGCCTCGCGGCTGAAGTCGGTCGGCGTGCAGTCCATCCACGGGTTCGTGCTGAACGTGTCCAACTTCTACACGACGGCCGAGTCGACGACCTACGGCAAGGCCGTCGACGCGGCACTGGGCTACGCGGCGCCGTTCGTGGTCGACACCAGCCGCAACGGCAACGGCCACGGCACGGACACCGAGTGGTGCAACCCGCCGAAGCGCAAGCTCGGCGCCACGTCGCAGCTCGGCGGCGGCCCGGAGATGCAGCTGTGGATCAAGGTCCCCGGTGACTCCGACGGCAGCTGCGGCTACGGCTCGGGCGTCCCGGCCGGCACGTTCAGCCCGGACCTGGCCAACCACCTCATCAAGGGCGACTGACCAGGTCGCACGACTTCGCCAGCTCCGCCGGGGTCGCCCCGGCGGGGCGGGCGATCGTCGCCGAGGCCGGCGGGCGCACGCCGTGCAGCCACCCGCCGAGCGCGTCGAACGCCGTCCGGAAGCACGGGCCCAGCGGGCGCAGCCGGTCCGGGAAGGCGTCGACGAGCCCGTCGACGTGGTTGCCGCCTTCGACGCGGTAGTAGCGGTGCAGCGCTCCTCGCTGCGAATCGCGGATCATCCGGTCGTAGACGTCGGAGTCGCGCGTGATCGGCAGCAGCGTGTCGAGCGTTCCGTGCAGCGTCAGCAGCGGCTTGCCGATCCGCCCGGTCAGCGAGATCCGCTCGACCGCCCGCGCCACCGACCGCGGCCGGGACGCATACGCGTAGTCGGCGTCACAGGCAGGCGTCCCACTGGCGCAGAACGGGGTGCCGGCCTCGATCGAGCCGTCGAAGGCCGGGTCGACCTCTTCGCGGTAGATCCGCTGGGTCAGGTCCCAGTAGACGCGGTGGTGGTAGTCCCACAGGAACTCCGACCCCGGCGCGAACCCGGCGTCCAAAATGGACTGGTGGGCGGCCGCCGACCCCGCGGCGTACGCCGGGTACGCGCGCAGCGCCGGCGGCAGGAACGTCAGCAGGTTCGGCCCGTCGGCCCGCCACAGCGTCCCTTCCCAGTCGACGCCGCCGTCGTAGAGCCACGGCCGGTTCTCCAGCTGCCACCGCACGAGGTACCCGCCGTTGGACAGCCCGGCCGCGAGCGTCTTCGTCACCGGACGGCCGTAGTGCCGGGCCGCCGCGGACCGGGCGGCCAGCGTCAGCTGCGTGACGCGCGAGTTCCACTCGGCGAGCGCATCGCCCGGCCGGACGCCGTCGGTGTAGAACGCCGCGCCGGTGTTGCCCTTGTCGGTCGCGGCGAACGCGTAGCCCTCCGCGAGCGCCTGGTCGCCGATCGCGCGGTCGTTCGCGTACTGGCGCCGGACGCCGGGCGAGCCGGAGACGACCAGGCCGCCGTTCCACCGCTCCGGCAGCCGGAGCACGAACTGGGCGTCGTGGTTCCAGCCGTGGTTGGTGTTCGACGTCGAGGAGTCCGGGAAGTACCCGTCGACCTGGACACCGGGCACCGCGCCGAAGGTGGGCAGCCCCGCCGACGTCAGCCCGGCCCAGTCCGCCTCGACGGTGTGCCCGGACGCGAGTGTGCCGGTCGTCGTCAGGTCGTCCAGGCACCCGGCCACGGACAGCTCGGCGCCGGGTACCTCGACGGCGCAGCGCCCGGCCGAAGCCGACGCCGGCGCGGGCACCGCCGCCGCCAGCGCGCCCGCCAGAACCAAAGCCAGCCAACCCCGCACGGTCCACCTCCGCCTCGTCGCGATACCCGAACCCAACCGCGTGCGGCACGCCGGAGCCATCCCGCCGGCCACCATGAACGGACGAGCCGATGTGGTGGACGGCCACATGGTCTCCCGCCGCACGGCCGCCTTAGCGTCGCTGGAGCCCCTCTCAACGACGAGAAGGAACCCACCATGCGCAAGCTCGCTTTCGCCGGACTCGCCGCGATCACCGCCGCCGTGCTCGCCACCGTCGGGGTGGCCGCCGCCGATCCGCCGCCGTCGTCCCTCGTCCAGGTGCCGTCCTTCGGGGCCAACCCCGGCAACCTGGCGATGTACACCTACACCCCCGCCGGGCTCGGGAGCGGCCGTCCGGTGGTCGTCGCGCTGCACGGCTGCACGCAGAGCGCCGCCGATTACTACGCCCATTCGGGCTGGCCCGAGCTGGCCGACCGGTGGCGGTTCGAGGTCGTGTTCCCGCAGACGTCCACGGCGAACAACTCGCTGAAGTGCTTCACCTGGTTCGATCCCGCCGACGACACGCGCGGGCAGGGCGAAGCGGCGTCGATCAAGTCCATGGTGGACAAGGCGGTCGCCGACCACGGCTCGGACACCTCGCGCGTCTTCGTGACCGGCTTGTCGGCCGGCGGCGGGATGGCGGCCGACCTGCTCGCCGCCTACCCCGACGTCTTCGCCGCGGGCGGCATCAACGCCGGCCTGCCCGCGCAGTGCGCCACCAGCATCACGCAGGCGTCGAGCTGCCAGCAGAACGACCAGCACCTGACCCCGGCGCAGTGGGCGGCGAAGGTCAAGGCGCAGTACCCCGGCTACGGCGGGCCGTGGCCGCGGGTGGCGATCTGGCAGGGCACCGGCGACTACACCGTCTACCCGGTCAACGGCACCGAGCTGCGCGACCAGTGGACGGCGGTGCACGGCATCTCCCAGACCCCGACGAGCACGCAGTCCCTGCCCGGCGGCACGACGCTGACCACCTACGCCGACAAGGTGCGGTTGTATTCGATCGCCGGGATGGGGCACGGCACCGCGGTCGACCCGGGCACCGGCCCGACGCAGTGCGGCAGCACCGGCGCGTACTTCCTCGCCGGGATCTGCTCCAGCTACCACACCGGCGTGTTCTTCGGGCTGGACCAGGGATCCGGGACCACGACGACGGCCGCGCCGCCGACCACCACCACCGCTCAGGCCGGTACCTGCGTGAGTGCGAGCAACTACGCCCACACGCAGGCCGGCCGCGCGCATCAGAGCGCCGGGCAGACGTACGCGAACGGTTCGAACCAGGCCATGGGGCTGTGGAACACCTTCACCGTGCACGCACTGCGGGAGACATCCCCGGGGTACTGGGTCCTCGCCGACGGGCAGTGCTGATCCAGGGCTCCGCAAGACAGTCAGTGCTAGAGGAAGATCCGCATCGGGTTGAGGTCTTCGTAGGCGGTCGGCTCGGCCAGGCGGCCGAGCCGCACCGGCACGTCGTAGAGCCGGCCGGGCGCGAACCGCCCCCAGAACCCGCGCAGGCCCGGGACGATCACCTTGACCACGGGCAGCCCGATGTCGGGCCGCGTCTGGTCGAGCACGAACACCTCGAGCCCGGCGGCTTCGAGCCTGGCCTGCACCAGCCGCACGTCCGCCAGCAGGTCCGGCGAGGAGGCGTCCTCGAAGCGGGCCGGGCCGAGGGCGGGGTCCGGCCGGAGGTACGGCTGGTTCGCGACGGTCGCGTCCCGCAGCCACCGCGCCGCGTCCGGGTCGTCACCGCCGTCCCACCCGTCGAGGAGCGCGGGCATCATCTGGTTCAGCTCGGTCAGCGCACGCCGGACGGCGACGGCCGGGTCGAGGTGCGCGCCGAACCCCAGCATGATCGCCTCGCGCGGCCCGCCGGTGTGCCGGGAGACCGCGGCCAGCACGGGCACGCCGAGGTCGGCGGTCAGGTCGAGGACCCAGACCTCGCGGCCCAGGCCCGCGTAGGCCTCGCGCAGCTCGGCGATCCAGGGGTCGCCGAACGCGTCCAGGTCGACCGGTGGCTGCCGGGTGCGGTTGTACCACCACAGCGCGACGGCGTCGCGTTCCACGACCTCGAGCATGCCCTGGAGCGTGGCGTCTTCCAGGGTGCCGCCCGCGGCGTTGCCGTTCGAGTCGGCGAGCACGGACGCCGGCCCGGGCGCGCCGAAGTACAGCAGGGCGGTCGGGAACAGCCGGTGTTCGCCGCGGGTGAGCGACCACACCGGCGTCCAGTCCAGTTCGGCGTCTTCGTCGAACGGCTCGACGACGTGCTGGAACGGCCCGTGCTCCGCGTTGGTGCGCGCCCGGTCGGCGAACTGGCGTTCGTGGAAGAGCTGGCACGTGCCGGGGTGCACCGCCTTGTCGCCCAGCGCGCGGAAGCTGGCCCGCACCCGTTCTTCGTCGCCGTCGTGGTGGCCGCTGTGCCGTTCTAGAGCTTCGCAGAGCGCGCCGACCTCGGCCTGGATCGGGGTGACGCCCTTGCCGCCGTTCTGGCTGCGCAACGCCGTGGTCAGCCGTTCGGCACCACGCCGGCCCAGCGCGATGTTCGGCCCGGAGCGGAACGAGGCGAACAGGGCCGGGCCGCGGGTGTCACGGCTCAGCTCCTTGACCACCCCGGTCAGCGGGCTGACCAGGTGCCGGTAGGTGTCGAGCACCCGCTCCGGCGGCAGCGCGCGGTGGCCGCCGCCGTCGGTGCGCGACTTCGGCCGGGATGCGAACACCACCGGCCGGCGCGTCCGTTCGCGCACCAGCTCCGGGTTCCCGCACGACGGGCACTGCGGCCGGGCGCGCACCTCGTGCCGTTCGCCGGTCAGGTCGCGGCTGTCGAACGTCCACAGGGCACGCTGGCCCGGGTAGCGCTGCCCGGCCAGCCACTTCGCCGCCTCGAGCGCGACCAGGTTGAGCGCGACGGCGGTCAGCGGAGCGAGCGTGACCTCCTGGCGTGGCAACGGACCGGACCGGCCGAGCGCGTCCCGGACATGCGCCTCGGCGGCCCGGTTGCCCCACAGCCGGGCAGCGAGGCAGTGCCAGCACGGGCCGTCGCCGGGGGTGAAGAACGGGCCGAGCCACACCCGCGCCCCCAGGGGTTTGGCGAGCAGCCACGGACGTCCGGACGCGCGGTGTTCGGCGTCCACTTCGGACAGGTGCGCACCGAGGTAGTCGTGACACAGCACGACGGAAAGGTCGGCTTCGTCATCGGCCACGGTGAGCCCGGCCGAGCGCAGGGCACCGGCCGCCGCGGGATCCCCGCCGATCAGCGCGACCCGGCCGTGCGCCGGTTCGGCGCCCACGGCGTCCCAATAGGCCAGTTCGGGCGCGGAAGCCGCCGGGCGCAGGCCGATCAGCCCGGCTTCGGCGAGCCGGGTCAGCACCCCGGACGCCTCCGCGGCGGGGACGTCGGCGGGCAGGTCCCGGCGCAGCGCCGCGAAGTCCCTGGTGCCGTCCAGCAACGGAACCAGGGACTCCAGGTGCGGCCCGCGCAGCGCTGTCGCACCGTCCTCGGAGAGCACGTAGACCGCGTCGCCGGGCACCACCTCGGCACGGAGGTGCCGCTTGAACCCGACGACGGGCGGGGACGGTTCGCTCACCCGGCGGCCACGGCCAGGCACATGTTCACCCCGGCCCGCTCGGCCAGGCACAACCGGACCGGCTCGGCGCGGAAGGTCATGACGCACGCGAGTACCGGCTCGGCGCGGACGGCGGCGACACGAGGCCGTACCGGCCCGGAACGGGACGGGCCGTCGAGCCGGTCGATCCTCAGGTCGAGCACCGCGGGCGGCGCGGCCTCGAACACGGCGGTCAGTGCACGCTGGAATTCACGCACGGAAACCCCCTCGGTTCCGGTGGACGTCACCGTCCACCGTGCCCGTTCGCCGAGCGGTCCGACAGGGCTGGTCGGGCGGTTTCCCCGCGTTCATCCGGCATTCCCGGATTCGATCACCGACAGGGGCTGACCGAGGGGCGAACCGGATCCGCCACCCAGGTGTAGCAGATCGGCACCGGGCCGGCCCCGGTACCCGTCCGGCCGTCGAGCTGGTCGATCGCCAGCGCGGGCACCGCGGCCGGGCCGACCTCGAACGCCGACGCGAGTGCGCTTTCGAATTCCTTCATGAAACCCCCATCATTTGCGGTATCCGACGACTTCCACGGTGCCTGGCCGAGCCGCGGTCCGCTAGACCCGGGCGGTCGACGCACCGGGCTGCCGAGCGGCGCAACCGGTACTGGTCCGCGGCATTCTCGAAGAAATCGAAGAACTCACCGCGGCGCGGCGAGCCGGTGCAACCGCAACGCCAGCTGGATCTCCAACGCCCGATCCGGTACCTGCCAGTCCTCCCCCAGCAGCGACGCCACCCGCTCCAGCCGCTGCACGACCGTGTTCACGTGGACGTGCAACACGTCCTTCGTCCGCGCCAGCTGCGAGCCGTTCGCGAAGTAGGCCCGCAGCGTCGCGACCAGCTCGGTGCCGCGGCGCTCGTCGTAGTCCAGCACCGGCCCCAGCGTCTGGCGGACGAACGCGTCCAGGTCCGCGCGGTCGCCGAGGAGCTGGCCGAGGAACCCCAGCCCGGCCATCGCCGCGCCCTCGCCCGTGCGGCCCAGGGCCAGCAGCGCCCGGACGCAGCGGGCCGCCTCGGCGTGGGCCTCCGCGATCGCCGCCGGGCCGCCCGCCGGCCCCGCCGCGCCCACCGTGACCGGACGGCCGGTGGCCGAGCCGAGGTCGGCCGCGACGCGGCGGGCCAGCTCGTCCGGGTCGCCGGTCACGAGCAGCACGACTTCTTCGGCGTGCACCCCGACCAGCGTCGCGTGCCGGGCGGCCGCGCTCGCCACGCGCCGCCGGGAACCGCCGTCCGCGTGGGCGACCAGCACCGCGTGCGGGGCCGACAGGTCGATGCCCAGCCGCCGGCCGCGGGCCAGCAGCGCCCGGGGATTGCGGCCGGGCGCGGTGAGCAGGTCGGTCAGCAGCTCGCCGCGGACCTCGTCCTCGGCGCGCACCACCGACCGCCGCAGCATCAGCAGCAGCGCCGTCACGACGCCGGCGCGTTCGAACAGCCGCCGGTCGGGGTCGCTGAGCCCGGCGCGGCCGGCCAGCACCAGGCTCCCGAGCAGTTCGGGGCCCGCCTGCACCGCGCACACCCAGTTGTCCTTTGTGGACACCGCACGCCCGGTGGTGCGGGCGGCGGCGAGCGCGTCGGGGTCGAGGGACACCGGCGCCGCCGAACTCGCCAGGAGCGTGCCGTCGGCGTCGTACACCGTGAGGTTCCCGTGCAGCACGCCCGCGACGGCGTCGGCGACGTCCGGCAGGTCACCCCCGCGCAGCACGAGGTCGGTCAGCCGGTCGTGCGCGTCCTCGGCGCGTTCCCTCGTCGCGTTGGCCTCGTTGAGCTCGGCGACCGCGCGGCGGGTCTGGTCGAGCAGGTTCGCGCTGTCCAGCGCGATCGCCGCGTGGTCGGCGAGCGACGACAGCAGCGCCACTTCGTCGGCGGAGAACTCCCGCGCGGCGCGGTCGGAGGCGAACAGCACGCCGAGCACCTTCGGGCCGATGGCCAGCGGGACGCCGAGGATGGCGGTCAGGCCCTCGTCTTCGACGCCGGAGTCGATGTGGCGGGTGTGCTTGAACCGGTCGTCGTTGAAGTAGTCCGACGTCGCGTACGGCCGCGCGGTCTGCGCGACCAGCCCGCCGAGGCCCTCCCCCATGCCCAGCACGATCTGCTGGAACTCGGCCGACACCGAGCCGTCGCTGACCCGGATGTAGGTCTTGCCCTCGGCCTCGTCGTTGAGGCTCAGGTAGGAGACGTCGACACCGAGCAGCGCCCGTGCCCGCCGGACGATCGAGCGCAGCACGGTGTCCGGGTCGGACAGTGCGGCGAGCTCGCTCGCGGTCTCGAACAGCGCGGTGAGCTGGGCTTCCCGCCGCCGGTGTTCGGCCAGGGTCTCGCGGATCCGCAGGGCCAGCTCGCCCGCGCTGGCCAGCGCGGCCAGGTCGACCGCGTCGAGGGCGCCCTCCGCGCGGGCGGCCACGACGACGTGCGCCAGCTGCTCGGTGCTCGCCCCGGAGGCGAGCAGGTCGAGCAGCCGGCGCAGCGCGTCCGAGGGTGCGGTCACGGCCGTCATGCTAGGGCGAAACGACCGCCTTCTCCGCCTCGACGTCGTCGTGCAGCGATTCGCCGCGGGTTTCCCGGGCGGCGAGCAGCGCGATCACCGTGATCAGGCACATCGCCGCGACGTAGAGCGACACCGGCACGGTGCTGCCCCAGGCCGAGAACAGCGCGACGGCGATCAGCGGGGCGACGGCCCCGGCGGCGATCGACGACAGCTGCCCGCCGACCGACAGGCCGGTGTAGCGCACCCGCGTCGGGAACTGCTCGGCGAAGAACGCGGCCTGCGGGCCGTACATCGCCCCGTGCAGCACCAGCCCGACGGTGGCGGCCAGCACGATCACCGCCGACGACTTCGTGTCGAGCAGCGCGAAGAACGCGAAGCCCCACAAGGCCATCCCGATCGCGCCGAACAGGTAGACCGGGCGGCGGCCGACGCGGTCCGACAGCGCGCCCCACACCGGGATCGTCACGAAGTGCACGGCCGAGCCGATGAGCACCGCGGTCAGGCCGACACCCTTCGGCAGGTGCAGCCCGGTCGTGACGTACACCAGGATGAACGCGGTGATCACGTAGTACGAGACGTTCTCGGCCATCCGCGCGCCGATGGTGATCAGCACCTGCCGCCAGCTGTTGCGGAAGACGTCGACGACCGGGACGTGCTTTTCGGCCCGCACCTCGGCCTGGCGCTGCGCGGCGAGGAACACCGGCGACTCGGCGACGGCCAGCCGGATCCACAGGCCGATCAGCAGCAGCACGCCCGAGAGCAGGAACGGGACGCGCCAGCCCCAGGACATGAACGTCGCGTCCGACTGCGTCGCGGACAGGATCGCCAGGACCGCCGTGGCCAGCAGGTTGCCGCCGGGCGCGCCGCACTGCGGCCAGCTCGCCCAGAACCCGCGGCGGCGGTCGTCACCGTGTTCGGAGACGATCAGGACGGCGCCGCCCCACTCGCCGCCGAGCGCGAAGCCCTGGACGAGCCGGAGCAGCGTGAGCAGCAGAGGTGCCACGACGCCCGCGGTGGCGTACGTCGGCAGGACACCCATCAAGCAGGTCGAGCCGCCCATCAGGACCAGGCTGACGACCAGCAGCTTCTTCCGGCCGAGCCGGTCGCCGAAGTGGCCGAAGACCAGCCCGCCGACCGGGCGGGCCAGGAAGCCGACGGCGTAGGTCAGGAACGCCAGCAGCGTGCCGGTGAGCGGGTTCGCCGTCGGGAAGAACAGCTTGTTGAAGACGAGGGCGGCGGCCGAGGTGTAGAGGAAGAAGTCGTACCACTCGATGGTGGTGCCGATCAGGCTCGCGCCGACGATCTTGGCGATCGCCGACCGGTGGGGTTGGCTCACTGCGGGCTCCACTTCCTTGTGGTTGTGCGGGTTCCTAGGCGGCGGTCCAGCCGCCGTCGAGCGGGATGGAGGCCCCGGTGATGTGACCGGCGTGCGGCGAGCACAGCCACACCACCAGGGAAGCGACGTCCTCGGGTTCGATGAGCTTCTTGATCGCGGCCCGCTTGAGCAGCACCTCGGCGACGACGTCCTCGCGCGGGATGTCGTGCTCGGCGGCCTGGGCGTCGATCTGCCCGTCGACAAGCGGGGTGCGGACGTACCCGGGGTTCACGCAGTTGCTGGTGACACCGTGTTCCGCGCCTTCCAACGCGGCGACCTTCGAGAGCCCTTCGAGGCCGTGCTTGGCGGCGACGTAGGCGGCCTTGAAGGCGGAGGCGCGCAGCCCGTGGACGCTCGACATGTTGACGATCCGGCCCCAGCCCCGGGCGTACATCGACGGCAGCGTGTGCCGGACGAGCAGGAAGGGGGCGGTCACCATCAGGCTCTGGATCCGGGTGAAGACCTCCGGCGGGAAGTCTTCGAGGGGCGCGACGTGCTGGATCCCCGCGTTGTTGACCAGGACGTCGACTTCGGCGGGGAGCGCATCGATCGACGTGGGATCGGTGAGGTCGGCGACGTGCGCCCAGCCGCCGACCTCGGAAGCGGCCGCTTCGGTGCGCCGCTCGTCGATGTCGACGACGTGCACCTTGGCCCCGGCCGCGGCGAGGGCGCGGACGCAGGCGAGGCCGATACCGCCGGCACCGCCGGTGACGAGGGCGGTGCGCCCGTCCAGATCGCTGGTCATGGACGGGAACGGTAAGCGTGACGCCGATCGCTAACCATGTGTGCGGCGGCCACACCTCGGGAAGATCCAGTGGTGCCGGCACACATGCGGCGACGAGCGGCTCAGGGACGTTCCGCCAGCACGGCGAGGTAGTGCACGTTCGTCATGATCCCGAGGACGTTGCCGAACGGGTCGACGACGGACGCCGTCACGAACCCGGGGCCGCGTTCGATGATCGGCTCGTACTCCTTCGCGCCCAGCTCCAGGAGGCGCGCGAACGTCGCTTCGAGGTCGTCGACGTGCCAGCGGACGATCTCGCCGCCCGGCTCGGTGTGCGTGAAGGGGGCGTACCTGCGGTCGATGATGCCGAGTTCGTGCTGGTAGTCGCCGATCCGGAACTCCGAGTACCCGGGGACGTTGAAGTACGGCTCGATCCCCAGGAACTCCGTGTACCAGGCCTTCGCGGCTTCGTGGTCTTCGGCGTAGTAGGTGACGGTGGCCATCCCTCGCAGCATGTCCTGCTCCTCTCAAGCGGTATGACCCCATCCTGCCGGTCAAAGTGCTCACCAAGTGAGCACTTTTGCCGAAGGTCTTCCCGCCCATTCTTTTGCGCCGGAAATGCTATTGTTCGGACATGCCGAGAACCGACCCGGTGCGGGTCTTCGTGTCGTACACGCATGATTCAGCCGAGCACAAAGATCAAGTGCTCGAGTTCAGCGAGTTCCTCACACGGAACGGCATCGACGTGACCCTGGACCAGTGGAAACTGGAGCATCGCCAGGACTGGTACGCGTGGGCCATCGGCAGCATCGAAAACGCCGACTACGTCATTGTCATCGCCTCGGCGAGGTATCGCGAGGTCGCGGACGGCTACGCTTCGGCGGAAAGCAATCGCGGCCTGCAGTCGGAAGCCGCTCTGCTGCGCGAGAAACTGCACAGCGACCGGCCGGCGTGGACGCGCAAGCTCCTGCCGGTGCTCCTGCCGGGCCACACCCCGGCGGAAATCCCGGCCTTCCTGCAGCCGCAGACGGCCGACCACTACTTCGTCACCGAATTCACGGTCTTCGGCAGCGAATCCCTGCTCCGGGTGCTGACCGGCCAGGCGCCGTACGTGAAGCCGGCCCCGGGGCGGATTCCCGACCTGCCCCCGCGCACCCGTCCCCGGCCCGCGAGCGGCCTCGACCAGAACGTCGTTTCCCGCGGGGGCATCACGATCGTCAACCAGGGCGGCGACCAGAACGTCTCGATGTGACAGCCTGCCGGTGGCGCGCGCCACCGGCAGGCCGGCCCCCCGGGCTACGCGGAGGTGTGCCGCGCCCGGACCATCTTCTTGATGATCGCGAGCGCGCGTTCGTTGTTCAGCCAGGCGATTTCGTTGTCGGCACCGAGCGTCTCGCCGAAGCCGGTGTTCAGATTGACCCGCTGGCCGTTCACGATCGAGATGGTGAACTCCTGGGCGTAGGGGATGTCGGCGTACTTCTCGTACTCGCCGCCGTCGACGTCGTGCTCGAACAGCTCGTCGACCTTCCGGAACAGCGCGGTGATCGACGCGGGCATGGGGATCCGGTCGGTGGAGACGCCCACGATGTCGCGGTAGTGCCACTCGGTGATCTGCTCGTAGACGGGCTCGCCGGTGTGGAAGTCGAGGGCGCACCGGTAGAGGCTGATCAGGTCGTTGGTCAGGAACAGGATCAGCACGTCGTAGTGGTTCGCCCGCCACCGGTGGTCGTCGCCGCGCCGGACGCGCAACGAGTCCGCCAGCGGCCCGGACGGCGACTGCACGCCGACCACGGCCTGGATCGGGTAGACGAGGTCGCCGCCTTCGTGCTTGGTCGTCGCCACCAGCCGGACCTGCCGGCTCGCCTTGGCCTGCAGCGCGGCGATGTCCTGCTGCAGCCAGGCATCCATCTGCGCGTCACCCGGCTTGGGTTCCGCGGCCGCGTACCGCTTCAGGTAGGTGCGGTACTGCTGCAGCTTCTGCCAGCCCCACTTCCCGGCGAAGTAGGCGATGACGAGCAGCACGAGGCTGCCGGCGTTGTGCGCCGCCGCGGCCAGGACCACGCAGAGCCCCGCGACGGTGAGCGCGGTGGCCCCCGGTGCCGCGCTGCGGTGGCGCGGCGTCCGCACGAAGTAGCGCCGGACCGCGTCCGCGCGGCCCGGGTCGAAGTCGCGGACCACCGGCGCCTGCTCGGGTTCCGCCGCCGCGACCATGCCGAGCTCGCCCGCTCGCGCCTGCAGGGCCTTGAAGGTCCGGCCCTGCGCCCGTTTCACGTGCGTGACCAGCGGTTCGAGCTGCGCGGGCTGCAACTGCCCGATGCTGGCGGCCAGGTCCACCGCCGCCGGCGGCCTGGGCGGCATGCCGATCGCCGTGTAGTAGTCGTCCTTCACCAGGGCCCACAACACGTTGGCCTGGTGGGTCACCACGACGTCGCCGTAGTCGACGGCCTGCTCGATGTGGGCTTCGACGCGGTCGATCTGCTCGGGCGAGCGGTCGTTGGGCGGGCGGCCGTCCAGCATGGCCAGCGCCGCGCAGAAGTGCCCGGTGGCGAGGTCCCGCTGCGCCTCCGGCATCTTCTGGGCGCCGACTTTCCGGGCATCGCTGAGGAATTCTTCGAACTCGCTGACCGCCTTGGCGTACATGCGACCTTTGAGCGCCATCAAGCCGTTCTGGAGATGGTCCTTGACGGACTCCATGTATACGGTCTGGTCGCCGCCTTGATTGGCGAACACCGTCCCGTCGCCGTTGTGGACGCTCTGCCGGGAATGGGGGTCGTTCGTCACGGGTTTCCTTCGGTTCGTGCGAATACCCCGTGCCTGGCGATCACACGGGCGGCCAAGCCTAGGCCGGCATCGTCCCGGTTTCCGCTGTTGGCCGAGTACTGACAACTAATTGTCAGGTCCGCCGGAAAGCAGCGGCACTCCGGCCGAGTGCGACACTGCGTCCATGCGCGCCGACCGCCTCGTGGCCACCCTGCTGCTGATGCAGACACGCGGCCGCGTCACGGCCGCCGAGCTGGCGACGGAGCTGGAGATCTCGGTCGCCACCGCCCGCCGCGACCTCGAAGCCCTCTCGGCGGCCGGTGTGCCGGTCTACCCCCAGCCCGGCCGCGGCGGCGGCTGGCAGCTCGTCGGCGGCGCGCGCACCGACCTCTCCGGCCTGAGCGCGCGCGAGGCGCAGGCGCTCTTCCTGCTGGCCGGCCCGGCCGCGGCCGGGGCGCCGGAGATCAAGTCGGCCCTGCGGAAGCTGATGGGTGCGCTGCCGGGCACGTTCCGCGCGGACGCCGAGGCGGCGGCGGACGCGATCGTCGTCGACCAGGCCGGCTGGGGCGAGCGCCCGAAGGAACGGCCGCCGATGGTCTCGCTGCTGCGGGACGCCGTCATCGCCCGCCGCCGGGTCCGCCTCACCTACGCCGGCCGCGAGAAGTCGGAGCGGCTCGTGGACCCGTGGGGCCTGGTCGACAAGGACGAGGTCTGGTACCTGGTCGCGGGAACGGCGAAGGGCCGCCGCACCTTCCGCGTCGACCGGATCGTCTCGGCCACCGCCACCGACGAGCCCGCGGACCGCCCGTCGGACCTGGAGCTGACGACGGTGTGGCAGGAGGTCGTCGAGGAGGTGGAGAAGCGCCGGTCCCCGCTCAGCGCGGACGTGGTGCTCGACCGCCGGCACTTCCGGGTGCTGCAGGGACGGTTCGGGCGCCACTGCGAGCTGGTCGCGGAGCTGCCCGGGGAGCGGGTCCGGGCGCGGGTCGCCGCGCCCGCGCCGGTGATGATCGCGCAGGAGCTGGCGGGGTGGGGCGCGCTGGTCGAGGTGGAAGGCCCGGAGTCGGTGCGGGCCGAGCTGGCCCGGCTCGGCGCGGAACTGGTCGCCCGCTACGGAACGTGACCGCGCACCCGACGTCCGCTATGCCTCGAATGTCGCAAAAGCCCGGACCCGGCCTCCGCGCCTCACCAGGGAAGCTTGCCGGAATTCCGGACTTCCCCGTCGATCACGTCGAACGGCCCGATCCCCACTATGCTTGGTGAACGCCGTTAATCGGTCTACAATGGACACCCGGAGGACACACTCCGAGTGTCCGTTACCGGCCGGTATCTGGCCGTTCGGAGTATCCCTGATCACCCGTTTGCTGCTACTGTGATGCCTCCGTGACCTGAACGTGCGTTCGGTGACACTTCGGTGAGGGCAGACAATGCGTGACGATGTGGTCGAAGCGAGTGCCGTGGTCGGGCACCCGCCGGACGTGGTGTGGCAGATCGTCGGATCGCCGGAGTGGTACTCGAGGTTCGTGCCGGAGATCAGCTGGTGCGAAATCCAGGAGCCGGCCGGGCGCGGGCGCGGCCCGAAGGGCGCGATCCGGATCGTCCCCGAGCGGGGACCGATGCTCGAGACGCAGATGCAGGCCGTCGTCTACCGGCCGGGCGAGCACGTCGTGTGGTGCGGGGTCCCCGACGAGGGCACCTGGGTGTCGCTGGAGCTGAGACCACTGGCCGGCGCCAAGACCGAGCTGTTCGTGCGGATGATGCTGCCGCCGTCGCACCTGGATCTGGTCTCCTCGATCAAGAAGGACGTCCGCGCCCTCGGCCGTCGCCTCGACCTGCACCTGGCCGGGACGGCCGACCCCGAAACCGACGGCGAGACCAACAAGGCCACCAAGCTGCGCACCACGAGCATCCTGCTGCGGGCCGGCGTGCTCAGCGCCGGGCGGCCGGACAAGCTGGCGCGCCAGCTGAACTCCCTCGCGCAGTGGGGCGCCACGGTGGCGGGCGGCTACCAGGCCGCGGCGGCCCGCGTCCCGGACGAGCCCGCCCTGCACGACGAGCGCAGCTTCCGCACCTTCCGCCAGGTCCAGGAGCGCAGCGACCGGCTCGCGAACGCACTGAGCGAACTCGGCGTCGTCGAGCGCGACCGGATCGCGCTGATGTGCCGCAACCACTCCGCGATGATCGAGTCGTTCGTCGCCGCCAGCAAGCTCGGCGCCGACGTCATCCTGCTCAACACCGGCCTGTCCGCCGCCTCGGTCAAGGACGTCCTCGCCGAGCACGAGCCGTCCGCCGTGCTGGCCGACGACGAGTTCGCGCAGACCATCGCGAACGTGCCGGGCGACTTCGCCCGGATCAGCACCTGGCCGGACGCCGACGCCGGCTACCCGACCGTCGACGAGCTGATCCACGCCGCGCCCGCCGACCGCCCGAAGCCGGTCGAGCGGCCGGGCCGGCTGATCGTGCTCACCTCCGGCACCACGGGGACCCCGAAGGGCGCGCGCCGTCCCACGCCGAAGGGGCTGGGCACCGCAGCGGCGATCCTCGACCGGATCCCGCTGCGCTCCGGCGACCGGCTGCTGGTGGCGGCGCCGCTGTTCCACACCTGGGGCCTCGCGGCGATGCAGATCGGCATGGCGCTGCGGGCGTCGCTCGCGCTGACCCGCAAGTTCGACGCCGAAGAGACGTTGCGGACGATCGCCGAGCAGAAGTGCGACGCGCTGTTCGCCGTGCCGATCATGCTGCAGCGGATCATGGACCTGCCCGAGCGGGTCCGCGCGCGCTACGACCTGTCGTCGCTGCGGATCGTGGCGAGCAGCGGCTCGGCGATGTCCGGGTCGTTCGTGACGTCGTTCATGGACACCTTCGGCGACGTCCTCTACAACTTCTACGGCTCGACCGAGGTGTCCTGGGCGAGCATCGCCGACCCGGCCGACCTGCGCGCGGCACCGACGACGGCCGGCCGTTGCCCGCTCGGCACGCGGCTGGCGATCCTGGACGAGGACCGCAAGCCGGTGCCGCCGGGCGGCGAAGGCCAGATCTTCGTCGGCAACGACATGCTGTTCGAGGGCTACACGAGCGGCACCGACCCGGCCCGCGCGGCGGACATGATGGCCAGCGGCGACGTCGGCTACCTGGACGCGTCGGGCCGCCTGTTCGTCACGGGCCGGGCCGACGAGATGATCGTCTCCGGCGGCGAGAACGTGTTCCCCCGCCCGGTGGAAGAGGCCCTGGTGGCCCTGCCGGGCGTCCACGACGCGGCGGTGGTCGGCGTGGCGGACGCGGAGTGGGGCCAGCGCCTGGCGGCGTACGTCGTCCCGCGCCGGGGCGCATCGCTGCACGCGGAGGACATCCGCCAGTACATCCACCACCGCCTGGCCCGGTTCGCGGTCCCCCGCGACGTGTACTTCGTGCCGGACCTGCCGAGGAACGCGACGGGCAAGATCCTCAAGCGCCTCCTCCACGACGACACCTGGCCGGCGACCAGCGAATACTGAGCTCAGCCGACCGGCTGCCGCAGCACTGTCCTGAGCTTCGCGGGTTCGACGCGCCGCGGGTCGCCGAGGTACACCTCGTGGTGCAACCCGGTCGGCTTGAGCCCCTGCTCGGCAAGGTATTCGTCGTGCAGGCGGGCCAGCAGCGGGCCTTCGTCGTCGTACGACCCGACGTGGAGCGCCTGCGCGCAGCGGCCCTCGTGCAGCTTCTCCCACCGGACCGGCGCCTCGAGCTTCTTCTTGCGCCGCACCGTTTCCCGCGCGTCCTCGACGGCGTCCTCCCCGATCCACGCCGGTTGCGCGATGAGCATGGTCCACTGCCAGGAATCCTTGGCGCGCACGGTGAACGCGGCGTAGTCCTCCGCCCACCACAGGCCCTCCAAGGGGCCCACGACGAAGTCCTCCCCACGCTGCTTCGCCGCCATCTTGATCGTGTACGCGAAGGTGTAGAGCGCTTCGACGGCCTTCTTGTAGCTCTCCGCCGTGTTCGGGTTGCCGCGGCCGTCGATCGCGAGGAACTGCTGTTCGGGAACGTCCACCAGCTCCCAGCCGGTGTTCTTGGGCGCGTAGAGCTGCTTGAGGTCCTTCTTGAGGTCGTACGGCATCAGGTCATTCCTTCCAGCCACCGGGCTTCCGCCTCGAGTTGCGCAATGGAGTAGTCGAAGATCGCCCGGACGAACGGCGGGGCGTGGTCCTGGGCCGCGGCGGCGCGCCGCACCTCGGCCAGCCGCTCGGCGACCGCTTCCGCGCGCCGGGCCAGCGCCGCCGCGAGCCGTCCGGGCGGGATGGCCGGGCTGTTCGCCAGGCCGACGAGCACCGGCGGGTGCACCGGCCGCAGCTCGGCGATGGCGGCTTCGGCGGCGGCCGCGCACGCCTTCCGGCCCGCTTCGGTGATCGTGAACGTCTTCTTGGCCTTCGCGTGCGCGCGCTCCCCCGCGACCTCGGCGACCAGGCCGCGGTCGCGCAGTTTGCCCAGGACGTAGTAGATCGAGCTGAAGCCGAGCGCCGTCCAGTCGCGCATGCCGCGTTCGGAGACGACCTCGTCCAGCTCGTAGCCGTGCCTCGGCCGCTCGGCCACCAGGCCCAGCACGGTCAGTTCCGCGTCGGTCAGCACGGCCGTACTCTAGCACTAGAATACTCGGCTTCCGGAAATCGTCGGTGACATCCGGGGCTTCGCCCCAGGTCGGGGGCTCCGCCACCCGAGCCCCCCGAAAAATGTCGGTGGGTGCTGGCATGCTTCAGCTCGTACCGGAAAGCGAGGGAGCACAGTGGGGGGACAGGTGGTGACGGCGGTGCCGTGGACCGCGGAACGCGTGGCCGGGCTGGCGCCGGATCCCGCATCGGAGAAGGCGGGCCGGGCGCTCGCCACGCCGGCGAAGTGGTCGGGCGCGGGTGCGTCCGAAGACGCCGTGTGGGGCTTCTGCCAGGGCAGCGGCAAGAAGCCGTACCAGACGTGCGTCGAGCTCGCCGAGCCCGCGTTCCGGTGTTCCTGTCCCAGCCGGAAGTTCCCGTGCAAGCACGCGCTCGGGCTGCTGCTGCTCTGGGCGGCCGGGCGCGTCGACGCCGCGGAACCGCCCGAGTGGGTGCACACGTGGCTGGCCGAGCGAGCCGACCGCGCGAAGCGGGCGGAGAAACGCGCGGAGACGGCGGGCCCGAAGGACGAGGAGGCGGCCGCCCGCCGCGCTTCCGACCGGGCGGCGCGCGTCGAAGGCGGCGTCGCGGAGCTGAAGGTCTGGCTCACCGACCGGATCGGCGCGGGTTTCGCGGGCTTCGAGCGCACCGGCGGCGAAGAACTGCGCACGGTCGCGGCCCGGATGGTCGACGCGCAGGCGTCCGGCCTCGCGAGCGGCCTGCGCCGGGCGGCGGCGATCGTCGGCCGCCGGGACTGGCCGGAGGCGCTGCTGGCCGAGCTGTCCCAGCTGTACCTGCTCGCCGACGCGGCCACCCGCCTGGAGTCGCTGCCACCCGCGTTGGCGGAGACGGTCCGCACGCGCCTCGGCTTTTCGGTGGAGACGGCGCGGGTGCTGGGCGAGGGCGAGCGCGTCTCGGACGATTGGCTGATCACGGGCGCGGCGGACGAGGAGAACGACCGCCTGCTCACCCGCCGGACGTGGTTGCGCGGCCTCGGCACGGGCCGGGACGCGCTGGTGCTGTCGTTCGCGCCGCCGGGCCGTCCGCTCGACACGTCGTTGCCACCGGGCCACCGGCTGACGGCGGAGCTGGCGTTCTACCCCGGCGCGGCGCCACTGCGGGCGCTGGTGGCGGAGCGCGGAATCCCGTTGCCGGCGCCGACGGCCGACGGCGGTTCCGTCTCGGACGCACTGGCCGCGCACACCCGGGCGATGGCGGCGGACCCGTGGCTGGAGCGCTGGCCGGTGCTGCTGTCGGGCGTCACCCCGGCCGAGCACGCCGGCGGCTGGTGTCTGTCCGAACAGGACGGAACGGCGATGCCGCTGGTGCCGTACGCGTTCCCGTGGTCGTTGCTGGCGCTGTCGGCGGGCCGCCCGCTGACCGTGGCCGGCGAGTGGAGCCAGGCGGGGTTGCGGCCGTTGACCTGCTGGCACCAGGGCCGGGCGGTGCGGCTGTGAACCTCGCACCGCACGACCTCCGCAGTCCTCGAAACCCCGAAAGGCGGTGAAGCCGTGAAAGCCTGGGAAGATCTCGTCGGTACCGCCCTCCTCGGCACCCGCCGGCGCACCCTGGACGCCGCCGCCCAGCCGCCGGCCGTCCAGGAGCTGATCGGCGAGCGCCACGACCCGGCCGAGCAGCTCCTCGCCGCCGCGGCCGTCGTCGCCACCTACCGCCGGGCCGGGCGGCAGCCGCTGCGTGACGTCCGGCCGCTCCCGGTGGCGCCCGAAGACGAACGGCCCTTCGTCCCTCCGCTCGCCCGGGAACGGCTCGGCCGCCTCCTCGCCGCCAGCCACCCCGACCTGCTCCTGGAATGGCTCGGCATCGTCGCGACGACCGACTACCGCGTCCCACCCGAAGCCCTGCCGCTGCTCGCCGAGGCCGCCCGCACCAAGGCCGCCCTGCGAGGGCCGCTCGCCGCCGTTGCCGGGCCCCTCGGTGGCTGGCTCGGCCAGCGGAACCCGGACTGGGCCTTCCTCGCCGCGCCCCCCGAAGAGTCCGGGAACGTCTGGCAGTACGGCAGTCTCGCCCAGCGCCGCCGGTGGCTCGCCGCGAAACTCGCGCAGGAGCCCGACGTCGCCCGCGAGGCCCTCACCAGCTCCTGGAAGACCGAGCCCGCCGACGTCCGGGCCGACTTCCTCGGTGTCCTCGCCGGGCACGTCCGCGCCGACGACGAAGCCTTCCTCGAAGCCGCGCTCACCGATCGGGCCGCCGCCGTCCGGGAGCAGGCCGCCGACCTGCTCGGCCGGCTGCCCGGCACG
>NZ_MUMI01000499.1 GCF_002155975.1 Amycolatopsis kentuckyensis
GGGAAGCCCGAGCCGCCACACGGGCATGCCAGGCAACGGAGGCCACTAGCCACCAAGCCGGAAGCCGGAAGCCGGGAGCGCTGCTTCCCACCGCACAACGTTTCGCCTGAGAACGAATGGTGCCAAGGCCCAGAACCGGCGCGCACGAACGGAGGTGACCACACCCGGGGCCCGAACCGGAGCGTACGAACGAAGGCAACCACGACGGGGGTCCGGGGGCAGAGCCCCCGGGCGGGGTCTGGGGGTTGCACCCCCAGAAGAGGATGACTAAACGAGAGAGCCCGGCGGAGGCGCGAAGCGCCGAGCAAGGGCTCACGAGTGGTGGGGCGGGCGGGGCTCGAACCCGCGGCCAAGGGATTATGAGTCCCCTGCTCTAACCAACTGAGCTACCGCCCCCTCAACCCGGCGTGCACAAGCGGCCCGAGGTTTGCATGTGCACAGAACACTCAGTTCGCTTCAAGTTATCACAGCGGCCATCCGGGCAGATCCGGTAGGCCGAACAGGTTGAAGTGGCTGCCGACCGGCGCACGCTCGTCTAGGTTGCAAGGGCGTCACCGCTGACCGGAACGGCGGGAGTTAGCAATGGGCTCTGCCATCTCGTCCTGTTCCCGGGCCGCCCGGCTGGCGTTGCTGGACGCATTCGCCGTGGGGGCTGGCTTGGGCTACCTCGCACACGAGTACCGGGAGGTCGTCGTGGCGAATCCCGGGGTGATCGGCGTGGCGCTGTTGCTCGTGTTCGCTTCCGGTTACCTGATCCGCGTTGCCGTGCGGGCGTTGCGGCGCGCGGGTTCGCGTGTCGAGGCGATTTTCGCGGAAGAACTGGGAAAGAAGCCTTCGCCCCGCCCACGGTGACGGAAATTCCCCGTGGGCGAAGCGAAAACCGCGGATTCCGCTCAGCTTCCGCCGCCGGTGGGGGTGGTCGTCGGGAAGCTCGAGGTCGGCGGGGGAGTCGTGCTGGGCGTGGGTGTGCGCGTCGGGGTCGGGGTGGTTTTCGGCGTCGAGGTGACCGGTGGTGTCGGTGTCGTGGTCGACGCTGCCGTCGGTGCGTAGGCCGCATAGCCGAACCAAACCCGGCTGAGTATCTGCGGGAAGTCCGTGTAGGCCATCACCCGCACCCGGAACGTGGTGGCGGTGTAGGAACCCTGCACTGTGCTCAGCATGAACCCGTTGGCGCCCTCCGGCGTGATCTGCGAGAGCAGGATCACCTCCGGCGTCACGCCGAGGCCGTGGGACACGGTGCAGTAGCCGGCGTCGTCGGTCACGCAGGTGGCCTGCGCCGTTTGGACGAGCGGTGCCGGTGCCGGGCCGGCCGCGGCCGACGCGCCCGCGAACGCCACCGCGCCCGCCGTGACCGCCGAGGCGCCCGCCAGAGCGGCGAGTGCGATTCGTGCTTTGTTCCCCATGAATGTCCCTCCAGAGTGGGTGATGCACCCCGCATCGCCGGACCACACTCTGCCGTTACCCCGTACATCCGGCTTGTACAACGTCTGTACGCGGCCGATGGGCGTGCTCGCCGACGGTCCACAAGGGAGTCACGCCGGCACGAGCTCCCGGTCCTCTTCGGCCGCGTACCGCCGGGCCAGGGTGGCGCAGACGATCAGCTGGATCTGGTGGAACAGCATCAGCGGCAGCACGATCAGTCCCACCTGCGCGTGCCCGAACAGCACCGTCGCCATCGGGAGGCCGCTGGCCAGGCTCTTCTTCGACCCGCAGAACACGATGGTGATCCGGTCCGCCCGGGCGAAGCCCAGCAACCGGGTGCTCCAGCCCGTCGCGCCGAGGACCGCGGCCAGCAGCACGCCGCACACCACGACCAGCACCAGGAGGTGTGCCAGGTCGAGCCGGTGCCAGATGCCCTCCGTCATGCCCGCGCTGAACGCCGTGTAGACCACCAGCAGGATCGAGCCGCGGTCGACCAGCTTCAGCGGCGCGGCGTGGCGGGTGATCCAGCCACCGATCCAGCGGCGGGCCAGCTGGCCCGCCACGAACGGGGCCAGCAGCTGGAGCACGATCCCGAGCACCGCCGAACCGTCGACGCCCGCGCCGTCGCCGGCCAGCAGCAGGGCCACCAGCAGCGGCGTCAGCACGATGCCGGCCAGGTTGGACAGCGAGGCGCTGCAGATCGCCGCCGCGACGTTGCCGCGGGCGATCGAGGTGAACGCGATCGACGACTGCACCGTCGAGGGCAGCACCGCCAGGAACAGCACCCCCGCCGCCAGCTGGGCGGGCAGCACCGACGGCGGCAGCAGGAACAGTGCCAGGCCGAGCAGCGGGAACAGCACGAACGTCGCCCCGAGCACCACCGCGTGCAGCCGCCAGTGCCGCAGCCCGTCGAGGGCCTCCTGCGTCGAAAGGCGGGCGCCGTACAGGAAGAACAGCAGGCCGACGGCGATCGTGGTGGCGACGCCGAAGCCGTCGGCCACCGCGCCCGATGCGGGCAGCAGGGTGGCGACGCCGACGGTGGCGAGGATCGCGAGGACGAACGGGTCGAGGCGCAACCGGGACATGGATCTCCTTCCCCGGCCATTGTCGGCGCCCGCGTGCTCATTGTGAACCCCGATGACCGAACTGACTGTCATCGCGAATCGCGATAAGCTGACCCGGTGCTGGACCCGCGCCTGTGCCGTTCGTTCCTCGCCGTCGCCGAGACGCGCAGCTTCACGGCGGCCGCGCGGCGGCTCGGTGTCGGCCAGCCGACCGTCAGCCAGCACGTGCGACGGCTCGAGCGCGACTCCGGCGGCCTGCTGTTCGCCCGGGACACCCACACGGTCGAACTCACCGCGCGCGGGCAGGCGATGCTCGGGTTCGCGCAGACCGTCGTCGACACCGAAGAGCGCGCGCAGCGGCACTTCCGCGGCGCCGAGCTGCGCGGCCGGGTGCGCTTCGGCGTCTCCGAGGACTTCGCGCTCGGCGAGCTGCCGGAGATCCTGCACCGGCTGCGCCGCAGTCACCCGCTGGTGGACGTCGAGCTGACCGTCGAGCTGTCGGACGTCCTGGCGCAGCGGCTGCGCTCCGGGCAGCTCGACCTGGTGCTGGGCAAGCGCCGCCCGGGTGCGCACCACGGCCGGCTGCTGTGGCGGGAGCCGCTGGTCTGGATCGGGTCGGCCGCCACCGTGCTGGAGCCGGGCCAGCCGGTGCCGCTGGTGCAGTACCCGATGCCGTCGATCACGCGGCAGCTGGCGGTGGAGGTCCTCGAACGCAACGGCCTGGAGTGGCGCGCGGCGTGCCAGACGTCCAGCCTCACCGGCCTGCGCGCCGCGGCGGTGGCCGGCCTGGGCGTCACCCTGCACGCGCGCAGCCTGGTCCCGGCCGACCTGACCGAGCTCGACGGCCTGCCCGAGCCCGGCGACATCGAGTTCATGCTGCTGGCACGGGAGTCGATGGAGGGGCCGGCGGCGGCGCTGGCGGAGTTCGTCCTCGAGCGGGTGCGGCGCTAGCTCTCTTCGCCGGTAAGCAGTCGCCGCAGACGGCCCAGCGCGCGGTGCTGGGCGACGCGGACGGCGCCGGGAGTGGACCCCACGGCCCCGGCCGTCTCCTCCGCCGAAAGCCCGACCACCACCCGCAGCACCACGATCTCCCGCTGCTTCGCGGGCAGGACGTCCAGCAGCCGGGCGAGGCGCTCGTTCAGCTCGAACCGCAGCGCCCGCTGCTCCGGTCCGGCCAGCTCGCTCACGCCGTCCGGGACCTCCGGCACCGGGTCGCTGCGGTTGCGGGCCGCGGCGCGGTGGGCGTCCGCCACCTTGTGCTGGGCGATGCCGTAGACGAACGCCAGGAACGGGCGGCCCTGGTCGTGGTAGGACGGCAGCGCCGTCAGCACCGCGAGGCAGACCTCCTGGGCGACGTCGTCCGCCGAAGCGAACGAGCGCTCGTGGCGGCCGACGCGGGCGCGGCAGTAGCGCACCACCAGGGGCCGGATGGTGGCCAGCAGGCGCGCGGTCGCGGCGTCGTCACCGGCGATCGCGGCGGCGACCGGCTCGTCGTGGCGCCGCCAGTGCGAGGGGAACGTTTCGGCGGGCTGCGCCGCGGCGATCTCCCGGACGAGCGCCCGGCTGCGCACCCGCAGCAGGGCGCCTTCCACGTCGAGCCCGGCCCGCAGCGAGTCGTGCAGGGCGGTGTTGGACTCCCGCAGCTGCTCGGTGATCGCCCGATCCCCGTACTCGGTTGCCGGCATGTCGCTCACCTTTCCCTGTCCCGCTGGTCACCGGGCCGGGCGGCCCGGAGTCGCCTGAGGCGTTCCCGCACGTGGCGGAGGGTGGACCGGACGGTCGCGGGGGCGATCCGCAGCGCCTCCGCGATCTGCGACGGCGTGAACCCGTCGAGCGACCACGCCAGGACCATCCGCTGCTTGCCCGGGAGCGCGGCGAGCAGGTCGATCAGCCCCGCGTGCTGCTCGACCAGCCCCGCGAGTTCCTCGTCGTCCCGCGGGTCGCCGGCCAGGGTCCAGTCCGCCCGGACCTCGCCCGGGGCGTCGATCAGCCGCCCGGCGACCCGGCGCACCCAGGCCCGCGGGTCTTCGGCGGTCGGCCACGCCTCCAGCGCGTGCAGCATCGCCTCGGCGGCGACGTCACGTGCGGTCTCGACCTCGAACCCGGCCTTGCAGAGGAACGCCACGAGGGCCGGGAAGTCGGCGCGGAAGAACGCGTCGAACTCGTCGTGACCGCACACGGAACCCCACCACCCCTCGCCCTCACAAGGACAGGTGCAGTGAGTCGCCCGCTACGTGTAACGATTCGATCAAGACTGCCCGGTAGGAGTAATGGACCGCGTTGCCTCGGTGACGGCCGGTGACGACGGTCGGCGATCGGCGATGCCCGGCTCCGCGAACGGCGGGTTCCGGATCGGGGGAAAGACACCGTTCCCGACGACCGCGTTTCGATCACGCCCGACCGGAAACCCGTACCGGACAACGCGGAAGCGGGCCGGCGACGGCCGGCCGGAGCTCGTCGACGGCGTGCGGAGTTCGCCGATCGGGTGACGTGATCGACATCGAGATACCGGGAAGAAGGGCGTACTCTCATGTGTTGCAGTCTTGGTTGCCCGGAGGGTGAGCCGGGGACCGAAGCCAAAACCCCCTTGACCCAGGCGGATACGCTCGCGCGCCCGCCGAAGTTAAGTCGGTTGACGCGCCCCAACAATGGGAAGCAGTAAGAGAAGGAGGTGAACGAAGGAAATGGAAGCCACGATGACGGGCTGGGCGGAACTCGCGGCCTGCAAGGACGAGGACCCGGAACTGTTCTTCCCGATCTCCGAGGTCGGACCCGGCGCCCGGCAGACGGCGCAGGCGAAGGCCGTGTGCGCGCGCTGCCCTGTGCGCGCCGAATGCCTCGGGTACGCGCTCGACAACGGCCTTGACCACGGCGTCTTCGGCGGCATCACCGCGGTCGAACGCCGCCGGCTGGTGCGCACCGCGCCGGAGCGGCACCGAGTGGCCTGAAGCGCCGCCCGGTGACCTCTTCCCGGCGGCCCCGAGCACCACACCGAATCCGGAGGAAATCCGATTCCGGTTCTGTGCGCGCCCGGGTGGGTGATTCCCCGTGAATCACCCACCCGGGCTTTTTTCAACGCAATATCTATGCGCCGCTTTGCATCTTTCCCGCGAACCCGTGGTCATCGTGCTCGGCCGGCCACGTCCTGGGCAGGTCCCACGCCGCCGCGGAGACGGACTCGAACGCGGCCATCGCCGTGATCGAACCGGCCTCCACGGTGAGGAGGGTGACCCCGAACCACCGGTAATCGTGCTCTCCCGGGCGCCGCAGGTAAGTCGCCACCGCGGGCTGGCGGTTGGCGCGCACCGGCCGCATCCGGAACCGCCCCACGCAGTCCGGCGACGCCGGGTCCAGCGAGAGCGAGAGCGCCCGGACGATCGAGGCGCGGTTGCCGAACCACAACGTGTACGGCGGCATGATCGCCTGGGCGTCCTCGTGCAGCAGCCGGGCGACCGCGGCCGGGTCGCCGGCTTCGTACGCGGCGATGAACCGCTTCAGCAGCGCCGTTTCCTCGGCGGTCGGGTCACCGACCGTCCACTCTGTACGCCGTGGGGCCAGCCGCTCACGCAGCGTCGCCCGTGCTCGCTGGAGCGCGCTGTTCGCCGACGCCACGCTCGTCTCCAGCGCCGCCGCCGTCTCCTTCGCCGACCAGCCGAGCACGTCCCGCAGGATCAGCGCCGCCCGCTGGCGCGGCGGCAGGTACTGGACGGCGGCGAGGTAGGCCAGCTCGATGGTCTCCCGCTCCACGACAGCGGTGGCGGTGTCGTCCGGGGCCGCGCCCTCGAGCAGCCGGTCGGGGTACGGCTCGAGCCACGGCAGGTCGGCGGCCGCGATCGGCCCCTCCGGCTCCCCGGCCGGGCCGAGCTGGTCGGGCAGCACCCGCCGCGGCCGGCGGGCGAGGACGTCGAGGCACGCGTTCGTCGCGATCCGGTACAGCCAGGTGCGCACGCTCGCCCGGCCCTCGAACGCGTCGCGGCCCTTCCAGGCGCGCAGGAACGTCTCCTGCGTGAGGTCCTCGGCGTCGGCCAGGGACCCGAGCATCCGGTAGCAGTGCACCTGGATCTCCCGGCGGTGCCGTTCGACGAGCGTTTCGAAGTCCTGACCCACCCCGGCACGCTAGCGCACCCGGACTGAAAGACTGCCGGGGTGAGCGGAACGGTGCTGGTACTCGGCGGACGCAGCGAAATCGGCCTGGCCGTGGCGAAACGCCTGGTCAGCGGGGACGTCCGGCGGTTCGTGCTGGCCGCGCGGCCGGGCGCGGACCTGACCGGGGAGGTCGCGGCGCTGCGCGAGGCCGGCGCCGAGGCGGTGGACACGGCCGAGTTCGACGCCGACGACCTCGCCGCGCACGGTCCGTTCCTGGACGAGGTGGCGGCCGGGCACGGCCCGCTCGACACCATCGTGCTCGCCTTCGGCATCCTCGGCGACCAGGCGCGCGCCGAACGCGACGCCACGCACGCCGCCGCGATCGTGCACACCGACTACGTCGCCCAGGTCGGCGTGCTGACCCACGCCGCGAACCTGCTGCGCGCGCAGGGGCACGGCCGGCTCGTCGTGTTCTCGTCGGTAGCCGGGGTGCGCGTGCGCCGCGCGAACTACGTCTACGGCTCGGCCAAGGCCGGCCTCGACGGCTTCGCGAGCGGCCTCGCCGACGCGCTGCACGGCTCCGGCGTCCACCTTCTGCTCGTCCGGCCCGGCTTCGTGATCGGCCGGATGACCGAAGGCATGACGCCGGCGCCGTTCTCGAGCACCCCGGACCAGGTGGCCGAAGCGACCGTCGCGGCGCTGCGCCGTGGCCGCGGCGTCGTCTGGGTGCCCGGAATGCTCCGTCCGGTCTTCTTCGCGATGCGCCTTCTGCCGCGCGCGATCTGGCGCAAACTGCCGCGGTGACGCGATAGCGGGGACCACTGTGGCCGGTGCCACAGCGCGTCCGTGTGCGCACTTCCTTACGGTGCGTGGCAAAACCGGCCGATCGGCCCGATTCCGCTCGGCCGATCGGGCAGCGTCACAGCATTCCGACAACTTTCTCAGCTGATTCCCAGCTAACCCGGTGATCCTCGAAGGAGGGGGAAACACAGGGAAGCAAGGGGAACGTCGTGCTGTTGTCGTCGCGGGGGAGCCGCATCGGCGGCCGGGTCGCGCTCGGCGTCGTCTCGACGGTGGTGCTCGGCGCCACCGGCTACCTGTGGACGCAGCTGAGTTCTCTGGACGCCGGCATCGTCACCGCCGACGTCATCCCGCCGGCCGCGCAGGTCGACACCGAGGACACCCCGCCCGGCGAGCCGCTGAAGGTCGCCCAGAACCTCCTGCTCGTCGGGATCGACGCGCGCACCGACGCGTACGGCAACCCGTTGCCGCAGAACGTGCTCGACGCGCTCCACGCCGGTGGCGGCGACGACGGCGGGGACACCACCGACACGATGATCGTCGTCCACATCCCGGCGGGCGGCGCCGCGGCCACCGCGATCTCCATCCCGCGTGATTCCTATGTGGACATCGCGGGCGGGTACGGCAAGCACAAGATCAACTCGGCCTACAGTCGCGGCAAGAACGCCTCGATGTCCGGTTTGCGCGCCCAGGGGCTCTCCGGCGCGCAGCTGGAGGTGGCGGCGAACGAGGCGGGCGCGAAGACGGCCATCCAGACGGTGGAGAAGTTCACCGGGCTGACGATCAACCACTACGCGGCGATCAACCTCGCGGGCTTCGACGCGCTGTCGCAGGCCGTCGGCGGCGTCGAGGTCTGCCTCAAGGCGCCGGTGCACGACAGCTACTCCGGCGCGGACTTCGCGGCCGGGACGCAGACGCTGTCCGGGGCGCAGGCGCTCGCCTTCGTCCGGCAGCGCCACGGACTGCTCAACGGCGACCTCGACCGCATCGCGCGGCAGCAGGCGTTCCTGTCCGGGATGGCGAAGAAGGTACTGAGCGCGGGCACGTTCACCGACCCGTCGAAGCTGGGTTCGCTGGTCAGCGCGGTGCAGGGGTCGGTGGTGCTGGACAAGGGCTGGGACATCCTCAGCTTCGCGCAGCAGCTGCGGGGGATGACCTCGGGCGCGATCGCGTTCGCCACCATCCCGGTGCAGAGCCTCTCGCTTTCGACGCCGTACGACGGCGACGCGGTCAAGGTCGACCCGGCGCAGGTCCAGCAGTTCGTCCGCACGGCGATCAGCACCGCGGCGGTCCAGGCCTCGGGCGACGACACGACCGGCGGCGTGAAGCCGGTGGCCGCGACCGGCACGAAGACGCCGGCGCCGGGTGCTTCGGACACGAAACAGCCGGCGACCAGTACGGCCGCCGGCTGCGTCAACTAGAGACTCCCCTCACACGAACGCGGACTGCCCGGTGATCGCCTTGCCGACGATCAGGGTGTTCATCTCGCGGGTGCCCTCGAAGGAGTAGATCGCCTCGGCGTCGGCGAAGAACCGCGCGACGTCGTAGTCGAGCACGATCCCGTTGCCGCCGAAGATCTCCCGGCTCCAGGCGACGACCTCGCGCATCCGCGCGGTGACGAACGCCTTGGCCAGCGACGAGTGCTCGTCCTGGAAGATCCCCGCGTCCTGCAGGCGGGCGAGCTGCACCAGCATGCCCCAGGAGGCGGTGATGTTGCCGAGGCTCTTCACGAGCAGGTCCTGCACCAGCTGGAAGCGGGCGATCGGCCGGCCGAACTGCCGGCGCTCCTTGGCGTAGTCCAGCGCGAGCTCGTAGGCGCCGATCATCACGCCCAGCGCCTGCCAGGCCACGCCGCCGCGGGTGGCGCGCAGGATCTCGGCGACGTCGCGGAAGGAGTTGATGCCCTGCAGGCGGTTCTCCTCCGGAACGCGGACGTCGGTCAGGGTGATTTCGGCGTTTTCGACGATCCGGAAGGCGGTCTTGCCCTGGATCTTCTCGGCCACGAAGCCCGGCGTGCCCTTCTCGACGACGAAGCCCTTGACGTGGTTGTCGTCGAGGTCCCGTGCCCACACCACGACGTAGTCGGCGAAGGTCGCGTTGCCGATCCACTTCTTGGCGCCGTTGAGGACCCAGCTGTCGCCGTCTCGCTTGGCGGTGGTGCGCATACCGCCCGCGACGTCGGAGCCGCCGAGCGGTTCGGTCATCGCGAACGCGCCGATCTTGTCCATCGCGGCCATCTCGGGGAGCCAGCGGTCGCGCTGCTCCTGGCTGCCGCCGCTGTAGATCGAGTACATCGCGAGTCCGTTGTGGACACCGAAGAACGTCGCGACGGAAGCGTCCGTGCGGCTCATCTCCATCGCCATCATGCCGGTGAGGAGGTGGCTGACGGCCGGCTTGTGCTCGCCGTAGCCCTCGTAGGGCAGGCCCGCGAGGCCGGAGCCGCGGAAGAGTCCGATGAGCTCCTTCGGGAAGGTGCCGGCTTCCCAGTTCTCGTTCACCAGCGGCTTGACGTCGGTGCGCATGAAGTCGCGGGCCTGGACCAGCAGCTTGCGCTCCTCGTCGCCCAGCAGCGTCTCGTAGTTGTAGAAGTCGGCGGTCAGCTGGCCTTCGAGTGCTTCCATGGTCATGTCAGTTCTCCTCCAATGCGGACAGAACGGCGAGCTGCTTGCGGTCGCGCGTCTCGGCGAGTTCCGAGTACGTGGAGGAGCCGTAAGCCTTTTCGACAGCTTCGATGAGCTGTTCCTGCTCTTCGGGGCTCTGGCTGGGGTTGCCCAGCCCGGCCCACATCTTCTTCATGGACCGGCCGATGTGCTCGGCCATGTGCCGGTAGCCGCCGGGGCCACCGCCGAGGTGCGAGCCGAGGAACGGCCCGACCGTGGCCCAGCGGATGCCGAGCGAATTCGTGATCACCTTGTCGAGGTCTTCCGGCGTCACGACACCCTGCTCGACGAGGTAGATCGCCTCGCGGCTGAGCGCGTTCTGCAGCCGGTTGCCGACGAACCCGGGGATCTCCTTGCGTTCCACGACCGGGGTGCGGCCGAGGAAGGTGTAGAAGTCGACGGCCCGCTGCACGGACTCGTCGCTGGTGCGTTCGCCGGGGACGACCTCGACCAGTGGGATCAGGTGCGGCGGGTTGAACGGGTGCCCGATGAGGACCCGGCTGCCGTCGATCTCGCCGGTGAAGGCCGTCGAGGGGATGGCGCTCGACGAACTCAGGAGCAGCGCGTGCTCCGGCGCTTCCTCGACGAGCCGCTTGAACAGGTCCTTCTTGAACTCGACGTTCTCCGGGCCGTTCTCCTGCACGACATCCGCGTCTCGCACGGCTTCGGTGACGTCGGCGGCGATCCGGACGCGGCTCGCCAGTTCTCCGGCGGTGGTGCCGAGGTGCGGGGCGAACCGGTTCAGGGCGGTTTCGACGGCCTCGGCGAGGTCGGGGCGGGGGTCGGTGACCCGGACGGTCAGGCCGTGGTGGGCGAACAGCGCCGTCCAGGACAGGCCGATGGTGCCGGCACCGATGACTGCGGCGTTCTTCATGCCTGGGCTCCCTTCAAGTAGTCGAAGACCGGCTTGACCGGGGCGAGCGTCAGGTCGGTGAGGATGTGGCTCGCCGAGACGACCTCCAGCACCGGCAGGTCGGCCAGCGGGGCCAGGACGTGCTGGAACAGCTGGAGCCGGGCGGGCGCGGTGTAGGCCTCCTTGACCACGACGTCGGTGATCTCGGTGCGGACCAGCTCCTGGACGCGCGGGGCGCCGTCGTAGCCGGGGATCGTCTTGAGCATGAACGTCGGGACGGTGATCTGGCGTTCGGCTTCGCGAGCGTCCAGTTCGTGGTGCTTGTAGCCCATGGTCGCGGTGGCCACCCGCAGCGTCCCGTAGTCCAGGGTGCCGACGAGAACGCCGTTGTCGACATAGAGGTTCGGCGACCCGACGGTCTTCGGGTACGCGCTGACCTCGCGCCCGGACGCGGTGGCCGGGAAGTTGTCGAGGTACATCGCGTGCAGGTACTCGCCGCGCTCGCCGTCGAAGCTGACCTCGATGGCCTGGCCGGACTCGGTGTACGGGCCGTAGCCGGAGACGTCGCCCATCTTCATGACCTCGAAGCGCACCAGCGGTTCTTCGACCTGCAGCGGCTCCGGGACGACCGCGCGCAGGGCGTCGGCGTCGGTGCGGTAGACGATGTTGAGGTACTCGCGGTCGGTGAACCTGGGGACCACGGGCGCGAACGCCGGGGCGGTCAGCGGGGTCGTGACGTGACGGCGGACTTCTTCGATCTTCATGCGCCTGTCCACTTCGGAGCGCGGCGCTCGGCGAAGGCGGTCATGCCCTCGCGGACGTCCTGGGACTGCATCAGGTTCTTGATTTCTTCGCGTTCCGCGGCTTTGGGATCCGCGGCGCGCACGATCTTCTTGACGGCGGCCAGCGCGAGGGGCGCGTTTTCCGCCAGCTTCTCGGCCAGCTGGAGCGCGACGGCGGCGGCGTCACCGGCCGGCGTCACGCGGTTGACCAGGCCGAGCTCGCCGGCGCGACGGCCGGTGACGGGTTCGCCGGTCAGCAGGAACTCCATCGCCAGGTGGTGCGGGATCCGCTTCGGCAGCCGGATCACGCCGCCGCCCGCGGCGATCAGGCCGCGCTTGACCTCGGGGAGGCCGAACTGGGCGTCTTCGGCGGCGACGATCAGGTCACAGCCCAGCGCCAGCTCGAACCCGCCGCCCATGGCGAACCCTTCGACGGCGGCGATCAGCGGCTTGGCCAGCTCGGCTTCGGTCAGGCCGCCGAACCCGCGGCCGGGGATCTCCGGCGACTCGCCCTTGAGCGCGGCCTTGAGGTCCATGCCGGCGCTGAAGGTGTTCTCGGCGCCGGTCAGGACACCCGCCCGGAGCGCGGGGTCGCTCTCGAGTTCGTCGAGGGCGGCGGCCAGCCCGGCCGCGACGGCGGCGTTGACCGCGTTGCGGGCCTGGGGCCGGTCGATGGTGATCAGCAGGGTGCTGCCGATCCGTTCGGTGCGTACTTCACTCATGACTGCACACTTCCTTGACCGCACTTTCGCAGGGAAAGCTGCGTTGGTTCAGACCAGTTCGGCGAGGACTTCGGCGGTGTCCTGGCCGGCCAGCGGGGCCAGGCGGCGGATCGAGCCGGGCGTCGCGGAGAACTTCACCGGGATGCCGACCGTGCGGATGGTGCCCTCGCTCGGGTGCTCGACGGTGTCGAGCAGGTGGCCGTCGCGGACGTACGGGTCCTCGTGGGCCTTGTCCAGTTCCAGCACCGGCGCCATCGGGATGCTGTGCTTCGCGCAGACCTCGGCCCACTCCTCGGTGGTCAGTGCCGGGGCGCAGACCGCGATCTGCTCGCTCAGCCACTCGTTGTCGGCGCGGTTGATGGCGTCGCCGTTCACCCGCGGGTCGGCGGCGAGGTCGGGGCGCTCGGCCGCGGCGAAGAAGTCGCGGAAGTTCTGCGGGTTGTAGGGGATGACGCAGGCGAGACCGTCCTTGGTGCGGACCGCCGCGTGGCCCTTCGTCATCGACAGCGCGAACCCGGTGGGGCCTTCGGCCGGCTCGTAGGTGTGGCCGGCGAGGTGTTCGACCAGGTTGAACGCGATCAGCGTGTCGGTCATCGGGATCTCGATCTGCTGGCCCTCGCCGGTCTTGTCGCGGTGGACCAGCGCGGCGAGCACGCTGTAGGCGATGGTCAGCGACGAGACCTTGTCACCGATGATCGTCGGCAGGTAGACCGGCTCGCCCAGCGCCCGGTTGGTCACGTCGACCAGGCCGGAGGAGGCCTGCACGGTCTCGTCGTAGGCGGCGTTCCCGGCGCGGTCGGAGTCGCTGCGGAAGCCCTGCGCGTGGGCGTAGACCAGGCGGGGGTTGCGCTCGGCGACGTCGGCGTAGTTCAGGCCGAGGCGGGCCAGCGCGCCGGGGCGCATGTTGGTGATCAGCACGTCGGCGGTGTCGATCAGCTTGAGGGCCCGCTCGCGCTCGGTCTCGTCCTTGAGGTTGAGGGCCACGCTGCGCTTGTTGCGGTTGACGTTGAGGTTCAGCGCCGTCATGCCCGGCGTGGTGCGGTACTCGCCCACCCGCACGGTGTCGGCGGGGGACTCGATCTTGATCACGTCGGCGCCCAGGTCACCGAGGATCTGGGCCGCGTACGGGCCCATCACCACGGTCGAGAGGTCGATCACGCGCACGCCGTCCAGCGGTCCGGTCGTCATCTTTTCCGTCCTTTCGCGCCTTGCTGTTTCGCTCTACTTACGAACGTAGGCGCGTCCGGCGGGAAAGGGAATGATCATGATGCGAACAATGGTATGACTCTGGTGGTCATACCATTTTCTAGCTGCTGAGCGGTTCGGCGAAGATCTCTTTCGCGGCGTTGACGAGGTCCTGCAGGTCGCCGTCCGTGCGGTCGCGCCGCCAGAGGAGGCCGGTGTCCAGCTGGGGACGGAAATCCGTGAAGGGCAGCACGGTGACGTTGTCGAGCCGGTAGCCGTGCATCGGGGACTTGGCGTCGAGCATGGAAATGGAGAATGCTTCGCCACTGGAGATGATTTCCGACGTTCCGCCGTAGCCGGTGTTGGTCAGGCGAATGCGTTTCTTGACGCCCAGTTCGTTCAATTGGTGATCGAGCTGGTCGAAATAGGCGGGGGTGATTTCCCCTGGTGAGGCCACGTACGGGAACTCGGTGAGCTCGGCCAGGCTGACGGACTCCCGCCCGGCGAACAGGTCGGCCGGGACGACGGCGCCGAGCCGTTCGGTCATCACGGGCAGCTGTTCCAGCGCGGGATCGGTGACCGGCAGCCGGGCGAGGGTGAGGGCCAGCTTGCCGTCGTGCACGCCCTGGACGAGGTCGGCGGTGGTGCCGGGCCAGCGCTTGAGCTCGTAGGAGTGTTTCACCCGTTCGGCGAGGGCGTTGACCCGCTCCCGCAGGTCGGGGTGCACGCCGGCGGGCATGCCGAGGAAGAGGGTGCTGCGCTGCGGCTTGGTGGCTTCGGCGAGCTTCCACGGAATGGCGCTGACCTGCTCGAGGACGTCCCGCGCGAGCGGGAGCAGGGCGGCCCCGGCGTCGGTGAGGGTGACGTGGTGGGTGCTGCGGTCGAAAAGCTGCTGCCCCAGCTCGTGCTCGAGATCCTTGATCCGCTGGCTGAGCGGCGACGCGGCCATGTGCAGCTTCCGCGCGGCCGCGGAAAAGTTCAGTTCCTCGGCGACCGCGACGAAGTAGCGCAGGTGCAGCATCTCCATCCCCCGACCCTACGGCCCACCCGTGTCGTCCCCCCAATCACGTGAGATGACCCTCCAATCACGCGAGTCCCGCCCCCAAT
>NZ_MUMI01000005.1 GCF_002155975.1 Amycolatopsis kentuckyensis
GTCGGCGGCGTCCGATGACGTCGGGGTGGCCTTCTACGACATCTACCACGACGGGCAGCTCATGACGTCGGTGCCGGGCACGGCGCTGTCGGCCGAGCTGACCGTCGTCCCGGGGGCCACCTGGGGCCTGTACGTCAACGCCCGCGACGCCGCGGGCAACGTCTCCCAAGCCAGCCCCACGGTCACCGTCACCGTGCCGCAGTGCCAGGCCGACACCGAGCCGCCCAGCACCCCCACCGGCGTGACGGCGACGGCGTCGGGCACCACGGTCACCGTGCGCTGGTCGCCGGCCACCGACAACGTCGGCGTCACGGGCTACGAGGTGCTCCGCGACGGCACCGTGGCCGGCTCCACCAGCGGCGCGGCCACGACCACCTTCACCGACAGCGGCCTGGCCGCGAACACCCGCTACCAGTACCAGGTGCGGGCGCGCGACGCCCAGGCCAACCGGTCGGCCCCGAGCACGGCGGTCGCGGTCACCACGGGCGCCTCCTGCGCCACGGCGGTGTGCTCGGTCACCAGGGTCGCCACCGAAACGGACCTGCCGTGGGGGCTGACCACCCTGCCCGACGGGCAGGTGCTCTACGGCCGCCGCGACGCGTTCGAAATCGTCCGCCTCGACCCCGCCACCGGCACGAAGACCGTGGCCGGGAAGATGCCGAACGTCGCGGGGACCGACGGTGAGGGCGGCGTGCTCGGGCTCGCGGTGGCCGCCGACTTCGCGGCCGACCCGTGGCTGTACGTCATGCACACCAGCTCGACCGACAACCGGGTGGTGCGCATCCGTTACACCGGCGGGGTCCTCACCGGTACCCCGCAGGTGCTGCTCACCGGCATCCCGCGCAACAAGTACCACAACGGCGGCCGGCTGCGGTTCGGGCCCGACGGCAAGCTCTACATCGCGACCGGCGACGGCCAGAACGGCGACTGGGCCCAGGACCGCGCCAACCTCGCCGGCAAGGTCCTGCGCATCAACCGCGACGGCACCATCCCCTCGGACAATCCGTTCGGCACTCCGGTGTGGAGCTACGGCCACCGCAACCCCCAGGGCCTGGCCTTCGACGCCCAAGGCCGGCTGTGGGAACAGGAATTCGGCAACAACGTCATGGACGAGACCAACTTGATCGTCCGCGGCGGCAACTACGGGTGGCCCCGCTGCGAAGGCACCACGGGCAGCTGCGCCGAAGCCGGGTTCGTCGCGCCCAAGCGCACCTACCCCGTCGCCGAGGGTTCGTGCAGCGGCATCGCCGTGGTCCGCGGCGCCCTCTACATCGCCTGCCTGCGCGGGACCCGGCTGTACCGGGCCGAGATCTCCGGCGACAGCCTCACCGACGTCCAGCAGTACCTCACCGGCACGTACGGGCGGCTGCGCACCGTGGAACCGTCCGCGGACGGCGGCTTGTGGCTGACCACCAGCAACTACGGCGACAAGGACAGCATCGCGAACAACAGCAACGAAAGCATCCTCAAGGTCGAGCTCGGACGGTGACCCGGCCCGCGGCCGGTCCCAGCGCGAAAGGAGAGCCGTGATGGCTCACCGCAAGACACCCCGCCGCCGTCGCATGTGGACGGTGGCGGCGACGGCCACCGTCATCGCGGGCGTGGTGACACCGGCGGCGTCCGGCACCACCACGGCCGCACCGTGCACCCCGGGAGCGACCTACGGCTCGCCGTTGCCGAGCCAGGCGGTGGCGGCCCGGCTCATCCGGAGCGGGTTCAACTTCCTCGAAGGGCCCACCTGGGACCGGCGAACGGGCACCCTGCTGCTGTCGAACATGCAGAATCCCACCGGCCCCCAGGGCGTGCAGCCGTCGGCCGTGCTCCGGTACACACCGCCCGCCACCTTCGAGACGTTCATCGCCAACTCCGGCAGCAACGGCCTGGCGATCACCGCCGACGGGACGCGGGTGCTCGCCGCGACCCACGACAACCGCACCGTTTCCTCCTACAGCCTGACCGACCGCAGCCGGACGACGGTCGCGGCCGGCTCCCCCGGCCACGCGTTCAACTCGCCGAACGACCTCACCACCGGCCGGGACGGCACCACCTACTTCACCGACCCGAACTACCAGCGCGGCAACCGCGCCGACGAGCAAGGCGGCCGGACCAGCGTCTTCCGCGTCCGCGACGGCGTGGTCAGCCTCGTCGACGACACGCTGCCGCAGCCGAACGGCGTCGTGCTGTCCCCCGACGGCACGACGCTCTACGTGGGGGCCACCGGCGCCAACGCGATCATGAAGTACACCGTCTTCCCCGACGGCAGCACCGGCAACCGCACGACGTTCGCGACCATGAAGACCCCCGACGGCGCGACCATCGACTGCGCGGGCAACCTGTACTGGGCCTCCTACGACGAAGGGCTCGTGCACGTCTTCGCCCCGTCGGGTGCCCACCTCGGCACCATCTCGGCGGGCCGCAACACCACCAACGCGGCGTTCGGCGGACCGGACGGGCGGACCCTGTACCTCACCTCCGGTGTTTCGGGCGGGTTCGGCCTCTACCAGACGCGCCTCAACGTGCCGGGCAATCCCTACTGAGCGAGCCGGCCCGCCTTCCGCGAGCTGTTGCGGTAGTCGCGCCCGGCTCAGGCCGGGCGGAAGCTGCCCAGGCAGGGGTGGCCGGGCAGACCGGCTTTGGCCGGTTTGCCCGGCGGCGGGTAGCCCAGCAACCACAGCTGGCCGGTCACCGCGACGTTCGCCGCCAGTGAAATGTCGGCGACGAGCCGGAACCGCGTCTGCCGCCCGTCCGGGTACAACGCCCAGCCCGTCAGCCGGACCGCGGTGCGCGCCCGGGGGACGAACGGTGTGTCGAGCGCGACCCGCAGTTCCACCCAGCTGTCCCCGGTGATCGGACGGCGCATCCGCAGGCTGCCGACGGCCGTCAACAGCCCCAGCAGCAGGAAAACCGCGCTGCCGCCGGCGATGCCGCCCACCGCGGCCGCGTCCGCGACGCCACCGGGGTCGGGCTCCGCCGACGACGCCACCGCGATCCCCGCCGCGCCCAGCGCCATGAACGTCACCCCGGTGACGGCCGCCCGGCGGACCTGGAACGCCCGGTGCGCGGCGAGCACCGGATCACGCGACGGCGGCGTCGGGTGGCGCGAAACGAGCTCCGCGACCACCGCCCCGGGAACGGGTGCGTCCTCGATCCGCCCGGCCCGCAACCACATCGCGCCCGGCACGCGGACGAAGACCCGCCGGCCCGTGCCGAGCACCCACAGCCGTCGCTCACCGGCCAGCTGCGCCCGCGGCCCGTCGGTGAGCCGGGTCCGCAGCCACCGCCCGTCCGGCAGCCGCACCGATACCCGCGAACCCCTCGTGCGCAACCCGTCCGCGGCGACGTCGAGCCGGTGGTACGGCTCCCCGAAGAGCCGCTGGACGCGCCGGTAGAGGATCAGGACCCAGGTCCACATCGCCAGCATGCCGCCGAAGGTGCCGAAGTAGATGTAGGGCAGCGTGCTCCCCCACCCTTCGGTGAGCACGAGCAGCAGCCCCAGCATGACGAGCGCACCGCTGAGCCCCATGCGGACAATGGTCAGCCCGGTCAATTTCTGGACAAACCCGGCAAACAGCGGTTCGGCCCCGGACGGCACATTCGGAATGGGTTCGTGAACGCGCACTCTGCCCGTGCCGGAAGTGGTGTCCATGCCTTGTCCCCCATCGGTTCGCGTGCTCGGCCGCGGCAGCGTAACCGGCAGGGGGAAGAGGGCTCGGACCGCCTCCGGAAAGCGGGCCGGGCAATTCCCGGAATGGGGTGATCAGAGGTCGTCGAGGCGGCGTTGCACGCGGCGGACGTCGTCGTGGCGGCCTTGTTCCCGGAACAGCCGCAGGGCTTCCCGCCAGATCGTCCGGGCCCGGTGGACGTCGCCGAGGGCGAGGTGCGGATCGCCGCAGGATTCGAGCACGCCCGGAGTTTCGTACGTGTTGCCGAGGTCGCGCAGCAGGGTGATGGCCCGCTGGTAGTGGGCGATGGCGCGCTCGTGGTGGCCACTGTGGTGGTCGATGTAGCCCAGGCTGTCCTCGGTGGCCGCTTCGCCGGTGGGGTCCTGCAGGCGCCGGTGCAGGGCCAGGGCGGCCTGGCAGTGTTCGCGGGCGGTTTCGTAGTCGCCCAGGCGTGCTGCGCGCCAGCCCACCGAGTTGAGCGCGTCGGCTTCGCCGACCGGCTGGTCGAGGCCGCGGTAGAGGTCCAGGGCGCAGCGTGCGTGGTCCAGGGCCTTCCCGTCGTCGCCTTGCTGGCTCCACGCGCGCGCCAGCAGCCGGTGGGTGTGGGCCTGGTGGCCGGCGGCGTGGTGTTCCTCGGCGACGGTGAGGGCCTGGTGCAGGTGGTGCAGGGCGTCCTCGTGGTGGTCCAGGTGGCCGTGGGTCAGGCCGAGGGCTTGGTGGGTGGCGATGACGAGGTCCGGGCCGGGCAGGTGGCGCGCGGCGCCGGCGGCGGCCTGCCACACGGCGAGGTGGGCGTGGCGGTGGCCGCGCCGGTAGTGGAACGTGTGCAGGCCCCAGGCCAGGTGCCAGACCGTCGCGTGCCAGTGGTGGCCGGCCGCCGTGTGCTGCGCGGCCAGCAGACAGGCGTGCTCGGCGTCGCACCACGCCAGGGCCGCCGCCGCGTCGGGGAGCGGATGGGCGAGGGCGCCGGGCAGATCGAGGGGAACGGGGTCGCGGTGGGGGTTCAGCAGCCGGTCGGCGGCGTGCGCCGTGCGAGCGTAGAAGTCCAGGACCCGGCGCAACGCCGCTTCCCGCACCTCGGCCGGCAGGTCGGCGGCGACGGTGGCCGCGTAGGCGCGCACCAGGTCGTGCATGCCGTACCGGTTGCCGGGCGTGCGCTCCAGGAGTGACGCGTCGGCCAGCGCCCGCAGCGTCGCGTGCGCCTCCCGCTCGGCCAGGCCGGTGAGACGGGCGGCGGCGGGCAGGCCGGTGTCGGGACCGGGCGCGAGGCCCAGCAGGGCGAACGCGGTGCGGTGCGGTTCGGTGAGGTGCCGCAGCGACCAGGACAGGACGGTGGGCAGGCTCGCCGTGGGGTCTTCGGAGTCGAGGACCTCCAGACCGAGGGCCCGGAGTTCGGCGACGACGTCGCCGAGGGGCAGGCGCGGGTCGGCGGTCGCGCGGGCGGCGATCAGCGCCAGCGCCAGGGGAAGCCCGCCGCACAGCTCGGCCAGTTCCGCCAGTGCCGGCGCGGCCGGGCTCGCGCGGCCGGGGCCGAGGGCGGTGGCGAGCAGGGTGCGCGCTTCGGCGTCGGGGAGCACGTCGAGGGGCACCGGACGGGCGCCGTGGCGGGCGACGAGCCCCCGCAGCCGAGTGCGGCCGGTGACGAGCACGGTGCAGCGGGGGCCGCCGGGCAGCAGCGCGGCGACCTGCTCGGTCGTGGCGGCGTTGTCGAGCACCACCAGCAGGCGCCGGTCGGCGACCAGCGTCCGGTACAGGGCGGCGCGGCGCTCGACGTCCGCGGGCTGCTGGTCCCGGCCGACGCCCAAGGCCTCCAGGAACCCGCCGAGCACGTCGACCGGGCGGGCCGGTGGCCCGGCGGGGCTGAAACCGTGCAGGTCGACGAACAACTGCCCGTCGGGGAACCGGTCGCGGTTCCGGTGCGCCCAGCGCAGGGCCAGCCAGGTCTTGCCGATGCCCCCGGCTCCGCTGATCGCGGAAATGGGCGCCACTCCCTCGGCGGGGCCGCCGGGCGCGAGGAGGGCGTCGAGCCGGTCCAGCTCGTCCTGGCGGCCGACGAACAGCGCGGGCGCGGCCGGCAGCTGCCGGGGCGGCACCGGCGTCACGGCTCTCCCGGGCCTGGGTGCCGCGATCAGGCCGGGGTCGGCGGCCAGGATCCGGCGGTGCAGTTCCTGCAGCTCGCCCCGGGGGTCGGTGCCCAGCTCCTCGTTCAGGCGGTTCCGCAGCCGCCGGAAGTGGTCCAGGGCGTCCGCCGAACGCCCGGCGCGGTGCAACGCCAGCATGTACTGGCCGGCCACCCGCTCGTCGAGCGGATGCCGCGCCGCCCGGGCCAGCAGGCGGGCCACCAGCTCCTCCCCCTGCCCGGTACGCAGCCGGGCGTCGACCAGATCCAGTTCCGCGGCCAGGAGTTCCTGCTGCCACCGGTCACGCTCGGCCTCCACCCAATCCCCGCTCAGGCCGGTCAGCGGTGCACCGCGCCACAGCGCCACCGCCTCGGTCAGCAGCGCCACGGTGCGAGCGTCGTCCCCGGCGCTCCCGGCCTGGTCCCGCAGGGCGCGGAAGCGGACCAGGTCGACCGCGGGCTCCTCCTGGTCGATCTCCAGGACGTAGCCGTCGGAGCGGCGCGCGATGGTCACGGTGCCGGCGAACGCCCCGCGCAGGCGGGAGATGTGGCTGTGCAGGGTCGCCCGGCCCCGCCGAGGGGTGTCGGCGCCCCAGACCCGGCCCACCAGCCGGTCCGCCGGCACCAGTTGTCCGACGTCCACCGCCAGCGCCGCCAGCACACACCGCTGCCGTGGGGTCCCGAGGTCCACCGGCCGCGTGCCGGCGAGTGCGGTCACCTCGCCGAGCAAGGCGATCCGGATCGGCATTCCCTCGGCAACCGCGCGGTGACCAGGCACATGCAGAAGTCTGGCAAGAGGTTCACACGCACGGCCGTGCAGGGTGGCTTCCGCGGCAGTCGCTTCCGGGAAGGGAGTCAGGTGCGAACGAATCCGGTGCGTGGTGATTTCGCCGCTGTCACCGGAGGAGATGCCGGGAAAAGGTCATTCACCCGGGCCGGGGCGGTTCTCGCGACCACTCCGGCGGCCCGCGTGGTGGCCGCGGCGTGGCGTTCGCCGTCGGCAGCAGCGCCGGCGGGACGTCCCGGCGGGTTCTCCGTTCCTGGGGGGCGGAGAACCCACCAGCCCACCGGGGTCACCGGCAGGTGCCGGTCCCCGTGGCGTCGATCCAGACGGTGATGTCGTTCTCCCCGCTGCCGGCCGGAGTGGTTTCCACCACCCGCAGCGAATGCGCGCCGACCGTCAGGTCATCGGGCGCCATGATCGCGCCCTGCTGGAAAAGGTACGCCTCCTCCAAGTCGAACAAGCCCGGGTTCAGGAACCGCTTGACCGACGTGCGCTCGGTGGCGAGCGGGGAGCCGTCGAGAAAGAACTCCAGCCGCACGGAGTTCAATTCCGCCTTGGCTTCCTGCATGGTGAACGACTTGTCCCCGCCGCTGATTTCCGCGACCAGGATGACGTGCCAGTCGTCCTGGCAGAAGTGCCGGCCGTCGACCAGCGGCAGCACGCGGATGGCCACCCGCCCGTCGATGTCGGCCGGAGAACCACCGCTGACCGTGCGGTGGTTCCGGATGGCGGCCCCGCCGGTACCACTCGCGTGCAGGACGGCTTCGGCGTCGCCGCGACTGGTGCGGCCGGGAGCCGCCTGGGCCGGCGCGGAATTCACCACCGCGGCGACGACCGCCAATCCGGCGGCAACGGCCACCTTGCGGACAACGCCGATCGGACGATTCGCGTGACAAAAGAACGGTTTCATCGGACCTCCTCGGGACGTGAGTGGCATCAACGTCGCCACTGCCCGCGGTCCGGTTACGGGTACGACCCCGACGGGGGATGAGCGCGCCACCGATCAACGGCTCGCGGGCAGATACGTCCGGCGTTCTTCGGCGGTCAGTTCTCGGGTGACGTGGCGGTTCGCCTCCGCGAGGAGGTCCGGGACGGGACCGCACGCGAGGCACCGCCAGACCCGGATCGCACCGTCGTCGTGGGCCGTGACGTATCGGCCATCGGCGAGGGAAGCGATCCCCGAAGCGGCGGCGCGAAACGCGTTGAACACCAGTGGCTCACTGGTCCCGGTGGTGTTCCAGATTCGCACGGTGGCGTCCGTTCCGACGGTGATCAGCCGGCGACTGTCCTGGCTGAAGGTCATGCCGCGGACCGCACCCTCGTGGCGGCCGCGCAACGTGACCGGGCCGGTGGGGTGGGCTGGATCGGCGATGTTCCAGAGGCGGACGGTGCCGTCGTCGGTCCCGCCCGCCACGTGGGCTCCGTCGGCGCTGAAGGCCAGCGTCCGGATCCGGCGGGCGTCGCCGGGCAACTCGGTGAGGCCGCGGCGGACGTCGAGGTCCCAGACCAGGATGGCGCCCTGGACGGTCGCGGCGATGTGGCGTCCGTCAGGACTCCATCCGACGCTCACCGACGCCCCGGTCAGCGCACCACCGGGAAATGGTTCCGGAACCGGCTCGGCCACCGAGTCTTCGGGTGTGCTCCAGATGTACGGCATGCCGTCCGCGGTGAAGCCGACGAGTCGGTTGCCGTCCGCCCTGAAGCTCACTTCCAGCGCCGGGTTACCGGGGTAAGGCTCCTGCAGGCGAGTCGGCGCGGCCGGGTTGCCGGTCTTCCAGATGTCGACGGCGCCGCCCTCGTACACCGCGGCCACCTGTTTCCCGCTGGGGCTGACGGCGACGTGGACCACGGGTTTGCCGTTGCCGGCCAAGAACATCGGTGTCCGGCCGCCGGAGACCTGCCAGATGCGAACGGTTCCGTCCTGGCCGCCGCTGACCACCAGTCGCCCGTCCGCGCTGGCGGCGACGCCGACCACCGGGCTTTTGACCTCCGGACGCTCATACGGACTTCGCGCCGGGGTGGCGGGCTGTCCTTGATGGCCGCGAAAGACCACCAGATCCTCGACGGGGTCGACGGCCCACGTCTTCACTGACCCGTCGAACGCCACGCTGGCGACGGACCTTCCGTCGGGACTGAACGCGACAGACCAGACGACGCCGCGGTGCCCCCGCAGCACCGTCGGGCCGACGGCGCGGCCGGTGTTCCAGATCTCCACCGTGCTGTCGTCGCCGGCGCTGGCGATCGAGGACCCGTCGGCGCTGTAGGCCACGTCGAGGATGCCGCCGTCATGCCGGCCGAGCACCACCGCCTCCGGCGGATGGGCCAGGTCCCACACCCGGATCGTGCCGTCGACGCCCGCCGACGCCAGGTGGCGGCCGTCCGGGCTGAACGCCACCGCCTCCGCCGAGCCCTCGTGACCACGTAATGCCACCGAACTGCCGCCGTCGGCGAGGTTCCAGAGCCGGACCGTGCCGTCCTCTCCCCCGCCGGCCAGCCACTTCCCGTCCCGGCTGAACGCCACACCCAAAACTCGTCCGGAGTCCCCGCGGAGCACGGCCGGCTGGTCGTCGCCGATCGCGTTCCAGACGCGGACGGCACCGTCGCCACCACCTACGGCCACCCGTCGACCGTCCGAACTGAGCGCGACCCTGACCCGCCAAGTCAGGCCCTCGACGGGGTGCCTCGCCACCGGTTGTGCCTGGCCGGCCAGGACCTTCTCCCACTCCCAGACCCACACACCTTCCTCGCCGAATGCCGCGAGCCGGCGGCCATCCGCGCTGAACACCGGCCTGATCAGCGGTGAAGCGGTGCGCAGTGTCCGCGTGATGGCCCCCATGCCGTGTTCGGGGTCCCAGGTCCGCACCTGGAGCGTGCCGTCGGCAACACCGCCCTCACTCGCGACGACGTACTTCCCGTCCGGGGTGAAGACCGCGCCTCCGAACGAACGGCTTTGCTGAGGATCGACCTCGGCGCCGCTTCCTGCCAGCGTGGTCCGGATGTGCGAGTCGACGGTGGCCTGCCGGAGGACGGCCTCCGCCTCCTCGGACGGCGCGGTCCGGTACGCCTCGCGGGCCAGCAGCAAGCCGAGCTCGGGATCGACCTGGAGTTGCGCACGGGCGTCGGCGATCAGTTGCCGTCCCTGCGCCAGTTTCCGCTGGTCGTCGGCTCGGGCCGCCATGACCAGCGCGACCACCGCGAGGACGGTCACGATGACGACGGCCGAACTCAACCCACCGACCGTGAACCGGATCCGGCGCCGCCGAGCCCGGCGTTCCCGTTCCGCAGCGTCGCGGCTGGCGGTCAGGAAGGTGCGCTCGGTGTCGTTGAGCAGGCCGATCGAGCGCCCCTCCCACGCGTCGAGGCGTGCTCCGCGATACAGCAAGCCGGCGTCCCGGTCGTGGCGGTCCCACTCGGAAGCGGCTTCGGTGAGCCGCCGGTGGATCCGGTATCCGTCGCGGTCCTCGGTCAGCCAGGTGCGCAAGCGAGGCCAGTGGCGGATGAGCGCCTCGTGCGCGATCTCCGCGCTGTTGTCCCCGAGCGTGATCAGCCGGGCCCGGGCCAGCGTGTCCAGCACCGCGACGGCGCCGGGGTCGCCGAGGTCGAGTTCCTCCAGGGTGGTCCGGCGTTTGGTGTCTTCGGTTCCCTCGCCCAGCGCGGTGAGGCGCAGAAAGATCTGCTGGGCAGTGTGCCGTTGGCCGGGGTCGAAAGCCTGATAGGTCTCTTCGGCGCTGCGGGCCAGCGCGTGCTCGATACCCCCGGCCGCTTCGTAACCGGCGACCGTCATGACCGCGCCTTGCCGGCGCAGCCACGTCTGCAACAGGGCGTGTGAGACCAGCGGCAGGAACCCGGCCTGGCGCGCGGCGTCTCCGGCCAAGCGGGCGACCAGGGCCGTTTCCAGCCGGTACCCGGCCCGCTCGGCCGGCCCGGTGATCGCTTGCCGCAGCTCGTCGACGCTCATCGGGCCGACCAGTACCTGCGCGTCCCTCAGTGCCGACACCAGGCGGTGGTGCCGTCCGCAGTGCCCGAGGAAGTCCGCCCGGACACCGATGACCACCCGGGTCCGGCTGGCCGGGTCGGTCGCGGCGGTCACCAGCGCGTCGATGAACCGGCCCCGCTGCGGCTCGTCGCCGCACAGGGTGAAGAGCTCTTCGAACTGGTCGACGACCAGCACGAAATCGCCCCCCGTCGCGGCTTGGCGGAGCCGGAGGTGCAAGTTGCGAGGATCCTCGGCGAACTCGTCCCGCAGCGTTGCCGGTGACTCGCCGAGGAACGGCGCCAGCCGGACCGCGCATTCTTCGAACGGGCGTTCTCCGGGGGTGAACACCACGACCGGACCGTCGCGCTCATGCGCGGCCAATCCCGCTCGAAGCACGGAAGATTTGCCACAGCCGGACGGCCCGAAAACACCGAGAAACCTGCGCCGGTCCAACCGCGTCACCAGATCGGCGACCAGGTCGTCCCGGCCGAAGAACCGGTCGGCGTCCGCCCGCTCGAACGCGGCCAAGCCCGGATACGGCGCCCGGCCCCGATCATTCTCGCCGGCCGGTTCGGCGTTCGCCGCGGCCAATTCGGCCGCGCACGCCCGCCACCGGTTCGTCCATTCAGCGGTGTCTCCGTCGCAGGCGGCGACATAGGCGATCGTCACGGCCAGCGTCGGCAATTTCCGGCCGCCGGCCGCCTCCGACAACGCAGCCGCGGAGTAGTGCGCCCGCGCGCCGAGCTCCCGATACGTGGGGCGTCCCGCCTTTTCCCGCAACAGCCGCAGGTCACGAGCGAACCGCAGGACGACGCCGTCCTCGCCCGCCAGCGGTCGCTCTCCCCGTGGCACCGCCACCACCTCCGGCGGCCATTGTTCAGCGACCGTTGTCCAGAGTCCAGGGCCGGACACTGAACAAGCCGCTCGTCGTACACCGGTATGGCAAGCCGCTGCCCGCACGAACGCCGGGCGGTTTCGACCACTTCGAGGGGTGAGCGAAATGTCTTCGAGGAATTCGGCCGGAGGTCGCGCGGGGGTGCTGGTCGCGGGCATCGTCCTGACCACCGGCTTGGCCGGTGTCGCCGCCGCCGGCGCGGAAACCCGGGCCACCGCGGCCTTGTTCGCCGGTTCCACCTGTTTCGTCGGCAGCAGCGGCAATTGCACGACGGCTGCGGTGACCGCGAACGCCGGCGGACATTTCGTGGACATCGGCATCAACAACCGCCTGCGGCCGTCGCCGTGCCCGTGGCGGGTCCGGGACGTCACCAACGGTGTCGTGGTCCGGTCCGGCACGGTCGGCACGTCGAGCAGCCACGCCGAACGGATCGGCGGGTTGTCCAGCGTCTACCAGCTCGAGCTCAGGGGCTGCTCCGCGTCGGCTCGCGGGGACATCGACAACACCTGAGAAAGCCCGGCTCGACGGCGATGAACACCCGACCGCCCGCCGTCGAGCATCCGTAGGGGGGCGGCCGGATCGTTCCTCGTGCCCCGGTTTCGGAGAGGAACGATCCGGCCGCACAATCCTGCCGGCTCCGCTACCGGGTCAGCCCGTTTCCGGGGTTCGTTCCAGCAGCGTGTTCGACGACCGCACGAACGAATCCGCACAACCGCACGAACCGCGGATCGCCAGCCGGGTGGGCAGGGTCCGGAGTCCGCTCGGTCGCGATTCGCTGTCGAGCGCGCCCACGAGCAGTTCCGCGGCCAGGCGGCCCATTTCGAAGATCGGCTGCTCGGCCGTGGTGAGGCCGGGGCTCGTGTAGGCCGCGTATTCGATCCCGTCGAACGACGCCACCGCGAGGTCGGCGGGGACGCGCAAGCCGCGGTCGGTGGCGGCGCGCAGGAGGCCGAGGGCCGCGAGGTCGCTGGTGACGAACAACGCCGTCGGTGGCTGCGGCCCGGACAGCAGCGTCTCGAGCGCCTCGTAGCCGGCCCGGCTGCCGAACGGGCGGCGCAGCACCGGCAGGCCGGTGAGGCCGGCTTCGGCCAGCGCGCGCTCGTAGCCCGCCACGCGGTCGCGGCTGGTCGAGACCTCCGGGCCGCTCAGGCAGGCGATGCGTGTGTGGCCGTGGCCGATCAGGTGCGCGACGACCTCGCGGGCGCCGTCCGCCGCGTCGGCCACGACCGTGGGCAGCTCGCCGTCGTCGAACGAGCGGTCGACCAGCACCACCGGGGTCGGGATCTTCGCGTACTCCGCGCGCAGTGCCGGGCTCGCCGTCGACGGGATCGCCAGGACGCCCTCGACCTGCCGGTCCATGAACGCACGCAGGTAACCGAGCTCGCGCCGCTCGTCGTCGGCCGCGTTGCCGACGAGCAGCGGGTACCCGAACCGGTGGGCCGTCTCCTCGACCGCCCGGGCGAGCAGCGCGAAGTAGGGGTTCGCGCTGTCCGGGATGACCAGCCCGATCGCGTGGCCGCGGGCCATCCGCAGGGACCGGGCCACCGTGTTCGGCCGGTAGCCGAGCTCTTCGATCGCGGCCAGGATCCGCTCGCGCGTCTCCGGCGCGACCCGCCGCGGCCCGTCGTTGAGCACGTAACTGACCAGCGCCGGAGACGTCCCCGCCCGCCGGGCGACGTCCGCCCGCGTCACCGCCATCCAAGAACTCCGATCCTCGGTTCGAGTCTTGACAAGCAGTGTGCCAGAGCACAGGATGCCTCATCAACACGAGTTGACGGTGCCTCACTCGTGAAATCAGCCCACGAATCAACACGAGTTGAATCGCTCGGACCAGGGAGAATGCTCATGGGAAGCTGGAACCTTCGCCGCATCGTCGCGGTGACGGTCGCGGCCGTCGCGGTCACCGGGATGACCGCGGCCTGTGGCCGCGGTGGCGACGACGCCAAGCAGGCGAGCGGTCCGCGGATCGCCATCGTCACCCGCAACTTCACCAACCCGTACTGGGCCGCGCTGCGCGACGGCGCGCTGGCCGAGGGCAAGCAGCGCGGCGTCGAGGTCAACGTGCAGGCGGGCACGTCCGAGACCGACGCCGACGGGGAGAACGCCAAGATCTCCACCCTGGCCGGCCAGGGCTACGACTGCTTCGGCGTCGTCCCGGTCAACGCGAGCAACGTGATCACCCCGCTCGTGCCGGTCGCGCGCAAGAAGACCCCGATCCTCAACCTCGACTCGCAGATCGACCCCGCGGCCTCGAGCGCGGCGGGCGTGTCGTACGCGTCGTTCATCGGCTCGGACAACATCGCGGCGGGCACCCTGGCCGGCCAGAAGATGCTGACCGCGCTCGGCGGCACCGGCAAGGTCGTCATCCTGCAGGGCATCGCCGGCGAGCAGAACGGCATCAACCGCGAGAAGGGCTTCACCGAGGCGACCGGCGGCAAGCTCGACATCGTCCAGCGCGCACCGGCCGACTACGAGCAGGACAAGGCGCTGCAGGTGACCGAGGCGATCCTCAAGGCGCACCCGGACATCACCGGCATCTTCGCCGCGAACGACACCATGGGCCTCGGCGCCGTCCAGGCGATCAAGAACGCCGGGCTGGCCGGCAAGATCAAGGTGATCTCGGTGGACGGCATCAAGGACGCGCTCACCTCGGTCAAGAGCGGCGACCTCTACGGCACGATCACCCAGTACCCGTACGCCGAGGGCCAGCTCGCGGTGCAGGCCTGCATCGCCGCCCACTCCGGCAAGCAGATCCCGCAGCGGGTCGTCGCGCCGATCGCGTTCATCGACGGCTCCGTCGTCGACCAGCAGATCGCGTCCTTCCCGAAGCCGTTCGCGCCGTTCGACAACCCGCTCGCCCCGCTGGTCGCCGGATGACGGCCACGGCGGCCCGGCCGCGTTCCTTCGACCTCGCCCGCGCGGCCGACTACGCCGCGCCCGGCGCGCTGGTCCTCGTGTGGATCGCGTTCTTCATCGCGACACCGCACTTCCTGACCCCGAGCAACATCGGTGACCTGCTGGTCGCCTCGTCCATCCTGGCCGTGCTGGCGCTGGGCCAGCAGTTCGCCGTCGTGGTGGCCGGCATCGACCTGTCGGTGGGCGCGAACCTGCCGTGGGCGGCCGCGCTGCTCGGCGCGACGGCGACCGCCGGGGTCCCGCTGGGACTGGCGATCCTCGTCGCGATCGCCGGCAGCGTCGTCGTCGGCGTCGTCAACGGGTTCCTCGTCGGCTACCTGAAGATGACCGACTTCATCGTCACGCTCGGCTCGCTGAGCGTGGTCAGCGGGATCACCCTGCTGCTGACCGAAGGCAACACGGTCGCGGTGTCCTCGCCGTTCCTGCAGGCGATCGCGCTGGACGGGATCGGGCCGGTGCGCTGGTTCTGGCTGATCGCGCTGGCCGCGGCGGTGCTGGTGTGGTTCACGCTGTTCCGCACCCGGGCCGGCACGCACCTGCTCGCCGTCGGCGGCGGCTCGGACGCGGCGCTCGGCTCCGGCATCCCGGTGCGGCGGGTGCGCCTGGCCGCCTACGCGGCGTCCGGCCTGCTGTGCGGGGTCGCCGGGGTGATGCTGGTGGCCCGCAACGGTGGCGCCGACCCGTCGCTGCAGACGAACTACCTGCTGAGCTCGATCGCGGCGGTGGTGCTCGGCGGGTCGTCGCTGTTCGGCGGGAAGGCGTCGGTCGTCGGCTCGGTGACCGGTGCGGTGCTGCTGACCAGCCTGGTCAACGGCTTCACGATCATCGGGATCTCCCAGTACTTCCAGACGATCGCCGTCGGCGCGGTGGTGCTGCTCGCGGCGCTGCTCGCCCGGTTCCGGAAGTGAGGCCGCACATGACAGCGGAAACGAAGTACCTCCTGGAAGCGCGTGACCTCGTCAAGACGTTCGACGCCGTGCGAGCGCTGGACGGGCTGACGGCGGGCTTCGCCGAGGGCGAAGTCACCGCCATCGTCGGGGACAACGGCGCCGGCAAGTCCACCCTCGTGCGGTGCCTCACCGGCGTGCACCCGCCCACCGAGGGACAGCTGCTGTTCCGCGGGGAGCCGATCCGGCTGTCCTCGCCCCAGGCGGCGCGCGACCTCGGCATCGAGACCGTCTACCAGGACCTCGGCCTGATCGACGACCTCGCGGTGTGGCAGAACCTGTTCCTCAACCGCGAGCTGCTGCGGCCGGTGCCCCTGCTGGGCGTGCTCGACCGGCCCCGGATGATCCGCGAGAGCCGCGACATCCTCGGCGGGCTCGACGTCAACGTGCCGTCGGTGCGCACGACGGTCCGCCGCATGTCCGGCGGGCAGCGGCAGAGCATCGCCATCGCCCGCGCGGTCACCTGGGGCAAGTCGCTGGTGATCATGGACGAGCCGACGGCGGCACTCGGCGTGCGCGAGACCGCGGCGGTGGAAAAGCTGATCCTGTCGCTGCGCGACCGCGGCGTCACCGTGCTCATCATCAGCCACGACCTCGAGCAGGTGATGCGGGTGGCCGACACCGTCGTGGTGCTGCGCCGCGGACGGGCGGTCGCGCGCCGCCCGGTCGCCGGCGTCACGGGCGACCGGCTGGTCGGCCTGATCACCGGAACGATCGCGGAGGACGGGTGAAACGCACGGGCCTGATCAACGGGCAGCTGACCAGGGCACTGGCCGATCTGCGGCACACCGACCTGTTCGCCGTCAGCGACTCGGGCCTGCCGGTGCCCGGCGGCGTCGAGGTGATCGACCTCGGCGTCGTCTACGGCACGCCGGGCTTCTTCACGGTCCTGCGGCCGCTGCTGGCCGAGGTGACGGTCGAGGCGGCGTGGGCGTCCGAGGACGTCGTGACCGCCAACCCGGACGTCCACCGGGCGCTCGGCGAACTCGTCGAGCCGCAGCTCATCGCGCACGAGGACTTCAAGGCCCGGCTCGGGCAGTGCCGGTTCGTGGTCCGCACCGGGGACGCGACGCCGTACGCCAACGTCCTGCTGCGGGCGGGGGTGGCGTGGTGACCGGGTCCGTCGTCGTGGTCGGCGCGGTGAACGTCGACCACGTCGTCGTCGCCGACCGGCTGCCGCGCGCCGGCGAGACGGTGGTCGGGCCGGCGATGGTCCGGCACGGCGGGGGCAAGGGCGCGAACGCGGCGGTGGCGGCCGCCCGCTTCGGCGCCCGCGTCCTGCTCATCGGCGCGGTCGGCACCGACGACGTCGGCGACGGCGCACTGGCCGAGCTGGCGGAGTCCGGAGTGGACACTGCGCACGTCGACCGGCTGGCCGGTGTCCCGACCGGTGCCGCGCTGATCGTCGTGGACGCCCGGGGCGAGAACCAGATCGCCGTCGGCGCGGGCGCGAACGCCCACGTCGACCCGGACCGCGTCCGGGCCGCGCTGCGGGCCGCACTCCCCTCTTGCGGGTGCGTGCTGGTCAGCACCGAAATCCCGGAGGCGGCCGTCGCCGCGGCGGTCGAAGAGGCCACCGGGGCCGGGGTGAGCTGCGTGCTCAACCCGGCCCCGGTCGTCCCGGTCGTCGCGGGCCTGCTGCGGCATGGGCCGATCCTCACCCCGAACCGCGGCGAGGCCGGGGAGCTCGCACCCGACCTGGCGACCCTGGCGGAGCGGACGGCCGCGCCGGTGGTGGTGACGCTGGGCGGCGACGGCGTCCGGTACGTGCTGCCGGGTCAGGCCCCGGTCGACGTCGCCCCGCACCCGGCGACGGTGGTCGACACGACCGGAGCCGGCGACACGTTCAACGGGGTGCTGGCGGCCCGCCTGGCGGCAGGCGACCCCCTGGACCGGGCGGTCCGGACGGCGAACGTCGCGGCGGCGCTGTCGGTGTCCTCCCCCGGCGCCCGCGCGGGCGCCCCCACGCCCGCGGAGGTGGCGGCCGCACAGCGGTGACGGGCGTTCACCGCTCTCGGGCACCGCTTCGCAGCCGGCTTCGCAGGCGGCGCCCTCCCACCAGGAGCGCGGCCCCCGCGACGACCACGAGACCGGCGACCGTCAGCACCGCGCCCAGTGACGACCGTGGTTCCGGTGCGGGCGCCACGGCGGTCGGCACGTCCGGCTGAGCCTGCACCGCGCCGCCGCCGTTCAGGGCGATCGCGGGCGGCCGGATCGCGCCCCACGGCTGCCGTTCGCCGGCAGCCATCGGGGCCGGTGGCGGGCTGACCGCCAGCTGTCCGGGCAGGGTCAGCGTGCCGATTTCGTAGTCGGCGAAGATGCCCTGGCGAGCCGAAACCCGCCAGCTGCCGTCGTGGGGCAGGGCGATCGCGGCCGCGTAGTGCGCGGGCTCGCGCAGGGCGACCCCGGGGAACACGACGGGATCGCCCTGCGCGGGCGTGAACACGAGCGCGGTCGCCCCCAGTTCTCCGTAACTGGGGTGGGAACCGTGCTGCAGCACCCAATAGCCGACGGTGTAGGGCTGCCCGGCCCGGAAGGTGTCCGGCAGCGGGTCGAGGTAGGTGGTCGCCCAGTTGCCCGCGGTGGCGCCGGGCGCCGACACCAGCATGGCCACCAGGACCGCGGCGAACACCGGAACTGCTCGTAGCTTCATGCCCGCACTACACCGCGGAACCCGCACCGGTTCCGCGGAACCTCCCGGCCGCGGCCGGTGTAGAGGAGGGTGGAACACCGGTGGGAAGGGGGCGGCGACGGACGACGACGAAGTGGTGACCCGGATTCGCGACGGCGACCCGGCGTCCTACGGGACGCTGGTCGACCGGTACACCTCGCTCGCCCACCGGACGGCCTACCTGCTCGGCGCCGGGCACGAGGCCGAGGACGTCGTCCAGGAAGCGTTCGTGAAGGCTTTCCGCGCGCTGCCGTCGTTTCGCGGCGGCGCCTCCTTCCGCGCCTGGCTGCTGCGCATCGTCGCGAACGAGACCCACAACCTGGTCCGCTCCCGGCGCCGGCGCACCGCGACCGAACTGCGTGCCGCGAGCCTGGAGCCGGTCCGGGACGACGATCCGGCGGCACAGGCGCTGGCCGGTGCCGGCGGCTCCGCGTTGCTGGAGGCGGTGCGGGCGCTGCCCGAGAAGAACCGGGCCGTCGTGATCTGCCGGTACTTCCTCGATCTCACGGAGGGGGAAACGGCGGAGGTGCTCGGGTGCCCGCGGGGTTCGGTGAAGTCGCGGGCGCACCGCGCGTTCGCCCGGCTGCGGGCGCAGCTGGCCGAGCCGGACAAGGAGGCGGTCGGTGACTGACCCCGAGGACGCGCGTCTCGCCGCCGCCCTGCGCGAGCTCGGCGACCGCCTCGACGTGCCGCCGGCACCCGAAGTGCGCGAGGCCGTCCTGGCCCGGCTGCCCGCCCGGCCGCGACGGGTGATCCCGCGCTGGGCCACCGTCGCCGCGGCACTCCTGCTGGCGTTCGCCGCGGCGGTCACGCTCTCTCCTTCGGTGCGCGCGACCGTGACCGACCTGCTGCGGTTCGCCGGGATCGAGCTGCGCGGCGAGCCCGGTCCCACCGTGCGCGGACAGGGACTGCTCCCCGGCGAGCGTTCGGTGGACCTCGCCGAGGCGCGCCGCCTGACCGCGTTCCCGATCGGGGTCCCGGCCGCCCTCGGCGGGCCGGACGACATCCGGCTCACCGACGACCCGGCCCGCGTCGTCTCGCTGCTCTACCAGAGCGGACCGGGCCGGCCGGCCGCGGCCGCGGGGGCGGTCGCCGTCCGGGTCGACGAGTTCGACGGCCAGCTCGGCCCGGTCTTCGAGAAGTTCCTCGGCATGTCCGAAGGACAGCGGGTGAGCGTCGCCGGGGCCCCGGCGATCTGGATCGACCGGCCCCACGCGCTCATGTACGTCGACCGGGCCGGGCAGTGGCGCACCGAAACGGCCCGCCTCGCCGCCCGGTCGCTGGTCTGGCAGCGCGGCGCCGTCACCTACCGGCTCGAAGGCGCTTTCACCCTCGAGGAGGCCTTGAAGATCGCGGCGACGACCTCGTGAACTGCCGTGGACCGGTCATCCGCCGGTGCCGCCGGCGCCGGTGCCGCTGCGGTGGATGCCGAGCCCGGCGACCGTGGTGCCGGTGGGAGCGAGGACGAAGAAGCGGCGTGGCGCCGACGATCGCACGGCAGTCAGGCGTAGAGGGTCGTCCGGATGATGTCGGTCAGGACCTCGACGACGTCCTCGTCGTGGGCCTCTTCGGTGCCGCGGACGAGGTGGTTGCCCGCGCGTTCGACCATCCAGGTCAGGACGGCGGCGGTCTCGGCCGGGCGGACCGGGCGCATCACGCCGGCGGCCTGGCCGCGTTCGATCGCGTCGCGGGTGGCGTCGATGATCGACTGCATCAGCGTGCGCACCTCGGCGGCGACGGCCGGGTCGTACGCCGCGGTTTCGGAGATGACGGTGAAGGCGGCCGCGCGGCGGCGGTAGACCGCCACGACCGCGGTGACCGCCTCGGTGAGACCGGCCGGGTCGGCGTGGTCCGCCGTCTCCCACCAGGTGGCCGAGACCTCGCGGAGCTCGGTCAGCACGGAGGTGGCGAGCCGCCGGACCAGGTCGCCCTTGTCCTCGAAGTGGACGTAGAACGTGGAGCGCGAGATGCCGGCCGCCGAGGCCAGCCGCTCGACGCTGAGCTCGGTGAAGCCGTCGCCCTGGCCGACCAGCTCCTCGGTGGCCGCGAACAGCCGTCGCTCCAGCTCTTCTCGGCGGTCCTGCCGCTTGCGGCCGGCGGGCCGGGTCACTGAGGGCACCGTCGGATCATAGCGGGACAGCAAATCCGGACACACTGTCCGGACAATGTGTCTTGACGACGTGTCCGAGAGCGGCGCATGCTGGGCGGACGAGCCTGAGGAGGCAGTCATGTCGGTGGTGAAGGCAGTGTTGTGGCCGCTCTGGGGAATCGGCGTCCTGAACCTCGGGGCGTTGGGCGTGAGCTTGGCGATGTGCGAGATCGGGCGCCGCCGCGGCAGCCAGCGCTTCGATTTCCTCCCGGTCGGCGTGGGCGCCTTGGCCCTCGTGACGACGTCCGTGGGCTGCCTGAGCGGTCTCGCGCTGATCCTGCTGTCCGACGCGGGCGTGGTCCTCATCGCCGGCACGGCCGTCCAGCTCCTCGGCCCGGCGCTCCTCGCCACGGCTCTGCTGAGCTCCCTGTGGGATTCCTGGCAGACCCGCCGGCGGCTCCTGCCCCGGGACGAGGTCGTCCGCCTGATCCAGGCCGGCCTCGTGCGTTCCTTCAAGCGGCGGTTCGGCGTGGTGAAGTTGTCCTTCCACCCCCAGGCGGTCAAGGAGTTCCGGCTGCGGACCCGCCACGCCCGCCGGGAGGACTACCCCGCGTTCGTGACCGCCGCGAACGAGCGCGACGCCCGAGGCCGGACGATCCCCTACGTCCGGAAGCCGCAGAGACCCGCACCGTGAGCGGGGTGCCGCCGAAGCGGCACCCCGCTCGGCCACTCACGGCCGGCCGTGGGTCACTGCCGACCAGGCATCGACCGCGCCGTGGCCGTAGAAGCCGTTGAAGGAAGCGTCGCCCGCGCACGTTGCCGTGTACGACGCGTCGCGCCCCTCGTCGAGGTAGTCGACCGTGCGCGGGACCGGGCAGGGGATCTTCGACGCCGTCCGCTCGAGGATCCGCTGCACGACGTCCGGGTTCAGGCCGAACCCGCCGCCGGGGGCCGGCCGGCCGTACTGCGACACGATCAGCGCCGCGACGCCGGCCGCGTGCGGAGCCGCCATCGACGTGCCCTGCAGCCACCGGAAGTAGCCCACCCGGCCGTCGGCGGCCGTCTGCTTCTGGATGCCCACCGAGGCGCCCGCGGGAGTGATGTCCCCGGCGGCGTCGATGTAACCGGCGGCCACCCCGACACTGCGGGCGTAGGTCGACAGGATCTCGTTGTCGCGGCTGTCGTACCGCGGGGTGCCGAAGTAGTCGCGCTTGTACCCGCCGGGCGCGGACACCGAGATCCGCTCGAGGCCGTAGTTCGAGTAGTCCGCCTTCGCCTGCGACGGGCCGAACCCGGCCACGCCGATCGTGTGCGGCCCTTCGAGCGGCAGGGTCAGGCAGGTCGCGTTGTCCACCGTGCGCGGGTGCGCACGGTTCGACGGGAAGTCGGGGCTCGTCGCGTCCGGCTGCGGGGCCGCCAGGTCGCTGTGCTGGTTGCCCAGCGCCACCACCATCGTCACGCCCTTGCGGTGCGCGTAGTTCAGCGCGCGCTTCGTCGCTTCGATGACCGTGCGCTGCTCGGCCTGCTCCGCGGGGGAATCCGCCGGGTTCGCGGTGCAGTTGTACAGCCACGGGTCGATGTAGAAGGACATGTTCACCACGTCGATGCCCGCGTCACCGGCGTAGGTGAGCGCGTCGACCGTCGGCTGCAGGAAGTAGAACCCGGAGTCCTGCGCGGCGCGCAGGTTCACCAGCGTCACGTTCGGCGCGACCCCGGAGACCCCGAAGCCGTTGGCGGCCGCGGCGATGGTGCCGGCCAGGTGCGTGCCGTGCCCGGTGCCGTCGACGTCGACCGGGTCCACGCAGCCGCGGTACTCGCACGGCCCGTCGACCGGCACGCCGTTCTCGTCGGCGACGATGTCCTTGGTGAAGTTGCGCGAATCGGCGCGGTCGAAGTTCGGCGCGAGGTCCGGGTGCGTGCCGTCGATGCCGGAGTCGATCACGCCGACCTTGACCCGCTTGTCGCCGGGCTGCACCGTGCGCGCGAGGTCCGACCGCACGGACTTGAGGCCCCAGAGCTGGTCGTCGAGCGGGTCCAGACCGGCGGACGAGCCCTTCGGCCGGGCCGCGCCGCGGCCCGCTCCCGGCTCGGCGACGTCGGGTTTCGGCACGGCCTTGCCGCTCTTGGGCACGGTGCCGATCGACTTCGCCCGGCCGGCGCCGAACACCGCACGGTCGCCCGAGACCCGTTCGAGGAAACCCCCGGCGGGCGCGGACGCGGTGATCAGGCCGGCCGCGGCGTTGGTCGTGACGACCGTGCCGCCGGCCGCACGGATGGCCGTTTCGGCCGCCGCCACGTCGTATCCGCCGGCCGCTTCCCGGGCCAGGACGGAGAATTCGGCGATGGGGCCCGACGAGCGCGGCTGCGCCGACGTGGGCACGGCGAGCGCGCCCAGCAGCGGTACCGCGAGGGCCAGCGCCAGCGATCTTTTCACAGCTGTTCTCCCGAATGACGCAGTTCCAGCGTGCAGCACTTGACGCTGCCGCCCCCGTTGAGCAGTTCCGACAGGTCGGCGCCGATCGGGTCGAAGCCCCGCTCCCGCAGCTGCGCCGTCAGCCGCGTGGCGGCCTGGGGCAGGACGACGTGCCGCCCGTCGGAGACGGCGTTCAAGCCGAACGCCGCGGCGTCGGCGGCGGAAGCGATGACGGCGTCCGGGTACAGCTGTTCGAGCCGCCGCCGGCTCTCTTCGGTGAAGGCCTCCGGCCAGTAGGTGATCAGGTCGTCGGCCAGCACGGCCAGCGCGGTGTCCAGGTGGTAGTGGCGCGGATCGGTCAGTGTCAGCCCGACCACCGGCAGGCCGAAGAACTCCGCGGCCTCCTCGTGGGCCCGGGGGTCGGTCCGGAACCCCGAACCGGCCAGGATCCGGGAGCCGGCGACCAGGAAGTCGCCCTCCCCTTCGTTGAGCCACCGCGCCTGCCGGACGTCGCGGTACCCGTGCCGGGCGAACCACTCGGTGTACGCCGCGGACTCCGGTCGGCGCTGCCGGTGGCGGAAGCGCGCGACCAGCGCCCGGCCGTTCACCACGGTGGCGCCGTTGGCCGCGTACACCATGTCCGGCAGCCCGGGCAGCGGGTCGAGCAGGTCCACCCGGTGGCCCAGGTCGAGGTAGAGGTCGCGCAGCCACTCCCACTGCGCGATCGCCAGCTCGGTGTCGGTGGGCTTGGCCGGGTCCATCCACGGGTTGATCGAGTATTCGACGTCGAAGTACGCCGGTCTGACCATGAGGTAGTGCCGCACGCTTTCTCCTGGGTGTTCAGGCCGTCTGCAACGACTTCTCGGTGCCCACCAGCCGCTTGACCAGCTGGTCGCGGATGCGGGGCGGGATGTCCGGGGCGAACCGCCGGAAGTAGCTCTCGGCGTGCGCCGTGCTGTCCATCAGGAACGGCAGGTCGAACACGACCAGCTTGCGCACGGCCAGCAGCGGGACCGGCGCGCGCAGCGCCTTGAACTCGTCGTTCCACAAGCCGGGCTGGTCGCAGACCGGGTGGAACTGCCCGATCATCAGCCCGTCGGCGACGAACCCGTCCTTGGCCTCGCGCTGCAGGTCGTCCAGCGGGGCCGCGTCGTGGCGGTCCAGCTGCGGCAGCACGAGCAGGATCGTCAGCAGCTCCCGGTTCTCCGGCGGGATGCCGGCCGAAAGCCGCTCGTACCAGGTGCGCAGGCTCCCGATCGCGGCGTTGACGTCGACGTCGCCGCCCGTCGCGGTCAGCGCGGCCAGGTGGAAGAGTCCTTTGTGGAGTGAGGGCTGGGTGTAGGGGCACACCGGGCCGTTGCGGCCGAGGTCCGGGTGCGCGGAGACCAGGTACCGCCACGCCCAGGCGAGGATCTCGCGCAGGTGCGGGAGGTGCTCGGCCGGCGCGGCGCCGGCCTCGACCTCGGCCGCCGTCCAGATGAGTACCTTGTCGTCGCCGATCATGAGCCGATGCTTTGCGCGAAGGTGAAGAACCCGTCCGGATCGACGCGTTCCTTGATCTGCTTCAGGCGCGGGTAGTTGACGCCGTAGTAGGCGGTGCGCCAGTCCGCGAGGTCGGGGTCGGTGAAGTTCTGGAAAGCGCCGCCGGACACGTACGGCGCCATCGCGTCCCCCAGGTCCGCCAGCCAGCGGCGGTTGGCCTCGACCACGGCCGGTTCGTCGTCTTCGGCCCACGACGTGTCCATGGCCAGCAGGAACATCGTGTCGCGGTGGACGAACGCGGTGTCCGTCGCCCCGACGCGGTTGATCGCGCCACCCCAGGAGAACAGGGCGGCACCGCCCCCGTCCGGGTTGCCGCTGTCCGGACGGCGTTCGACGAAGGCGAGCATCGTCGCGATCGCCTCGTCGGGCAGCGGCCGGGTGACGATGTTCGTCCGGGACGCGAACGCGCCTTCGGCGGTCTCGTGCCGCAGGTCGTCCTTGGCCTCCCAGAAGGTCCGGTCCGCGATGACCGTGCGGACCGGCGCGGCGACGGACAGCACGGGGTCGAGGATTTCCCGCAGTTCCGCGGCAGACCCGAAGTGCTGCCCGATCGCCGAGACGACGGTGTCCCCGCCGGCCTTGCTGACGCCGATCCGGGCCGCGAACTCGTCCGGCGCCCGCCGCACGGTGTCCTGGAGCACGGAGAAGACCTTCGCCGCGTCCGCGCTGTCCCACAGCAGCACGTAGGTGGCGCAGGGGGCCACCGGCTTCGCCTGGAAGGTGAAGGACACGTTGACGCCGAAGTTCCCGCCGCCCCCGCCGCGGCAGGCCCAGAACAGGTCGGCGTTGGTGTCGGCGTCGCACTTCAGCAGCTGCCCGTCCGCGGTGACGATCGTGGTCGCGACGAGCGCGTCCGCGGTGAGCCCGTAGACGCGTGAAGTGGCGCCGCAGCCGCCGCCGAGGGTCAGGCCGCCGATCCCGACCGTGGCACTGTTGCCCAGCGCGAACGCCATCTCGCAGGGTTCGATGGCCGCGTGGACGTCCGCCATCAGCGCACCGCCCCCGGCCGTCACGAGCCCGGTCGAGCCGTCGGCGGTCACCGTGTTCAGCGCGCCGAGGTCGAGGACGAGGCCGGTGCTGACCGAGTGCCCCGCGAAGCTGTGCCCGCCGCCGCGGGCGACGACGTCGACGCCGGTGCCGCGCGCCCACTCGATGGCACGGCGCACGTCCTCGGCGTCCGCCACGGACACCACGCCGGCGGGGGTGATCCCGGCGAACCGCTTGTTGAACGGCGTGCTCGCGGCGCGGAACCCGGCCTCGCCGGGCCGCCGCACGCGGCCGGTCACCGCGCGCTCGAGGCGTCGCCAGTCCGTGTCGGAAGGGCGCCGGGACACTAGCTCACCTCGTCGAGGTAGGAGACACCGGTGGCGGCGTGGGGGCCGTAGCGTTCCCACACCTCACGCAGCCGGAGGTGACCGTCTTCGGCCACCTCCGGGGTGTTCACCGTGTGCCCGCAGATCACCTCGCCGGTGGCGAGCACCAGCGTGTACCCCAGGTGGAGGACGCCGTTCTCGCGCTGGGTGCCGGTGAGCGCGCCGCGCCGCACCTCTCCCCCGGCGAACTCCGCCCAGACGACGTCGTCCTCCTGCCGGTACACGGCCACCGCCTCGGCGCCGGGCTTGCGGAACTTCCGCCCGTCGTAGTCGATCACGCCGGTCCCGCCTCACCGGCGTCGTGCGCCACGAACTCGGCTGACATCTCGCGGTCCCACCAGATCGCGTAGTAGGAGAAGTCTTCGCCGTGGGCGGGATCGTTGAAGAGGTGGTGTTCGATGCCCGGTCGCAGGAACACGATGTCCCCCGCCGCGAACGCGTGCCGCCGGTCGCCCGTGACAACTTCGGCGCGCCCGGCCATGCCGATGAAGATTTCGTGCTCGTGGTGGGCGTGGGCGACCGACGCGTCACCCGGGCGCAGCACGCACCAGGCCCCGCGGAACGGCGCGGTCATCCCGTCCCACGGGTAGAGCAGCTTCATGTCCAGTCCGTAAGCCCGCGTCAGGTTCTCGGGCTCCAGCCTGCGGATGTCCAGGAGGGCCAGGTCTTGGTCAGTCACATCCCACTCCGATCAGCGTGGTCCGACGCCGATCGACGCTAGGTCCGGCCGGTTTCCCGGCGATAGGGGAACTGTTCCCGATCGCCGGTGAATTCGCCCCGCCCGAGACCCGCGTCCCGCGCCAGCACTATCGCCTGTGCCCGATCGGCTACTCCCAGTTTCGTGAAAATGGCCGACACGCGATTGCTGATGGTCTTGGACGCGAGGCCGAGATCGCGCGCGATCACCGCATTCGACCGGCCCGCGGCGATGCGATCGAGCACCTGCCGTTCCCGGGTCGTCAGTTGCGGAAAGGGATACGGTTCGGGACCGGCCGTGCGCACCAAAGTGCTGAACCGGGCGGCGATCGCCCGGCCGACGATCGCCTCGCCCGCCGCCACGACCCGCACCCCGCGCACGATCTGCTCGGCGTCGGCGCCCTTGACCAGGTACCCGCGCGCCCCGGCGTGGATGGCCGACCGGACGGCGGTGTCGTCGTCGGCCGCGCTCAGCACGAGGACCTTCGTTTCCGGCGACACCAGCGACACCCGGCCGATGACGTCGACCGGCCCGGACCCGCCGAGCTGCGGATCGACGACCAGCACGTCCGGGCGGTGCCGGGCGGTTTCCGCGATCACCCCGTTCGCCGTGGCCGCCTCACCCACCACGAACACGCCGCCGGCCTGCTCCAGCGCGGCCCGCACCCAGTGGCGGACCGACGGCTGCGGGTCGGCGACCAGCACGGTCAGCGGGGCGAGCTCAGGGTGTTCGACCGGCCACAGCCGGGCGGTGTAGCCGTAACCGGTGGCGTGACTCATCGTTCCCCCAAAGTGAACTGCTGCCGATCCGCTACCGATCGGCTCCTCCCAGTGAAAGCGCGTGCCGCGCCTTCCATATCCGACAGGAGAGTCTCGCCGTAAGGGATAATTGATCGCAATCAATTTTCTTGATCGCAATCAATTCGCCGGACGGGCGGCGACCGAGCGGGGGAACGATCTCGGCGAGATTCCCCGAAGCCAGGGAAAACCGTCCCTACCACCCGGGAAAGAGCGCTCCTTACGATCGGTCCGGCGGCACGCGGCACGCCGACCTATTCCCAGAAATCGGAGTGTATCTGTGACCGAAGTACAGGTGGGTTTGCTCGCGATCGGAGCCGGACCGGCGAACCTCGCGCTGGCGGTGGCCATCGAGGAGTCCGGGCACCCGGAACTCGCCCGGCAGACACTGCTGCTGGAGCAGGGGCCGGACATCAAGTGGCAGCGCGACCTGCTGATGCCCTGGGCGCGCAGCCAGGTCTCCTTCCTCAAGGACCTGGTGACCCTGCGCAACCCGCGCAGCAGGTTCTCGTTCCTCAGTTTCCTCCACGACCAGCAACGACTTGACGAGTTCGTCAACCTGGGGACCTTCCACCCGTTCCGCTGGGAGTTCTCGGACTACCTGCAGTGGGTCGCGAAGTCACTGGAGGAGGTGCGGATCCGGTACGACGCGAAGGTGCAGAGCATCGAGCCCGCGCGCGACGCCGACGGGTCCATCGTCGGGTGGGTCGCCACCCTCGAGGGCGGGGACACCATCCGCTGCCGCGACCTGGTCGTCGGCGGCGGGCGGGACACGCACGTGCCGGACGTCTTCGCCGACCTGCCGGCCGACCGGCTCATCCACAGCGCCCAGTACCGGCGCCGGATCGCGCAGCTGCCCGCGGACGCTCCCCTGCGCGCCGTCGTGGTGGGCGGGGCGCAGAGCGCGGCGGAGATGTTCATGGCCCTGCACGACAACCTGCCCAACAGCACCCGCACGATGATCGTGCGGTCGGTGGGCCCGCAGAACTACCAGACGAGCAAGTTCGTCAACGAGCTGTTCTTCCCGTCGTTCGTCGACCGGTTCTACGACAGCCCGCCCGAGGTCCGGCAGCAGGTGCTGGACGAGATGCGCCTGACCAACTACGCCGGGGCGGCCCCGCCGTTCCTGGACCACATCTACACCACGCTGTACCAGCAGCGCGGCATCGGGCAGCACCGGTCGGAGGTGCGGACGCTGACCGAGGTGGTCGGTGCCCGGGTCACCGGCGACGAGGTCGTGCTCGACCTGCGCGACCGCACCAGCGGCAAGGTGGAGCCGCTGCACTGCGACCTGGTGCTCCTCGGCACCGGCTTCGACACCCGGATGCCCGCGCTGGTCCGCGACCTGGCCGAACACGTCGGGCTGGCGGAGATCTCGGTCAGCCGCTGCTACCGGGTCGACCTCGGCGAGTCCGCCTGGGGCGCGGTGTACCTGCAGGGTGTCAACGAGGCCACGCACGGCATCGCCGACTCGCTGATCAGCGTGCTGGCCCACCGGTCCCACGACATCGTCGAAGACCTGCTCGCCCGCCGCGGCGGCGGCGAGCGCGAGGCCGTCTGATGGACCGGCTCGTGGTGATTTCGCCCGCGCCGACGGCGAACGGGGACCTGCACCTCGGCCACCTCGCGGGGCCGTTCCTGGCCGCGGACGTGTGTACCCGGTACGCCCGCGCGACCGGCCGGGAAGCCTTGTACGGCACCGGCATGCACTTCACGCAGAACTACGTCGTGGCCGCGGCCGAGCGCCTGGGCGTGGCCCCGGAGGACCTGCGGGAGCGCTCGGCCGAGCAGGTCCGCGAGACCTTCGCGGCGATGGGCGTCGAGATCGACGGGTTCGGCTGCCTCGGTGACCGGTTCACCGCGATGGTGACCCGCTTCTACGAGCGCCTGCACGCGAGGGGCCTGCTGGAGCTGCGGGCGGTGTCCTTCCCGTACCTGCGCAGCACGGGCGAGTACCTGATGGACGCCTACGTCACCGGCGGGTGCCCGTTCTGCCTCGCCGACGGCTGCGCCGGGATCTGCGAAAGCTGCGGGCTCCCGATCGCCCCCGGCGACCTGATCGGCCCGCGCTCCACCACGCGTCCGGACGAGCCCCTGGAGCTGCGCGAGGTGGACATCCTCGTGTTCCCGGTGGAGCGGTACCGCGCGGAGCTGGAGGAGTACTTCGCCCGCACGCCGATGCGTCCGGGCATGGCCCGGCTGATCGAGGCCGCGCTGGCGCGGCCCCTGCCGGACTTCCCGATCACCCAGCCGGCGTCGTGGGGCATCCCGGCGCCGTTCCCGGAGGTGGCGGGCCAGGTCTTCTACGCGCACATGGAAGGCATGCCGTGGAGCATGTTCACCACCGCGCTGGGTGCGGAGACCCGCGGAGCGGTGCTGACCACCGACGACGAACTCTGGCGCGCCGGCGCCGGCACGACGGTGGTGTACTTCCTCGGCCTGGACGCGACGTACCCGTTCGCGATCGTGGGCACGGCGCTGCTCACCGCGCTCGGCGAGCACGTGCTGCCGGCGCAGTACCTCACCAACGAGTTCTACGAGCTGGCGAGCGAGAAGTTCTCCACCAGCCGCGGGCACGTCGTGTCCGGCCGGGAGCTGGCCACCGAGGTCCCGCGCGACCTGATCCGGTTCCACCTGTGCGCCACCAGCCCCGAGTACCAGCGCACCGACTTCACCCGCGAAGCTCTCCTGCGGGTCGGCGAAACGCGGCTGACCGGCCCGTGGAACCGCGTGGCGGCGGCGGTCGACCGGTGGGTGGACCGCGGTCCGCTGCCGGTGTCGGCGGAAGCGCGGAGCACGGCGCGGCGGATGGCCGAGCGGTTCGCGGACGGGTACGAGCTCCGCCGGTTCAGCCTGACGGCGGCGGCCTCGACCCTCGCCGAGCAGCTCGCCCGCCTGGACCGGCTGGCTGCCACGGTGACGTCGGGAACGGCGGGCGACCTGTGCCACCAGGTGGACGTGTTCCTGCGGTGCGCGGCGCCGATCTTGATCGACCTCGCGGCGGCGGCGCTGCCGGACACGATGCTGCCCGGGCACCCGGACGCGGACACGGTGACCCCGAAGCGACTGCCCCGGCTGTCGGTGAAGGTCGGCGCGGCTCGATCGGCCGACGCGGCCGAGGTGCCCAGCGCAACCGGGCTGGCCACCGCGACCGGGCCGGCCGGCGCGACCGGGCCGGCCGGC
>NZ_MUMI01000050.1 GCF_002155975.1 Amycolatopsis kentuckyensis
GCAGCTCGATCCCCCGCCGCAGCGCGGGAAGCGCGCGGGCCGACGGCGGCGGCGCGAGGTCGTCCGGCAGCGAGGTCACCTCCGCGTGGTGCCCGAACAGCAGCAGGGTCTGGTGCGCCATCGCCACCGCGCCCACCAGCCCGGTCAGCGCGGCCTGGGTGCCGGTGACCGCGGCGGCGAACGCCGTCACGTCGCCGGCGGTCGACCGGCCGTGCGCCGCCGACCAGACCACCCAGACCAGACCCGCCCCGGCCACCGCCGCCGAGAGGGCGGCGAGCAGGAACTGGACCACGGCCTCGCGCCGGTCCACCCGGCGTTCCGCGTCGTGGGCGGTGTCGATCTCGCGCAGCAGCCGGGTCCGGACGAACCCGCCCAGGCCGAACAGCCGGATCTCCTGCGCCGCCTTGACCTCCGTGGCCAGCGCGGAGTAGAAGATCCGCCGTCGCGCGGCGCCGGAGACGCTCAGCAGCATCCCGGCCCGGCGGCGGGACAGCGCCAGCCGGGCCAGCAGCGCCGGGACCGCCGCCGCGACCACCAGCCCGGCCAGCACCGGGCTCAGCACCGCGACCACGACCACCAGCCCGGCGACCGTGACCGCGTTGCGGCCGATGTCGAACATCCCGCCGGTGACCGGGCCCAGCGAACCGGACGCCTGCGTCGCCATCCGCAACCGGTCCAGGAACGCCGGGTCCTCGAACCGCGAGAGGCCCTGGAAGCCGTTGAGCGCGGTGTACAGCCGGTCGTGCAGCAGCCGGTCCAGCCGCCGGTCGAGCTCCTGCTGCAGCACCCCGCCGACGTGCGGCAGCACGCCGGCCACCAGCCCCGTCCCGGCGAGCGCGACGGCGACCCACAGCAGGGCGTCACCGGCCGCGATGGCGTCCACGAGCAGCTTGGTCAGCCAGGCGGCCACGGTGGGCAGCAGTCCGGAAAGGACGGTCACGAGCAGCAGGCCGCCGGTCAGGCCGGGCCCGCAGCGCGCGCAGAGCCGCCACACCGTCACGACGTGGCGCAGGGGCCTGCCGCTCACGCGCCGACCGGGACCGGCAGTTCCGCCAGGGCACCGGCGTGCGCCAGCTCGACCGTGCCGTCCGGGGCCACCCGCAGGAACGTCGGGAACGCCGGGACCTCCAGTGCGCTCACCACCTCCGCGGCGGCGGCCCCGGTGAGCACCGGGATCCCGCCGAGCAGCGCGGCGAGTTCGTCGGCCTTCGGCCCGGTCCCGGCGACGACGGCGGCCAGCGCGGTCTGGCCCGCTTCGGCGGCGAAGGCGGGTGCGTGCTCGAAGCACGTCGAGCAGTGCGCGTCGAAGATCCCCACCCAGCGCGGTTCGCGGGCCAGCACGGATTCGGGCAGCCGACGGCCCACGAGCGCGCCGACAGCGGGCCCCGGACGGCGGAGCGCGGCCAGTTCCGCGGTGTGCTCCCGCAGGCGGCGCAGCACCGCGAAGGTCAGGAACAGGTCGAACACGCACAGCGCCCCGATTCCGGTGACGGCGGCGGCGAGGACGGTCATGAGCGGAACCCCCGGTTCAGGATTCCCGCGCGGGCGCGCGGGAGAACAGCGCGGCCAGGTCGTCCAGCCGCAGCACGGGTACGAGCGCCACCACCGCGGCGGCCACGGCGAGCGCGGCACTCGCGAACTCGATGCCGCCACCGGAGCGGGCGACGGCCAGCCCGGCACCCGCGGTGGCCAGCAGGACGAGGTTGCGCACCACGTGCACCCGGCCCAGCGGCGTGACCGAGACGCCGAAGCACGCACAGGGCGCGGTCGTGCCGCGGCGCACCGCCACCACGATCCCGGTGGTGAAGGCCGTGAGCAGGACGGCGGTCAGCAGGAATCCGGCCGGCACCGTGCCCGGCACGGCCAGCAGCACCACGATCGCGGCTTCCGCGGCGGTGACGGCGGCCGCGGTCACCGCGACGAGCCGTCCGGGCAGGACGCCGAGAGCACGCAGGGACGCCACGAAACCGCGGTAGGCGGCGCGGCGGCGGACCTTGCCGGCCAGCGCGGCGAGGAAGACGCCGAGCAGCAGCGTCCGGCAGGCGATGAGGAGGAAGGACATCGGGCCGGACGCTAGCCGTGGCCGGTACATTCGTCCGTATAGTCCGGATACAGTGGACGTTTTTGCTAGGTTGACCGACGTGAAAGGGCTTTCCTGGGGCGGCCCGCTGGTGGCATGCCTCGCGTTGGGCGCCGGGGTCGCGTGGCTGCGCCGGCGCCGGCTGGTGGTCACCGTGGACGGCCGGAGCATGCTGCCGACCTTCGCCGACGGGCAACGCCTCGTGGTCCGGCGGTGCCGGCTCGCCGACGTGCGCCGCGGTGACGTCGTGGTCCTCGCGCCGCCACCGGAGACGGCCGCGGCCGGCGTCTGGAACGTCAAACGGGTCGGGGCCCTGCCGGGCGATCCGGTGCCGCCGGGCGTGGCCGGGTGCGCGCCGGGGGACCGGGTGCCGCCCGGCTCGCTCGCCGTCTTCGGGGACAACGTGGACAGTGCCGATTCCCGGCAGCGCGGCCTCTTCCCGGGCGACGGGCTGATCGGCGTGGTCGTCCGGCCGCTCGGGGTGTAGGCCGGCTGTACCCGCCGGTGTACCGGGTCTCAGTAGCGTCCCCGGCGTCGCCGATCGGCGACGGCTCAACGGAAAGGTTGTGATCCGATGAGGAACACCGTGACACGGCTGGTGACCGCGGCCGCCATCGCGGCGGGCGGCGTGCTGGCCGTCGCGATGCCGGCGGCGGCCGCGCCCGCCGTGGTGGCCGCACCGGCCGCCACCTGGCAGATCTACCAGGTCTACGCCAGCTACGAGACCTGCTCCGAGGTCGGCAAGGCGCTGCTGAAGAGGAACGTCGTCGACGGCTGGAAGTGCGAGTTCGACAGCCCGGGCTACGCGCTGTACGTGAAGTACTGATGACGAAACTCCTGCGCCGCGCGGGCGACCGCGTCCTGGGGGTCCTCGTACCGAACGCGTCCGCGAAGGCGGACACGTCGTGGACCGAACGTTGTTACTGCAAGCAGTTGTGGGAGTACCGCCGGTACTGCCACGTCGTCGGCGGCACCTCCGGGTGCGGGCCGTGCGAGGCCGTGGCTCTCTGCGTGTGAGCCGCGGCGGGCGCGTGGGGCGGGTTCGCGGCCCCGCGCGCCCAACCCGCCGGGCCGCCGGAACGTCCTTCACGGCGTAAACGACCACGGGGGCGGTGACCAGCCAGGTGCGGATACGGATCCTCGGCCCGCTGGAGGTGTCGGGCGGCGGCCGCCCGGTCCCGGTCACCGCGCCGAAGCAGCGGGCCATCCTCGCGCTGCTGGCGGCGAACGCGGGCCGGGTCGTGCGGGTCGAATCGCTGGTGACCGAGCTGTGGGGCGACGAACCGCCGAAGTCGGCGGTGGCCAACCTGCGCACGTACGTGATGCAGCTGCGCAAGCTGCTGTTCTCCGCCGGATCCGGCGAGCTCGTCACCACGGAGGCCGGTTACCTGCTGCGGATCGACGCGGACGAGATCGACCTGCGGCGGTTCGAGGCCGCGCTGGAACGCGCGGACAAGGCGATGGCCAACGCCGACCTGGCCGCCGGGGAAGCGGCGCTGCACGAAGCGTTGTCGCTCTGGCGCGGCGACTTCGCCGAGAACGTCGAACCGGGGCCGGCGCTGCGGAACTTGGCCGCCCGCCTCGGCGAGCAGTACGCGGGCGCTCTCGAAGACCACGCGGAGACCAAGCTGGCCCTCGGCGACCACGTCGCGGCGATCGACCGGCTCCGCGACCTCGTCGAGCGCTATCCGCTGCGGGAACGCGCGTACGGCAGGCTGATGCTCGCGCTGTACCAGCGAGGTGACGTCGACGGGGCACTGGCGGTGTACGTCCGGGCGGCGAAGGTGCTGGCCGAGGAGCTCGGCCTCGAGCCGGGGCCGGAGCTTTCCGCGCTGCACCAAGCGATCCTGCGCCGCGACCCGGAGCTGGTGGTGGCCGGGGACGAACCGGGGCGCCCGCGGGCCGCCCGGCCGCCGCGGGAACTCCCGCGCAACCCCGGGATGTTCGTCGGGCGGACTGCCGAGCTCGACCGCGTCGAAACCGTGGTGCGGACGGCCGGCCCGACACCGCCGGTGGTGGTGATCCACGGTCCGGGCGGGATCGGGAAGTCCGCGCTGGCGCTGCGGGCCGCGCACGCCGTCGCCGACGCGTTCCCGGACGGGCACCTCTACGTCGACCTCCAGGGCGCCACCCCGGGACTGGCGGCGCTGGACCCGGCCGAAGCGCTCGCCCGGTTCCTGCGCGCCCTCGGCGTCCCGCCGGCCGAACTGCCCGCCACCCGCGCGGAAGCGGCCACCCGGTTCCAGTCGATGCTCGCCGCGCGCCGGGTCCTGCTGGTGCTGGACAACGCCGCTTCGGCGGCCCAGGTCGGTCCGCTGTTGCCCGCCGGCGCGGGCTGCGCGGTGCTGGTGACCAGCCGGGCGGTGCTGCCGACGCTGGACGCCGAACCGGTGGCGCTCGGCGTGCTCGACGAGGCGGCGGCCGTGCGGCTGCTGGCGCTCGCGGCCGGCACCCGCCCGGTGACCGCCGACCGCGACCTGGCCGTGGAGGTGGCCCGCCGGTGCGGCTGCCACCCCCTCGCCCTGCGCATCGCGGGGGCCCGGCTGGCCGGGCGGCCGGACTGGTCACCGGCCCGGTTCGCGGAGCGCCTGGCCGATCAGCGGCGCCGGCTGGACGAGCTGCGCGTCGACGACCTCGACGTCCGGTCCTGCTTCGCGGTCAGCTACGAAGCCCTGGACACCGGCGCGGATCCGGGGGCCCGGCGGGCCGCCCGGGTGTTCCAGCTGCTCGGTACCCTCGACGTCCCCGAGTTCGGCACCGAGCTCGTCGCCGCGCTCGCCGGGACCGACGTCCCGACCGCCGAAGACGCGCTGGGGGAGCTGGTTTCCGTCCGCCTGGCCGAAGTGGTGACCGAGGGCCGGTTCACCGTCCACGACCTGCTCCGGCTCTACGCGGCCGAGCTCGCCGAGCGCGAGCTGACGCCGGGCGAGCGCCGGCTCGCGCTGGAACGGGCGTGGGCCTGGTACCTCGCCCGCTGCCGCGACAGCGCCGGTGAAGCCCTGTGGCTGGACACCGAGCTGCCGGGCCTGGTCTCGGCGGCGGTGCAAGCCGCGGCCCCGGCGCGGTTCGCGATCGACCTGCACGCGGCCGTCAAACCCCTGGCCACCAAGCGGGGTTACTGGCGGGAGCTGGAGGTGCTGGCCCGGCTCGCGCTGGACGTGGGCGCCCGGATCGGCGACACGGCCGCGCAGCGCCTGGCGCTCACCACCGCGGCGGCCGTCGACTGGCGGGCGGGCCGGGCCGGCGCGGCCCGCGAAGCCATCCGGCGCGGCCTGGAACTGGCCCGCGCGGCCGGCGACGTCGAGGACGAAGCGCGGGCCTGGCACAACCTCGGCTGGCTGGAGATGCGCCGCGGGGACGCCACCGCCGCCCTCGGCCACTTCACCTGGGCGATCGAGCTGCTCGGGGACCGCCCGGACCCGCGGATCGCCGGGTTCGTGCGGCACAACCTCGCGGAAGCGCTGCTGCTGCTCGACCGCGGCGAGGAGGCGGTCGCGTGCTTCCAGCTTTCCCTGGCGGCGCGCCGGTCGTGCGGCGACCGGCTGGGGGAGAGCATCACGTTCGCCGGGCTGGGGCGGGCGCACTGCCTGCTCGGCCGGCATGACGAGGCGCTGGCGGCCTTCGCGGCGGCGGAGCGCAGCTGCCGGGAGGCGGGCAACCGCGAGGACGAGTGGGAGGTCCTGCTCTGCCGGTCGGAGATCCGGTTGCGGCGCGGGGAAACCGCCGCGGCGGCCGCGGATCTCGACCGGGCGGCCGGGCTGGCCGCACAGGTCGGCGCCGGGTACGGCCGGGCGGCGATCGAGCGCCAGCGGGCGGCGCTCCTGCGCGCCGGAGGTGACGACGCCGGTGCGGCCGCCGCCGAACACCGCGCGGCGGCGATGTTCGCGGCGCCGGGGGTCCAGGTCGATCCGGTGCTGGAGCGCGTGCTCGGGAAACAGCTGTAGCGCGCGCGTATGCCCGGCGGTATCGGACGGCGATAGGTTGCGCCCCGCCGCATCCCCGACCGAAGGGACCCGCTGTGACCGGTTTCGTCACCACCCTCGCCGACCGCCTCCTCGACCGGCTGGCGCCGAGGGCGTCCGCGAAGGCGGACACGAGTTACTACGAGTACTGCTACTGCACCCCCGACTGGCGGGCGATCTACCGGCTCTGCCACGTGGTGGGCGGCACCCACAGCTGCGGCAGCTGCAACAACGTCCGCGCGGTGGGCTGCTGACGGCGGGCGGGAGCCCCGGTTCGGACGGGGCTCCCGCGTCGGTGCCGTTCTTCGGCGGCCGGGCCTCAGCCCTTGGCGGTCAGCTCGAGCAGCCGGCCGGTGAGGTCCAGGTGCTCCTCGATGCTGCCGGTCAGGTAGGTGAGATCCACGAACGTGTGGTCCGGCGCGACCAGTTCGACGATCTTGGTGACCGACTCGGCGATCGCCTCCGCCGCCGTGCCGGGGGCGGCGTTCACCCGCAGCGCCACGCCCAGCGCCTGCGGGTCGCGGCCGGCGCGCTCGGCGTCCGCGCGGAGCTTGGCCAGGGTCGAGGTGATCACGTCCGCGGGGAACTGTTCGGGCACGGACCAGACCGGCAGCCAGCCGTCGGCGCGCTCGGCCACCCGGCGCAGCGACTTCTCGCCGAAGCCGGCCAGGTGCACCGGCGGCTTCCGCACCGGCTTCAGGGCGACGTTCGACTCCGCGATCCGGTAGCCGACGCCCTCGTGGGTCACGGTGTCCTTGGACCACCACGTCTCGAGGAGGTCGAGCAGGTCGTCGAGCCGCTTGCCGCGTTCGGACATCGGCACGCCGACGGCCGCGTACTCGTCGGGGGACCAGCCGATGCCCAGCCCGGGGAGCAGCCGTCCGTTGCTCGCGACGTCGATGCTGGTCAGCAGCCGCGCGAAGTTGGCGGGCTGGTACTGGGTCGCGTTGATGGTGCTGGATCCGAGCACCGCGGTTTCGGTCACGGCCGCGGCGATGGCCAGTGCGGTGAACGGGTCCTGCGCCGTGTGGAACTCCTCGGGCATGCTGTCGTAGCCCGGGTACGGCACCACCGGCTCGACCGGCGACAGCAGCCGGTCGCCGACCCAGAGCCCGGCCGCGCCGGCCCGTTCCGCCTCGCGCGCGTACCGCGCGATCCCGCCCGGCGTGGCCGCCGCCTTGCCGAACACCGGAAGGCTGAAACCAAGTGGCATTGCTTCTCCCCTGAAGAGTGAACGGACCCGATCGGTCCTCCTGCCACTACTACCCGCATCCAGTTGCGCGTTCAAGCAGTTCCGGGGATCGGCCGGGTGGTACTCCGGGGGTGCGGTCCTCGGCGTCACGGGGTGGCCCGGGCAGTGCGCGCGAGGGCCGCGGCGTGGCCGGGACGGCACACCGGCGGCCGCGACGGGCCGAACTCGATCTCCGCTGCGGCCGGACCGCCGATTTCGTCCGCCGGTTGCCCGGTTGCCCGGTTGCCCGGTTCCCGGTTGCCCGGTGCGCCGGCACCTCACATGACCAGGAGTCCCGACTCCATGGCCCGGACGACCGCGAGCGTCCGGTTCGGGCAGTTGAGCTTGGCCAGGATGATGCCGACCGTGCGTTTGACGCCGTGTTCGGAGATGCTCAGCGACCGGGCGACCTGGCGGTTGCTCTGCCCCTCGGCGATCAGGCGCAGCACCTGGTGTTCGCGCGCGGTCAGGGCGATCATCGACGCGCGCTTCGAGGTGGCGTCGTCGCCGGCCTGGTCGGGGGCCGTCACCGAGCGGCGGGCCAGCGTCGCCGACACGTGGAACCGGCCGGCCTCGACGTCGACGATCGCTTCGCGCAGGGTTTCGGGGCGCAGGTCCGCCCAGTCCAGGAAACCGTTGGCGAGATCGACCCACGACTGGTGGACCACGTCGGCCGGGTCCACCAGGATCAGGACGTCGATGTGGTGGACGCGCAGCGTTTCGGCGATCCCGGCGGGAACCGGCGCGAATGCGTTGCCGGACGAAATGATCAGCTGGCCGTCGTAGAACGACGAAAGGTCTCCGATGTCCGTGCTGAATTTCGCGGTCAGCCGGATGTCGAGTGAACGGAACATTCCCTCGATGCTGTACCGGCGGATGCCGTCTTCGATGACCAGCATGATGCGGAGGTTGGTGTCGGGGGATCGGTCCGCCCACGGGGAAGTCCGGCGGCCGCGCATATCGGGTATGACCGCGGCGCCGATTCCGCGTGGTGCCCCGGATGCCATTGCCACTTGTTCTGTCACTTTTTTAGCCCCCAGTTGGCCCAGCCGACGTGTGGACGCGTCTTTGCGTGGACCCCATTTTGTCGCGTCTAATATCGGGAGTTCGACCCCTGCGGTCGAGCATGGCACGAGAGGCGTGAACTGTCCACCCCGATGTAGGGGGTGTCGTGATTTAGTGCCCACTACCTGGGCAATGTCCGTTTCGACGAGAACGCGGGCGCCCTGGTCGGCGGCCCGGAATGGTGTTCGGTAAAGCGTGATTGCCGGAAGGCATGAAATCCGTCCGGTTGCAACCCCTCAACTTAATGAAGTCCTTCACAGCGCGAGTCGCCGGAGGGCACAAAATCGTTCGCTACGCAAATATCGGCGGAGGCACGGAATCCGTTCGGGCGCAACAGTATTGACAAGAATCACCGAACTTGACAGTGTCCTGGCGGCTGTTTATCGTCGCTTCGGTTCCCGCCGATCGACATCCGAAGGTGTTCATGACCGCGCCGCCAACGCTGCCGAAGTTCCGGCAGCAGTTGATTCTTGCCGTTCTCATGGTGTGTTCGGTGCTGATCTGGCTGGACAATACCGTCCTGAGCACCACGCTGGAGACCCTGGCCGACCCGGTCCGCGGACTGGGCGCCGATCCCGGTGAACTGCAATGGGCGACCGGTTCGTACACGCTGGCCTTCGCCACCCTGATGTTCACCGCGGGCGCATTGGGCGATCGGTTCGGACACCGGACGGTGTTTTCCGGCGGGCTGGTGGTTTTCGCCGCGTCCTCGCTGTGGGCGGCGTACGCGAGCGACGCGGGCCAGCTGATCGCCGCCCGGGCCGCGATGGGCGCCGGCAGCGCGCTGATCACGCCCGCCATGCTGGCCATCCTCATGTGGACCTTCACCGGGCCCGCGCGCGCCGCCGCGATCGGCATCTTCTCGACGTCGGCCGGGGTCGGCATGGCGGCCGGCCCGGTGCTGGCGGGGTTCCTGCTCGACCACTTCCGGTGGGGCTCGGTCTTCCTGATCAACGTCCCGGTCGCCGTCGTGGCGCTGGCCGGGCTCACCGTGCTGGTGCCCGACTTCCGCAGTCCCGCCCGGCGGCCGCTGGACCCCGCCGGGATGCTGCTGTCGATCGGCGGGCTCGTGGCGCTGGTCTACGGCCTGATCCGGGCGGGGCAGGTGGCCGAGTGGCGCAGCGCCGACGTCTGGGCGCCGATCGTGGCCGGTCTGGCGCTGCTGGCCGGGTTCGTCGTCGTCGAGTTGCGGGTGAAGGTGCCCAGCTTCGATCCGCGGCTGCTCGCGCAACGCGTGTTCGGCGGCGGCAACCTCGCGCTCGGGCTGCTGCTCTTCGCGGTCGCCGCGATCACCTTCTACAACGCGTTCTACCTGCAGGGCGCGCTCGGGTTCACGCCGTTGCAGGCGGGGCTGGCCAGCATCCCGACCGCGGTCGGCGCGGTCGTGGGCGCGCCCCTCGCCGCGCGCCTGGTCCGCCGCCGGTCGGTGCGCGTCGTCACCGTGCCCGCGTTGACCGTGGCCGCGCTGACCATCGGCGCCTACCTGTTCCTCGGCCTGCACACTCCGCTCGCCTGGATCGAGTTCCTGCTGCTCGTGCAGGGGCTGGCGATCGGCATGGTGATCGGCCCGGTCACGGCCGCCCTGATCGGCAACCTGCCGCTGGAGCAGGCCGGGGCCGGCTCGGCCGTCACCAACACCGTGCGGCAGACCGGCAGCGTGATCGGAATCGCCGTCGGCGGCACGATCCTGTCGATCGGGTACCGGCGGGCGATCGAACCCTCCCTGGCGGGCGCACCCGGCCCGGTGCAGGACCAGGCGCGGATTTCCGCCGAGCAGGCCCGCCACGCCGCCGGCGCGACCGGCCGGCCCGGCCTGGCCCAGGCCGCGGACGACGCGTTCGTGCACGCCATGCACGTCGGCGCGGTCTGGATCGCGGTCGTCGCCCTGCTCGGGGCGGTGGTGCTGCTGGTGACCCTGCCCGCGGCCGGGAAGAAGGAAGAGCCGGAGCACGAAGAGGCCGAGGCCATGGCCGGCCAGGCGTCATGACGGCGGTCACCGACGCGAGGGAGCTCGGGCGAAGCTCCCTCGGGGTCCGGGTCGACAGCCAGGCCACGTACCTCCTCGACCGGCACATGTTCGCCCTGTGGACCTGGGCCGGTGGCGCCGCGGGCGCCGCCCCGCCCCTGGGTGACGCCGAGACGCTGGCGCTGGTCGTCCCGGCGCCGGACCTCTCCCGGTTCGAGGTGTCCGACGTCGGCTGTGCGCTGGTCGAGCCGGACAAGCTCGCCGGTGCAAACCTCGAATCGCCCGGCCGGTCGGTCGACGCCTGGCGGGAGTGGGTCGCGGGCGGTGAGCCGGCCCTGCCGATCGCCGCGCACGCCGTTCCCGACGCCACCGGTACCGCCGTGACGTCGGCGGAGCACGCCGCGGCCGTCTTCCGGCACACCACCGCCGTCGCGGCCGAACTGCGCACCGCGCTGACCGCCGACCTGCGGCCGTACCAGGTCCGCGGGGTGAGCTGGCTGCGCGAGGCGGTCGACGCGCACGGTGGTGCGGTGCTCGCCGACGAGATGGGGCTCGGCAAGACGTTGCAGGCCATCGGTTACCTCGTCGGGCGCGCCGACGAAGGGCCGCAGGTGGTGGTGTGCCCGACGTCGCTGGTCGGCAACTGGGCGCACGAGATCGCGCGGTTCGCGCCCGGCCTGCGGACTAGGGTCTGGCGCGGCGGGCCGCTGGCGGCGACGGACCCCGGGACGGTGGTGCTCACCGGCTATCCGACGCTGCGCCTGCACGGCCCCGACCTGATGGCACAGCAGTGGGCCACCGCGGTTTTCGACGAGGCGCAGGCGCTGAAGAACCCCCGCACCCAGGTGTCGAAGGCCGCGCGGACCATCGCGGCCGACGCGAAGATCGCGTTGACCGGGACGCCCGTCGAGAACCGCCTCGAGGAACTCTGGGCGCTGCTCAACCTGGTCGCCCCGCAGCTGTTCGGGCACAAGACGCAGTTCCGCCGCCGCTTCATCCGGCCGATCGCGGACGGTTCCCTCGCCGCCGCCACCCGGCTGCGCGCGGTGATCGAGCCGGTCGTGCTGATGCGGAAGAAGTCCCAGGTGGCCGGCTCGCTCCCGCCCAAGATCCACGCCGACCTGATCTGCGACCTCACCGTGGAACAGCAGCAGCTGTACGACCGGCTGCTGGAGCGGGCGATCGACGACGGCTTCGGCAGCGGCGCCCAGCGCCAGGCCCGGGTGCTGGCGGCGTTGACCGCGCTCAAGCAGGTCTGCAACCACCCGGTCCTGATCGCCGGCGACCAGGACGACGACACCGGCGACCCCGAAGAACTGGCGGGCCGGTCGGGGAAGCTCGACCTGTGCACCGACATCGTGGCCAACAACCTCGAAACCGATTCGCCGACCCTGATCTTCACGCAGTACCGGCGGACCGGTGAGCTGCTCGTGCGGCACTTCGGCGAGCAGTTCGGGGTTTCGGTCCCGTTCTTCCACGGCGGCCTGAACCAGGACCAGCGGGCGGACATCGTCCGCGGCTTCCAGGACGACGACGGCCCGAAGGTCCTGGTGCTCAGCCTGAAGGCCGGCGGCACCGGGCTCACCCTCACCCGCGCGGCCGACGTCATCCACTTCGACCGGTGGTGGAACCCGGCCGTGGAGGCGCAGGCGTCCGACCGGGTCCACCGGATCGGCCAGACCCGCACCGTGACCGTCACCACCCTGACCACCAACACGACCGTCGAGGAGCACATCGCGGCCATGCACTCGCGCAAATCCGCGTTGTCCGACATCGCCGACATGTCCGGGGTCGCCGAGCTGGCCCGGCTGGACGACGACCGGCTCATCGCGACCCTGAGCCGGAAGCGGGCCGGCTGATGCCGGACGACGACTTCGGGTACACGGCGTGGGGGCGGGACTGGGTCCGGCTCGCCCAGCCGCTGCGCCAGACCCGGCCCAACCCGGCGTTGCCGCGCGCCCGCAAGCTGGCGCGCGTCGGCGGCGCGCAGGTCACCATCGAGGGCCGCACCGTGCGCGGCGTCGTCCAGCGCGGCCGCGGCACTTCGGTGGCCCGCATCGAGGTGGCGCCGATGTCCCGGGAGACGATCGCGGGGATCACCGGCCAGTTGTGCGGCGCCCGTCCGATCCTCACCGACGAACTGCACCGCACGATCACCGAGGCGGGCCACCCGCCCGCACCGGTGCTCGCCGCCGTCGAGTGTTCCTGCAAGGACGGCACCGGGGACTGCATCCACGTGCTGGCCGTCTACTACGAAATGGCCCGCCGGATCGACGACGACCCCCGGATCGCACTCGACATCCAGGACTTCTTCCAGGCCTCGGCGGACAGCGCTCGAGTGGCCACCACGGCCCTGCCGCAGCGGTGGATCCCGCTCAACGCCCTCGACCCGGCCGCCTACTTCACGGTGACGAACTAGCCGCACTCGCACGACAGCCACCGACGGCGCCCCCGGCCCGTCGGTGGTTTCGGCGCGCCCACCGGAAAATCCGGCAGGCTCGGTGCGCCGATCGGGTGCCCCGACCGGCTACCCCGGTCGGCATGCCTTCCGGGACTCCGTTGTAGCCCGTCGAACGATCTCCCGCCTCCTTCGAAGGTGCGGCGAGGATGGGATCGCCCCCTCTGACCGCAGCGCGACCGTCGGCGAAATCGAAGGAAGTTCCATGAGTCTGCCCGAGCACTGGTGGAGTGCAAGTCAAGGTTACGTCTCGGAGATCCTCTCCCTGCTCGCGGCCGCGCCGGAGCGCGAAGTGTTCCACTGGCGTGGTGGAACGTTCTCCGGTGGCGACCTGATCCGGTCCGTGACGGAAGCTTTCCTCGCGCTGCGCGAACGCGGCGTGGGCCGGGGCGACGTGGTGGCGATCCTGGTCGCGCCCAACAGTCCCGAGACGCTGACCGTGAAGTACGCGACCCAGCTGCTCGGCGGCGCCGTCTGCTACCTGCGCACCACCAACCCCGGCACCAAGGTCACGGTCCTCCCGCTGGACCAGCAGATCCAGATCCTGCGCGACACCGACGCCGTGACCGTCTACACCGACGCCGAATGTGCCGAGCGGGCGACCGAAATCGCCGCTGCCCACGGCATCCCGGTGACGCGCCGCACCGAGGCGGGCGACGGTGGCGACCTCACCGGCGTCGTGGCCTGGGACCCGGAGGCGCTGGCCTTCATCAACTTCACGAGTGGCAGCACGGGACGGCCCAAGGGCATCCGGTTGTCGGGCCGCGCGTGGGAAGCCACCATCCGGGCGTGGCGGGACCTCGGCGGTGAGGCCGGCTGCACGTCGCTGCTCGTGTCGACCCCGCTGAGCCACGGCGTCGCCCCGATGGCCGACGCGGTCCTCCTCTCGGGATCGGCGCTCCACGCCCAGGAAAGCTTCGACGCCGGGAAGTTCGTGGACACCGTCGCCGCCGCGACGGACATCTCGTGGACGTTCATGGCCACGACGCACGTGTTCCAGCTCATCGACCACCTGCTCGAGCGGGGCATCCGGGACACCGCCGGGGTGGCGGCCGCGGGCTTGTCCTCGCTGAAGCGGATCGTCTACGGCGGCAGCCCCGCGGCCCCCGCCCGGATCGCCCAGGCCTTCCAGCTCTTCGGTCCGGTGCTGGCGCAGGGTTACGCCACGAGCGAGTCCGGCCGGATCACGACGCTGACCCCGCCGCAGCACGGCGACCCGGACCTCGCGGGCACGGTCGGGCGGCCCTTCCCCGAAGTGGACGTCGTCGTCTGCCACTCGGAATCCGGTGCGCCGCTGGCGGCCGGGGAGATCGGCGAGGTGCGCGTCCGCTCGCCCCAGATGATGGACGGCTACAACGGCGACCCGGAACTGACCGCCCGGGTCCTCCGGGACGGCTGGTACTTCACCGGGGACATCGGCTGCCTCGACGAGCGCGGGTACCTGACCCTCCTGGGGCGGGTGGCCGACGTCATCAAGGTCGACGGCGTCAAGGTGCACCCCATCGTCGTCGAGTCGGAGATCCTGGCCCACCCGGGTGTCCGGCACGCCGCCGTCTACG
>NZ_MUMI01000500.1 GCF_002155975.1 Amycolatopsis kentuckyensis
CCGACGGCGAGTAGCGCAGGGGCAGCGGACGGCGGGGCCGCGCGCCGAGGAGCCGGTAGGCCGTGCCCAGCTCGGTGGCCAGCACGACGGCGTCGCAGGCGATCCGCTCGCCCGAGCGCGTCCGGACCGCGCGCACCCGCGAATGCACCCGCTCGAGCCACGCGGCTTCGGTGCCGAACCGCACGTCCGCGCCCGCCCGCGCGGCGGCCCCGGTCATCGCCCGGCCGATCTCGCCCATCCCGCCTTCGGGGTAGTAGACGCCGCCGACGGTGTCCATGTAGGCGATGACGCCGTACGCGCCGATCGCGCGAGCCGGGTCGAGGCCCGCGTAGAGCGCCTGGAAGGTGAAGAGCCGCCGGACCCGCTCGTCGCGCAGGTAGCGGGCGACGCGGGGGCCGAGCCTGCCGAACCCGCCCAGCGCGCCGAGGCGAGCCAGCTCGGGGCGGGCCAGGTCGAGCGGCGAATCGAAGTTCGCCGCCAGGAAGTGGTCCTTCTGCACCGCGTACAGCTCGGTCAGCCAGCGGCGCAGCGCCCGGTAGCCGGCCGCTTCGCGGGCGCCGGCGAAGGCACGGATTTCGGCCTCCATCGCGTCGCCGTCCGTGCGCAGGTCCAGCGAGCTGCCGTCGGCGAACCGCGCCCGGTACGCCGGGTCGAGCCTGGTCAGGCGCAGGTTCTTGGCGAGGGGCTCGCCGACCGCGGCGAACGCCTCTTCGAGCAGCTCCGGCATGGTGAGCACGCTCGCGCCGGTGTCCACGGCGTTGCCGTCGAAGCTCCGCTGCCCGGCCCGGCCGCCCGGGACGTCCGCCTGCTCCAGCAGGGTGACCCGCCGTCCCGCGCCGAGCAGGTGCAGGGTCGCCGAAAGACCCGCCAGCCCGGCTCCGATGACGACGACGTGGTCGGCGGGACCGTCGATCGTCCGCACGTCAGTACGTCCGCTGGGTGGCCTTGACGACGAGCCCGGTCAGCGCCGCGGGCGCCGGCTCGGCCAGGTGCGCGCGGTCCAGGGCGGCCATCGCCGCCGTCGTCAGCTCGTCGATCCGGCGCTCGACCGCGTCGACCGCGCCGACCTGCTGCAACGCCATCCGGACGGTCTCGACACCTTCGTCGGACAGGTCCGCGTCACCGATGGCGTCCGCGATCACCGTGGCCGCGGCCTGCTCGCCCTTCTCGGCCGCGAGCTGCAGGCCGAGCGCGGCGAGCAGGGTGCGCTTGCCCTCGCGCAGGTCGTCGCCGGCGGGCTTGCCGGTGACCGACGGGTCGCCGAAGACGCCCAGCAGGTCGTCACGCAGCTGGAACGCGACGCCGACCTCGCCGCCGAACTCCAGCAGCGTGGCGATCAGTTCGGGGGAGGCGCCACCGAGCGCGGCGCCCAGGTGCAGCGGCCGCTGCACGGTGTAGGCGGCGGTCTTGAGCCGGTCGATCTTGAGCGCGGCCTCGACCGAGGCGTCGCCGGTGGCCTGCGTGCGGACGTCGAGGTACTGCCCGGCGAGCACTTCGGTGCGCATCGCGCGCCAGGCCGGGCGGGCCGCGGCGAGCGTCTCGGCGGGCAGCGGGGCGTCGGCGAACATGTCGTCCGCCCAGGCCAGCGCCAGGTCGCCGACCAGGACCGCGGTGGCCAGGCCGAACGTCGTGGGCGAGCCGAGCCAGCCGCGGTCGGCGTGCAGCTTCGCGCCGGCGATGTGCACGGTCGGGTTGCCGCGGCGGGAGTCGGAGGAGTCGATGAGGTCGTCGTGGATCAGCGCGCACGCCTGGATCAGCTCCAGGCTGGACACCGCCTGCAGCACGCCCTCGGCGTCCGGGCCGTCCGGGTCGCCGCCCGCGCCGCGCCAGCCCCACCAGGCGAACGTCGGGCGCAAGCGTTTGCCGCCACCCAGCACGAACCCGCGCAGCGCGTCGATCCCGGCGGCCACGGTGGGCTCGGTTCCGAGGATCGTGGCGCCCGCCCGATCGAGGAACCCGGCCAGCGCGCGCTCGACGTGGGCGGGCAGGTCACGGTCGGCGGCGGGCGCGTTCATGCCGCAATAATCGCCGAACGCGCGGGGACGCGGGCCGCCGGGGCACCCGGATGTGGCGAATCAGACTCCGGCCGTGGCGGCCCAGAACGGACCGGTGAGGCCCGCTTCGGCGAAGTAGGCGACGGCGTCCTGCGGTTCGCGCCGCCGGTAGCCGCGCTCCAGCCGGCCCGCGTACCAGCCGCGCGCGAGCCGCCAGAGGGTGACCAGGTCGAGCACGGAACCCTTGGGCTGCCCGGTTTCCGCCAGCCAGGCGTCCACACAGGACTCGCAGCAGAAGAGGCGCTGGTTCGCGCACGTGTGCAGCACGTCGTCCCACATCCGCACGGCGGGCACCAGGAAGTGCGCCACCTGGGTGCCTTCGGGCGGTACGGACCGGTTCACGACGAGCGCGTGCGGCTGCCCGCACCCGGGGCAGCGGGTCGCGACGAGCACCTCCGGCTCGGCGTCGACCAGGTGCGGGATGGCGAAGGAGTCCCACGCGCAGCCGCCCCACCACAGGGTGTGCGCCCCCATCACGGAGAAGCCGAGCGACTTCGCGGCGAAGGGGTGGGCCAGGACGACGTGCTCGCACTCGTCGAGCACCAGGTGGTGGGCGTCGGCGAGCCGGTGCAGGGCCTGTTTCGCGACGGCCAGCGAGCCACCCGCGGCGTCGGCCAGCTCCGGAGCGCCCGGCGCCCGGCCGTGGCGGGCGAAGGCGCGGTACACCGCGAGGCGCACGTCCTCGTCCCAGCTCGCGTCGTCGTCCCTCACCACCCCAGTTTAGGCCTCGAAGGTGACCCGGATGACTGTCTCGCGACGCGGACGGGGGCTCCCGCATGGCGGGCGTCGGCCCTTAACATGCCGGTATGACGTCGGTGATCGAGCGGTTGCGCGGAGACGGGCCGAAGTTCTCCATCGAGTTCTTCCCACCCCGGGACACGGCGGACGAGGCCGTCCTGTGGAAGGCCATCCGGGAGCTCGAGCCGTACGACCCGGCCTACATGTCGATCACCTACGGCGCCGGCGGCTCCAGCCGCGACGGCACGATCCGCAGCATCGCCCGCGTCGCGACCGAGACGACGCTGGTGCCGATGGCGCACCTGACCGCGGTCAACCACTCCGTCGCCGAGCTGCGCAACGTGATCGGCTGGTACGCCTCGGTCGGCGTCCGCAACATTCTCGCGCTGCGCGGCGACCCGCCCGGCGACGTCTACGGCGACTGGATCCCGCACCCGGAGGGCCTGCAGTACGCCGAAGAGCTGGTCCAGCTCGTCCGGGAGCTGGGTGACTTCTGCGTCGGCGTGTCGGCGTCCACCTACGGCCACCCGCGCTCGCCCGACCTCGAAACCGACACGAAGTACCTGGTCCGCAAGCTGCGGGCGGGCGCGGACTTCGCGATCGCCCAGCTGTTCCACGACGCCGAGGACTTCCTGCGGCTGCGCGACCGGGTCGCGGCGACCGGCTGCGACGTGCCGGTGCTGCCCGGCGTGATGCCGCTGACGACGTGGCGGACGCTGCAGACGACGATCAAGCTGTCCGGCGCGCCGGCCCCCCGCAAGCTCCTGGACCGGCTCGAACCGCTGGCCGAAGACCCCAAGGCGTTCCGCGCGGCGGGCATCGACGTGATCACCGAGCTGTGCGAGCGGCTGATCGCCGAGGGCGTGCCGAACCTGCACTTCTACACGTTCAACCGGTCGAAAGCGACGCGCGAGGTGATCGCCCGGCTGGGCCTCGTCCCGGCCCGTGCTTAAGTACGTACCACTGGGTACGGGTGGCCCGGTAGCGTGCGGCGCATGGCTTCTACTGCTTCCGAAGGCGTGCACGAAATCTGTGACCGCTACGTCGACGACTACGTGGCCGCGGACCCGGTCGCGGCGACCGTCCACGGCGTCGCCGGCCACGACCACCGGCTGACCGACTACTCGGCGGACGGCTTCGCCGCGCGCGCCGGCCTGGCCGCGCGGGCGCACGCCGCCGTCACCGCCGCCGAGCCGCGGGACGCCGCCGAGCGCGCCGCCAAGGCCGTGTTCACCGAGCGCGTCGGCCTGGAGCTGGAGATCCACGAGGCCGGCCTGGACGTGGCGAGCCTGAACGTCATCTCCAGCCCGGTGCAGGAACTGCGGATGGCGTTCGACCTGATGCCCTTGGAGACCGAGCAGGACTGGGCGGTCGTCTCGGCCCGGATCGCCGAGGTCCCCGCAGCGCTGGCGAACATCCGCAGCGGCCTGCTTTCGGCGGCCGACGCTGGGCACGTCGCGGCGCTGCGGCAGGTCGCGAAGGTCGCGGAGCAGTGCGAAACGTGGGCGGGCCTGAAGGAGGAGAGGGGCTTCTTCACCGAACTCACCGGTGGTGCCTCCTCGACGGCGCTGAAGGCGGATCTCGAGCACCGCGCGCGGGCCGCGGAGGAGGCGTTCGCGGAGTTCGCCGGCTTCCTGCGGGCCGAGCTGGCGCCGAAGGCCCCGGTCAAGGACGCCGTCGGCGAGGACGTCTACCGCCTGTGGTCCCGCTTCTTCGTCGGCGCGGCGCTGGACCTGCGGGAGGCGTACGAGTGGGGCTGGGCGGAGTTCGCCCGGATCGAGGCCGAGATGCGCGCGGTGGCGAACCGCATCAAGCCGGGCGCCTCCCCTGCGGAGGCCGCGGCCGCTCTCGACGCGGACCCGCGCTACCGCATCCGCGGCCGCGCGGAGTTCGAGGCGTGGATGCAGCGCCTGTCCGATAACGCCCTGGAGTCGTTGCGCGGCAAGCACTTCGAGATTTCCGACCGCGTGATGGCCCTGGAGTGCAAGATCGCCCCGCCGGGTGGCGGCGTCGGCGCGTACTACACGCCCCCGAGCGAGGACTTCGCTCGCCCGGGCCGCATGTGGTGGTCCCTCCCGGCGGGTCGCGACGAGTTCATCACCTGGCGCGAGACGAGCACGGTGTACCACGAGGGAGCACCGGGTCACCACCTCCAGATCGCGACGGCGGTGGACCAGCCGACGGGGCTGAACAAGTACCAGAGGCTGCTGGCGTTCACGTCGGGCCACGCGGAGGGCTGGGCCCTGTACGCGGAGCGCCTGATGGAGGAACTGGGCTACCTGGCCGACGACGGCGACCTGCTGGGGATGCTGTCGGAGCAGCTGTTCCGCGCCGCCCGCGTGGTGGTGGACCTGGGCATGCACCTGGAGCTGGAGATCCCGGCTGGCACGGGCTTCCACGAGGGCTCGCGGTGGACGCCGGAGCTGGGCCTGGAGTTCATGCTGACCCGCACGATCACGGACCAGGCCCACATCCGCGACGAGGTCGACCGCTACCTGGGCTGGCCGGGCCAGGCCCCGGCGTACAAGATCGGCGAGCGCCTGTGGCTGGCGGCCCGGGCCGACGCGCAGGCCCGCGCGGGGGCGGCGTTCGACATCAAGCGCTTCCACACGGAGGCACTGAAGATGGGCGGCATGGGGCTGGACACGCTGCGGGAACAGCTGTCCCACCTGGACTGAGCGCTCGGGAGCGGGGTCACCGAAAACCGGTGGCCCCGCTTCGCGTCTTCCCGATAGGTTCCGCTCGTGCGCCGAATCCTCTTCGTCACCCCACCGCCCCGCGCCTGAGCGGGGTGGTCCCTCGCCGCGTGGCCTTCGAGGCCCGCGGCTGTTTCGTGGTGCGCACCGCCCCGCGTCGTCGATCTCCCTTTCCTTCGACGCAGGAGCGTTCCCTTGGTGTCCTTGCCCACGCGCGCCCGTTCCTCGGCCGCGCTCGTTCTCGCCGGTGTCCTCTGGGGCACCGGCGGCCTCGCCGGCTCGCTGCTCGCCCGGCGGGCCGGCCTCCACCCGCTCGCCGTCGCCGACTACCGCCTGCTCGTCGGCGGCGCCGTCGCGACCCTCCTCCTGAAAGGCCGCCCCCTTCCCCGCACCGCGGAGGCCGCCCGGCGCGTCCTCGCCGTCGGCGCGCTGTTCGCCCTCTTCCAGGCGAGCTACTTCGCCGCCGTCGCGCTCAGCTCGGTGAGCGTCGCGACGATGACCACGATCGGTGCCACGCCCGTCATCGTCACGCTCGCGTCGGTGCGGAAACTCCGGCGCTGGACGCTGGTCTCCGTGACGGGCACCCTCGCCGGCCTGGTGCTGCTCCAGTGGTCACCGGGCGAAGCGATCTCGTTCGGCGGCCTCGGCTGCGCCCTGCTCGCGGCGGCCGGCTTCGCGACCCTCACCCTGGTCACCGCGAAGCCGGTCGAAGGCCTGGATCCGCTGGCGACGACGGCGTTCGGCTGCCTCACCGGCGGCCTGCTGCTCCTCCCGGTGGCGAGCTGGTCCGGCATGGCGATCCCGCTGCACGCGGACGTCCTCGCGATCGTCTGCTACCTCGGCGCGGTTCCGACAGCGCTCGCGTACGCCGCGTACCTGCGCGGGCTGGCCGACGCGCACCCCGTGCTCGGCTCGCTGTCGGCGGTGCTGGAGCCGCTGACGGCCGCGGTGCTCTCCGCGGCGCTGCTCGGTGAACGGCTGAGCGGCACGGCCTGGTGCGGCGCCGCCGTGCTGGTCGCGGCGCTGGTCGTCGGCTACTGGCGGCCCGAGCCGCGCTGACGAACGCCGCCCCTCGGCTCAGCGCGGGTCGAGGGGCAGCGCCCGCCCCAGGATCGCGAACGGCCGCGGGTCGCCGGCGAAGTGGTAGTCGCGCAGGACGTCGACGAACCCGGTGCGGCGGTAGAGCTTCCACGCCCGGCTCGTGCCCTCGGGCGTCGACAGCAGCACGTTCGCGCTCGGGACGCCTTCCAGGAGGCTGCGCAGCAGGTCCTCGCCGATCTGGTGGCCCTGGTTCTCCGGCCGGACGTGGATCTCGGTCAGCTCGAAGTAGTCCGACAGCCAGCGGTCGGCCTCGGCGGCCCCGGACCGGCGGCTCAGGCCGTGGCGGACCTGCTCGTGCCACCACTGCCCGGCCCGCCCGCGGTAGCCGTAGGCCACGCCGAGCAGGACGTCGTCGGCGTCGAGCGCGGCCATGCAGCGCCAGCCCTCACGCAGCGCGTGGGTGAGCCACATCGGCGCGCGCTGC
>NZ_MUMI01000501.1 GCF_002155975.1 Amycolatopsis kentuckyensis
ACGACACCCTCTCCCCGGACGAGGTGCGCAAGCTCAACTCCTACGTGGACACCGTCGGCGGCACCGACCAGACGCAGAACGAGCTCCAGGCGCTCGAAGGCGAGCTGCGCGGGCTGGCCAGGGCGGCTTGTTCCGCGCGCGGCCAGGTTGGGCGCTGGTGCTAAGCCGCGTCGGAGTTTGGGGCTCCTGGCTTTGCGATCCTTGATGTTGCGCCCTGCTCCAGGAGGTCTGCCACCGGGAGCGTTGCCGCGCCTGTTGCCACCGCGTCCAGGCCCAGCGAGCCCAGCTGGATCGATGTCTGGCTGAACGGGTGGCGGAGCGCGTGCTCGCCCGCCGCCGAGCGGATCTTCGGGAGCAGCTGCTCGCCCAGTGCCAGGCCTGCCCAGCCGCCGATCACTATGCGCTCCGGGTTGAACAAGTTGATCAAGTTGGCGATGCCCGCGCCGAGGTAGCCTGCCGTTTCGTCGAGTACCCGGGCCGCCGTCTTGGACTTCGGGGCCGCCGACAACAGTGCCGTGAACTGGGCCTGCTCGTCTTCGCCCGTGATGTCCTTGCCGCGCGCCCGGCGGTACCTGGCCAGGACCGCGCCCGCGCCGATGTACGCCTCCAAGCACCCTCGCGCACCGCAGCGGCACTCCTGACCGCCGTACGCGATCGTTGTGTGGCCCCACTCGCCCGCGCTGCTCGTCGAGCCCCGGTACGTCGTTCCGTCCGTCACCACCGCCGCACCCACGCCCGAGCCGATCAGTGCGATCACCGCGTGGCGGGCCCCCCGGCCCGCGCCGAACCACATCTCCGCCTGGCCCTGCGTCTTCGCGCCGTTGTCGATGAACAGCGGCAGCCTGACGCCGGCGTCGACCAGTAGCGACGCGAACGGCACCGCGTCCCAGCCGACCGTCGGGGCGTGGACCAGCACCTGCGCCCCCTGCTCGACCGTTCCCGGCACCCCGATGCCGACGCCGAGCACGCCCGATTCGTCGATGCCCGCGCTCGCGAACACCTCGCGCAGCCCGGACGTCACCTGCTCGACCGCCGTCGCCGGGTCCGGCGCCTTCGGGAGGGGGTGCTCGACCGTCGCCAGGCGGTTCATCGCCAGGTCGAACAGCTCGACCTTGACGCCCGTTTCGCCGATGTCGACGCCCGCGACGTGCCCGTACGCCGGGTCCACGCGCAGCAGTACCCGGGGACGGCCGCCGTCCGATTCGACCTGGCCGGCTTCGGTGATCAGGCGTTCTTCGCCCAGTTCGGCGGTCACGTTGCTCACCGTGGCGGCACTCAATCCGGTGAGCTGGCTGAGTTCGTGCCTCGACAGCGGGCCGTCGAAGTACAGCTTCGACAGCAGCAGGGATCGGTTGTGCCGCCGCAGATCGCGGACGGTGGTGCGCTTGCTCGCCATGGGCAACCCATCTGAAACACTTACCGGCTCACTGACAGGATGCCTGATCACCGTAAGTTGTGGCTATGTATTAAGTGGTGAACTAAGTCCCGAACCCATGGTGGTGGGGTCATGGTCTGGCAGAATCCTCCCGGTGACCCAGGTGGTGCGCCAGACGACCCGTGACCTCAGGCGGCACAACCGCGCGGCACTGCTCTCCTCGCTCTACCTCCGCGGCCCCGTCAGCAGACTGGAACTGGTAGCTGAATCGGGACTGTCGGCCGCCACCGTTACCAACGTCGTTTCCGAGCTCATCGCGGACGGCGTCGTCGCGGAGGCCGGATCGGTCGAATCGGACGGCGGTCGGCCGCGGACGCTGCTGGCCGTGCGGGCCGAGTTCGGGCACGTCGTGGGCGTGGACGTCAGCGAAACGCACGTCGAGGTCGGCCTCTTCGACTGCGCGCTCGGCACCCTCGGGACCGTCCGCCACCCGCTGGTCGGCACCCGGCTCGACCCGGACGAAGTGGCCGGTCTGGTGCGCACGGGCATCGCCGAAGTGCTCGCGGGGGGCGATCCGGACGCGGTGTTCGGCGTGGGCATCGGCGTGCCGGGCGCGGTCCGCGACGGCGGGATCGTGCACGCCCCCACCCTCGGCTGGCGCGGGGTGGACTTCGCCGAACTGATCCACCCGCACATCCAGGCGCCCCTCCACCTGGACAACCGCGCCCGCACCCTGGGCCAGGCCGAGACCTGGCGGGGCGCCGGCCGGGACGCCGAACGGGCCATCGTCGCCCTGCTCGGCGTCGGCGTCGGGGCGGCCGTCGCGACGGCCGGGCGGTCGCACCCCGGGATCACGACCAGCGAGTGGGGCCACACCGTCGTCAAGGCGGCCGGAGCGCCCTGCCGGTGCGGCTCGCACGGCTGCCTGGAGGCCTACGTCGGCACCGAGGCGGTCGTCCGCCACTACGCCGCCCGCGTCGGCAAGGAACCGGTCATCGGGGACGAAAGCGACGTCGAGCTGGCGCGGATCGTGGCCGAAGCCCCGCAGGGCGGCCCGGCCGCCGAGGTGCTCGCCGAGACCGGCGAATACCTCGGCATCGGCATCGCGAACCTGATCAACCTGCTCAGCCCCGATCGGGTGGTGCTTTCCGGCTCGGCGGGGGCGATCATGGGACCGGCGATCCTGCCGGCGGTCCGGGACGCCGTCGGCCGGCACGCCCTGGACTACCTGGCCGAGCGCACCGAGGTCGTCCTCGGCCGGCTCGGGCCGGAGGCGGTCGCGCTCGGCGCGGCGACCCTGCCGATCGCCGAGCTGCTCGCCAACGGCGGCCGCGTCGGCTGAAACCCTTGCGTCGCAAGGAGTAGTTCGATCAACAGGTCCAGACCGCCAGTTCTTTCAGAACTTAAACTTAGGCACAAAAAGTTACCGCCGTGTTATTGACGTGACCCGAGTCACCCGGGTTGACTTCGGGGCGTCGTTCGGTCGCCGGCGGTCGGGGCTCGCTACCAGTCGACAGCAAGTAGTCGTCGATGACCAGGAGGAACCGATGCGAGTCAAGCGCTCCGTCGTCGCAGCGCTAGCCACCGTGATGGTCCTGAGCGGCCTGACCGCGTGCAGCGGCGGCAGTTCGAACGCCGCCCAGAGCAACCCCGACGCCGTGCTCAACGTCGGCAAGCCGGACGGCCCGCAGGCGGAGAACAACAACCCGTTCCTGGAGACGTCCGCCCTGTCCAACATGGGCTACCGGTGGATGATCTACGAGCCCCTCGTCATGCTCAACCGCGTCAAGCCGCAGGAGCCGGGCAAGCCCTGGCTGGCCACCAAGTGGGACTGGTCGGACAACTACCGGAAGCTGGTCCTGACCGTCCGCGACAACGTGAAGTTCTCCGACGGGCAGCCGATGACCGCCGAGGACGTCGCCTACACCTTCCAGCTGCTGCGCGACAACAAGGCGCTGAACGTCGACGCGGTGCCGTACAAGGACATCACCGCGGCCGGCAACCAGGTCACCCTGGCCTTCGACGGCTCGCAGTTCGTCAACCAGGTCAAGATCCTGCAGACCCTCGTCGTGCCGAAGCACGTCTGGAAGGACGTCAAGGACCCGGCGCTCGACCTCGTGAAGAACCCGATCGGCACCGGCCCGTACACGCTCAAGTCGGCCACCCCGCAGACGATGATCGTCACCCGGCGCGACAGCGGCTACTGGCAGGAAGCGCCGAAGGTGAAGGAGATCCGCTACACCTCCTACACCGACAACAACGCGCAGGTGAACGCGCTGGTCAACGGCGCGGCCGAGTGGAGCTTCGTGTTCATCCCGAACTACAAGGCCGTCTACACCAACAAGGACCCGCAGCACTACAAGCTGTGGTTCCCCGCGCAGCTGGCCGTGCACGGCCTGTGGTTCAACACCGAGAAGGCGCCGTGGAACGACGCGAAGCTGCGCCAGGCGATCAACAAGGTGATCAACCGCGACGACATCTTCAACCAGGGCGAGGCCGGCTACTTCTACCCGAAGAACGACCAGGTCACCGGCATCCCGACCCCGGCGGGCGACCCGTTCATCGCGCCGCAGTACAAGGGGCAGACGGTGCAGGTGGACGTCCCGGGCGCGAAGGCGCTGCTGACCGGCGCGGGCTACAAGTTCACCGGTGACAAGCTCGCCGACCCGAGCGGCAAGCCGGTCACCATCAAGCTCACCGTCCCGTCGGGCTGGTCGGACTACATCACCGACCTGGAGATCATCAAGGACAACCTGGCGCAGATCGGCATCACCGCCACGGTCGAGAAGATGAACCAGGACGCCTGGATGAAGTCGGTCGACACCGGTGACTTCGAAGGCCTGATGCACTGGACCAACGACGGGCAGACGCCGTACGACATGTACCGCGACGTCATGGACGGCAACCGCTACAAGCCGACCGGCCAGGGTGGCATCAACGGCAACTACGGCCGCTACAAGAACGACGAGGCGACCAAGGCCCTGGAGACCTACGCGAACGCCGAGGACGACGCCGCCCGCACCGCGGCCATGGCGACGCTGCAGAAGATCATGATCGAGCAGCAGCCGATGATCCCCACGTCCGCGGCCAACTCCGGCGGCGAGTACAGCACGAAGAACTGGGTCGGCTGGCCGGACGACGCCAACCCGTACGCGCCGGCCCAGCCGACGCTGCGCAACGCGCTCGACATCGTCCTGCACCTCAAGCCCGCGGCCTGACGATGGCGGATTCGACCGTGACGACCGAGCAGTCCCCCTCCGACCCCATCGCCGTCGGGTCGGAGGGGGACCTCCCCGTGGTCCTCGAGGCCACGGGACTCACCAAGCACTTCCCGGTCCGCCGCAAGGGCCGGGCGGCGTTGACCGGCCCGCGGCGCAGCATCCAGGCCGTCGACGACGTGACCCTGACCCTCCGGCGCGGCCGCGTGACCGCGCTGGTCGGCGAGTCCGGCTCCGGCAAGTCGACGGTCGCGCGGCTGCTCGCGGGCCTCTACCCGCGCACCGGCGGCGACATCCGGCTGCACGGTGACCGCATCGAGGTCAAGCGCGGCCGGGCGTTCCGCGCCTATGCGCGCCAGGTGCAGATGATCTTCCAGGACCCGTTCGCGTCGCTGAACCCGGTGCACACCGTGCGTTACCACCTGACGCGGGCGCTGAAGATCCACGGCCGGGCGGGCGACGACCTGGAGAAGTCGCTGCACGAGCTGCTGGCCCGCGTCCAGCTGACCCCGCCCGAGCGGTACGTCGACAAGTTCCCGCACGAGCTGTCCGGCGGCCAGCGCCAGCGCGTCGCCATCGCGCGGGCGCTCGGCGCCGACCCGGAGGCGCTGCTGGCCGACGAGCCGGTGTCCATGTTGGACGTCTCAATCCGGCTCGGCGTGCTGAACCTGCTGCGGGACCTCAAGGAACGCCTGCACCTGGCGATCCTGTACATCACGCACGACATCGCGTCCGCGCGCTACTTCGCCGACGAGACGATGGTGATGTACGCGGGCCGGATGGTCGAAGGCGGCGACAGCGAAACCATCACCCAGCGGCCGGCGCACCCCTACACCCGGCTGCTCATCGAATCCGCGCCCGACCCGGACCGGATCGCGGGCGGCGGCGAACCCGGGGAGACACCGGCCGAACGCGGGTCCGGCGAACCGCCGAGCCTGATCGACCCGCCCGCCGGCTGCCGGTTCCACCCGCGCTGCCCGGTCGCTCTCGCGCGGTGCAAGACCGACCTGCCACCGCGGTTCGACGTCGGCGACGCGCCGGGCCACTGGGCCGCGTGCTGGCTCTACGACGGAGCCGCCGGATGAGGTACCTGCTGCAACGGCTGGGCTTCTACGCCTTCACCGCCTGGGCGGCCGTCACCATCAACTTCTTCATCCCGCGGATGATCCCGGGCGACCCGGTGCAGTCGCTGATCGCGAAGAACCAGGGCATGATCAGCGCGGACGCGATCGAGTCGCTGTACGTCCTGTTCGGACTGGACAAGAACGAAAGCCTGATCTCCCAGTACTTCGACTACTGGGGCCAGCTCTTCCGCGGCGACCTCGGGATCTCGTTCACGTTCTTCCCGACACCGGTGTCCGACCTGCTCACCGACAGTCTGCCGTGGACGATCATCCTGGTCGGCATCACCACGATCATCGGCTTCGCGCTCGGCACCGGGCTCGGTGTGGTCGCCGGCTGGAAGCGCGGCTCGTGGGTCGACGGCCTGCTGCCGGTGACGACGTTCCTCTCGTCGATCCCGTACTTCTGGCTCGGCCTGATCGCGCTGACGCTGCTGGCCGGCCCGGGCAGCTTCTTCCCGTCGTCCGGCGGCTACGACCCGGGCACCATTCCGGGCTGGGACGGCGAGTTCATCGGCAGCGCGATCCAGCACAGCCTGCTGCCCGCGCTGACCATCCTGATCAGCTCGATGGGCAGCTGGATCCTGGGCATGCGGAACATGATGGTCACGGTCGCGTCGGAGGACTACGTCACCGTCGCGCACGCCAAGGGCCTGCCGGAACGCCGGGTGATGGTCGGGTACGCGGCGCGCAACGCGCTGCTGCCCAGCGTGTCCGGCTTCGCGCTGGCCCTCGGGTTCATCGTGGGCGGCACGCTGCTGGTGGAGATCGTCTTCTCCTACCCCGGCGTCGGCTACCAGCTGTTCCAGGCCGTCGGCTCCCAGGACTACCCGCTGATGCAGGGCATCTTCCTGATCATCACGCTCTCGGTGCTGGTGGCGAACCTGCTCGCCGACGTCGCCTACCTCGCCCTCGACCCGCGCACCCGGAAGGAGGGCTGACATGGCCGTACCCGCGGCGGACGTCAAGGCCGCCCAGGCCCTCCCGCTCGAAGCGGTGGCCGCTCGCCGGCGCCGCTTCCGCTTCCTCGCCGGCGGCAAGACGGTCACCGGCCTCGCCGTCATCGTCTTCTTCCTGGTGATCGCGATCATCGGGGACTGGATCGCGCCGTACGACCCGTCGGCGCGCAGCAGCGACCTGCTGGAATCGCCGTCGGGCCGGCACTGGTTCGGCACCACCCACCTCGGCCAGGACATCTTCAGCCAGGTCGTGGTCGGCACGCGCAGCGTCATGCTGGTCGGGCTGGCCGCCGGGATCGTGGCGACGATCCTCGCGGTGATCGTCGGCGTGACCTCCGGGTACCTCGGCGGCACACCGGGCGAAGGGCTGTCGGCTCTGTCCAATGTGTTCCTGGTGATCCCGGCGCTGCCGCTGATCATCATCATCGGCAGCGCGGTGCCGGGTGGCGGGGACATCCTGGTGGCGGTGATCATCGGCTGCACGTCGTGGGCGTGGGGCGCGCGGGTGCTCCGGGCGCAGACGCTGTCGCTGCGGGGCCGGGAGTACGTCGAAGCGGCCCGGGCGACCGGCGAGTCGACGTGGCGGATCATCTTCTTCGAGATCCTGCCGAACCTGACCGCGGTGATCGCGTCCAGCTTCGTCGGCACGGTCATCTTCGCCGTGATGTCGGAGATCACCCTCGCCTTCGTCGGCGTCTCCGGACTGTCCAACTGGAACTGGGGCACGATCCTGTTCTGGGCCCAGAGCCAGCAAGCGCTGGCGCAGGGCGCGTGGTGGTGGTTCGTGCCGGCCGGGCTGGCGATCGCCGTCCTCGGTACCGCGTTGTCCCTGCTCAACTTCGGCATCGACGAGTTCGTCAGCCCGCGGCTGCGCGGCAGCGGCAAGGCGCGCGTGCGCGGTGCGGACGGGCGGATGCATCGCATGCGGGTGGGCTTCACGCCCGTGCTCGGGCGGGAGGAACGGCCATGATGGACCCGGTGCTGGAGATCAAGGGCCTGGACGTCGACTACGGCGTCGGCGAGGAGGCCGTGCGCGCGGTCCGGGACGTGCACCTGACGCTGCACCGCGGCGAAGTGCTCGGCCTGGCCGGGGAAAGCGGCAGCGGGAAGTCCACTTTGGCCTACGGGCTGACGCGGCTGCTCGCGCCTCCCGGCGTCATCCGCGGCGGCGAGGTGATCTACCACCCCGCGGACGGCGAGCCGTACGATGTCCTCCGCCTGACGCCCAAGCAGCTGCGCGACTTCCGGTGGGCGGAGACGTCCATCGTGTTCCAAGGGGCGATGAACTCGCTGAACCCGGTGCACAAGGTCGTCACCCAGCTCGTCGACGTCATCAAGGCGCACGAACCGGCCACGACCCGCGCGGGCCGGGTTGCGCGTGCTCGCGATCTGCTGAAGCTCGTCGGCATCTCGGCCGACCGGCTGGAGGCGTACCCGCACCAGCTTTCCGGCGGCATGCGGCAGCGCGTGATGATCGCGATGGCCCTGGCCCTGGAGCCACGGGTCGTCATCATGGACGAGCCGACCACCGCGCTCGACGTCGTGATGCAGCGGCAGATCCTCGGCCAGCTGGTGGAACTGCGGGAGCGGCTGGGGTTCTCGGTCCTGTTCATCACGCACGACCTGTCACTGCTGGTGGAGTTCTCGGACCGGATCGCGATCATGTACGGCGGCCGGATCGTCGAGCAGGCGCCGGCGGCGGACCTCTACCGGGACGCGCTGCACCCGTACAGCCACGGCCTGCTGAACTCGTTCCCCGCGCTGCGAGGGCCGCGCCGCGAGCTGTCCGGAATTCCCGGGTCGCCGCCGGACACGCGCGGGATGCCGTCCGGCTGCGCGTTCCACCCGCGGTGCCCCAAGGCTTTCGAGCCGTGCCCCGACCGCGTGCCGCTGCTGGGCGCGCCCGGCGACCCGGCGCGTGAAGTGGCGTGCTGGCTGCACCCTGTCGCTCCCTGAACGCCGGTGTCCGATAACTCTGGAGGAGAGCCGCCTTGACCGAGACCACAGCCGCGACCGCCGAGCAGCAGGCGCTGATCGACACCCTGCCGCCGGACTTCCGCTGGGGCGTGGCGACCGCCGCGTACCAGATCGAAGGCGCGGTCGCGGAAGACGGGCGCACACCGTCCATTTGGGACACCTTCTGCGAGGTCCCGTGGGCGATCGACAACAATGACAACGGTGACATCGCCTGCGACCACTACCACCGGATGCCCTCCGACATCGAGCTGGTGCGCTCGCTCGGGGCGGACACCTACCGGTTTTCGGTTTCGTGGCCCCGGGTCCAGCCGCGCGGCCGCGGCGGTGTCAACGAGGCGGGCATCGGGTTCTACGACCGGCTCGTCGACGAGACGCTGAGTCGCGGGATCACGCCGTGGCTGACGCTGTACCACTGGGACCTCCCGCAGGAGCTGGAGGACGCGGGCGGCTGGCCGGCGCGCGACACGGCGTACCGGTTCGCGGACTACGCGATGCTGGTGTTCGACCGGCTTTCGGACCGGGTCCGCCACTGGACGACGTTGAACGAGCCGTGGTGTTCGGCGATGCACGGGTACGTCCACGGCGTGATGGCGCCGGGCCGCCGTGACTACGCGGCCGGGTTGCACGCGGTGCACCACCTGCTGCTCGGCCACGGGCTGGCGGTGCAGCGCATGCGCGAGGCGGCTCCGGCGGACACACAGTTCGGCATCACGCTCAACATGTGCACGGCCGACCCGGCGACCGATTCGCCGGAGGACGTCCGCGCGGCCCGCCAGGCCGACGGCCTCGGCGTCCGCATCTACCTGGACCCGCTGGTCCACGGCCGCTACCCGACGGACGTGGTGGACGACCTGGCTTCGCGCGGAGTCCGGCTCCCGATCCAGGACGGCGATCTCTCGGTGATCTCGACGCCGCTGGACTTCCTGGGCGTGAACTATTACTTCGGCCAGCAGTTTTCCGGAGTGGACGAGAACGGCTCTCCGGTGGACGCCGAGGGGGTCCCGGCCTCCCGGGCGGTCCCGTTCGGCGAGCCGACGACGGCGATGGGCTGGGAGATCCTCCCGGGCAAGTTCACGGAGCTGCTGACCCGGCTGGGCCGCGACTACCCGGGCCTGCCGATGTACATCACGGAGAACGGCTCGGCCTTCGACGACGACCCGGACTCGTCCGGTTTCGTGCGCGACGACGGCCGCACGGCGTACTTGGCCTCGCACATCGCGGCGGTGGCGGCGGCGCGTCAGGCCGGGGCGGACGTGCGGGGGTACTTCGCGTGGTCCCTTTTGGACAACTTCGAGTGGGCGTACGGGTACGCGAAGCGGTTCGGGTTGATCCGGGTGGACTACGAGACCCAGGAGCGGACGATCAAGCAGAGCGGGTACTTCTACCGCGACACCGTCCGGCGGGTCCGCGGCAGCTGACGTCAGACCGGGACGCCGGTCCGGCGCGCGAACGCGGTCAATCCGGGGAGGCTGCGCGCGTTCGAGTGCCGGACCAGGCTTTCGGTGATCCGGTGGATGGCCGGGCGGTAGCGGACTTCGTCGGGTGACGCGTGTTCGGCCGCCAGCAGCGCGCGGTAGCACTGTTCCGGCTTGCCCCACTGGTGGAAGGCACGTGCGACGTCCGAGTAGTAGCGGGCGCGCCGTTCGACCACCGGGATCGATCCCGGCTCGATGCGGCGCGCGTGCTCGACCGCGGTGCCGGAGTCGCCCAGCACCCGGGCGATGCTGACCTGGTAGAGGCCGACCGCGATGGGGTCGAACGCGGACGCGTGCGGGCCGGCAGCGACCCGGGCCGCGGCCTCGCTCGCTTCGGCGATCAGTGACTTCGCGGTGTCCCGGTCGCCGTCCACAGCCGCGGTGTACGCACCGGTCTCGAGGAGCGTTCCGTAGACGGAGAGGTGTTCGGGACCGCGGTGCAGGTTCGGCTGCAGGGCTTCGGCGGTGTCGAGAACGAGCCGGCGAGCGGTATCGGCCTGGCCCGAACGGCGCAGCACGATTCCCCAGCTGCGCCGGGTCGTTGCCTGAGTGAGGAGGTCGCCGGAAGCGTCGGCAGCCTGCAGGGCCCGGTCCGCCGCCGTCCACGCAAGCCGGTCGTTGCTCACCTTGATCATGAGTTCGGAGGTGAGGGTGTAGAGCTCGGCCAGGTACCGGTTGGCCACGGCGACACCGCCGGTGCTGTCCAGTTCCGCGCGAGTGGCCATCGTCCGGGCCAGCACCTTCGGCATCACCGTGGCGACCTCCCCGTACTTCGCCTGGTCGAAGATCGACCGGACGACAGCCACGGTTCGCCGGAGTTCGCCGAGGGAGAGCGGCTCCGCGTTCGCGATGGGCGGGTTCAGCAGAGCTGCCCCGAGCGACCGGATCGGATCGGTGGCGCCGTCCGCCGGACCGGCTCCGACCAGCGCGCCGACGGCCAACCCGCTCGCCCCGGCGAGCAAAGTGCGACGCCGCATCGGGTCGTCCTCCTCGGGTTCGGTCACCGGAACCGGGCCAACAGTAGGCCAACGCATCGACAGCGTCCTGCCGGACACACCGTGTGGGTTATCCGGAATGAGCCCGAAGACCTCGATCGGCAAGTTCAGCGCGGCGGCCAGAACGCGGAGAACCCCGACGTCGCGAAGCGGTGACCGGCCGGTTTCCCAGCGGGAGATCTGGCTGGCCGAGCACCCGCATCGGCGGCCCAGCGCCGCCTGTGTCCAGCCTGCTGCGGATCGGGCGCTCCGGACGACGTCGCCGGGCCGGCGAGGGCGGCCGGACCGGGCGTGGGCCGAGCCGTTGCTGATCATCGGGGCCTCCCCGCGAGAGGTCGGTGCTCTCACGGTAGCCAAGCCGAGCCGGTGACAAGCGATTTTGCAGGATGTGCACACGATGTGCGCGATCGGTACGACCGATGAGCCCAGCGCCTCCACCGCGGTTCGGTGTAACCGTGCGCAGGAAAGGGGAGGCAGATGGAACGCTCCTTGGCAATGGCCTTGTTCACGGCAGCCGACGCGTGTTTCGATCCCTGCGGGGCGGCCGCGTTCGCGCAGCGGCTCGGCCGGGAACTCGACGCTGGCCGGATCGTGTTCCCGCGGCCGCTCGTCGTCGGTGGTGGTTGCCCGTACGGGTGTCTTGTGCTCCGGCAATTCCCCGATGACCTGACGGGGCTGCCGGCGGCGGCCCGGACCCTCGCCCGCGGTCTGGCCGACATCGCAGGCGGAGGCTTTCTGATCGGCGTGCGCGGCGCTTCCCGCCTCGAGGTCGCCGACCGGGTGGCGCACGCGGTGAGGTGCGCACTGAATGGCCATCGAAGGGGTGGCGGCCCGGTTGGCCTGATCGACGAGAGCACCGTCTTCGCGATGCTCTGAGCCGCCGGGAGTGGGGTGGGCCCCACCACGGTGGCGGTGGCTCACCCCATGGCTCCGCCGAGAGGCGTTCCCTAGCGTCGGGGAGAAAGCCGACCTCGGGGGTGGCCGTGACCGTTCGAACTGAAGTCAGACCCGTACCTGCCGGTGCGACGCCGCGGTGGTGGCGACGGCCCTGGGTGGCGCCGCTCGCCCTGGTCGTCGGCGTCTTCCTCGCCTTCTCCGTGCCGCCCTACCTCACGCTCGATCCCGCGCAGTCGCGTGTACCCGCGCCTGCCGGGTTCGCCGCGCACTACTGGTTCCTCGTTGCCCACATCACCTTCGGGACCGTGGCCATCGTCGGCGTCGTCCTGCAGATCTGGCCTTGGCTACGCCAACAGCACCCGGTCGCGCACCGGCGGATCGGGCGGGTCTACGTCTTCGGCGGCGCCATCCCCTCCGCCGTGGTGGCCGCGACGATCGGGGCGGTGAGCCCGTTCGGGCCGGTCGTCGCCGCGATCGACGTCGTGGCCGCCCTGCTGTGGCTCGGCTTCACGATCGCCGGGTGGCGGGCGGTGCGGCAGCGGCGGTTCGCCGATCACCGGAAGTGGATGGTCCGCAGCTTCGCGATGACCATGCACACCCTGCTCACGCGGGCCCTCTCGCCGCTCGGGTTCCTGCTCGTCATGCCGCGGGTCGATGACAAGGACGAGCTGATCCTGAGCGCCGCCACGGTTTCCGGCGTGCTGAGCGTCCTGACCTTGCTGCTGCTCAGCCAGTGGTGGCTGGACCGGAAGCCGAAGAAGCCAGCCATCGCGCGATGATCGTCCGCTGGATCTCCGACGCGCCTTCGTAGATCCGGGGCGCCCGGACCTCCCGGTACAGGTGCTCCAGCAGGTGCCCGCGCCGCAGCGCGCGGGC
>NZ_MUMI01000502.1 GCF_002155975.1 Amycolatopsis kentuckyensis
GCCACGACCATGGTCGTGGCGTCCACGGTGAATTCCGGGTCTTTCAGCGCGGCGCGCATTTCGGGGCTCTGCCAGAACTTCGTGTGGCCGGCGCGCCACTCGGCGACGCTCTTGTCGCCTTCGCCCTCGTCGAGCGCGTGCTGAAGGTCCACTTCGGACAAGGGCAGAACGCGCACCTCGGTGGTCTCGAGGATCGCCACGCCGACCCCGGCCGAGTCGATCATCAGCTCGCGCTCGCCGACCTCGGGCAGCTCTTCGCCGTACGCTTCGTATTCGGCGACCAGGCCGGTGGTCGAAGTCTTGTCCCCGCGCAGGATCGCCGCGACCAGCTTGTCGCGCAGCGGGCCGGGGAACGCGAACTCGGCGTGCTTCACGCGTGCACCCGCGGCGGCGCCGGGCGCGGTGCGTCGTCCCCGCCGACGACCCGGGCGCCGGGGACCGGGCCGTGGGCCACGCGGACCGTCCGGCAGACGCCGGCCCCCGACAGCTCGGCCGCGACCTCCACCGCCGACTGCGCGTCTTCGCAGAGGAACGCGCACGTCGGGCCGGAACCGGAGACCGTGCCCGCGAGCGCGCCCGCGTTGACCCCCGCCCGGAGCGTGCGGCGCAGGTCGGGCCGCAGCGAGACAGCGGCCGCCTGGAGGTCGTTGCCCAGCAGCAGGGCCAGCTGGCGCGGGTCGCCGGAGGCCAGCGCCTCGACGACCGGCGTGTGCGAGCCGATCCGGGGCGGGTTGCCGGCCGCGCGCAGGCGGTCGAGTTCGCCGAACACCTTCGGCGTCGACAGCCCTTCGGCGGCGAAGGCCAGCACCCAGTGGAACGTGTGCCGCGAGAGGACCGGGACCAGCTGCTCGCCGCGGCCGGTGCCCAGCGCCGTGCCGCCGTAGAGCGCGAACGGGACGTCGCTGCCCAGGCCGGCGGCGATCTCGGCCAGCTCGTCGCGGGTGACGTCGAGGTTCCACAGGCTCGCCAGCCCGACCAGCGTCGCGGCCGCGTCGGCACTGCCGCCCGCCATGCCGCCGGCGACCGGGATGCCCTTGCGCAGCACCACCCGGACTTTCGGCTCGCCGGTGCGCCCGACGTGCGCGGCCAGCGCCTCGACGGCCCGCCAGGCCAGGTTCTCGGGGCCGGTCGGGACCGTGCCCTCCCCCTCGCCGTAGACCTCGATGCCGGGGTCATCGGTGACCGCGACGGTCACCTCGTCGGTCAGCGACAGCGCCTGGAACACGGTGACCAGCTCGTGGTAACCGTCTTCACGCAGGTCGTCGACCGACAGGTGCAAGTTGACCTTGGCCGGGACCCGGACGGTGACTGGGGGCGGAACTACGGCGAGCACCCGACCAGCCTACGTGCCCGCGGAAACGCCCCGATGCGACCTGCGCATCGGGGCGTCTCCCGGGTCCGGTCAGGCAGCCGCGACACCCTGCGGGCCGCGCGCGGTGTGCGTGACGTGGCCGCCGCGCTCGGCGACCCAGGCCAGCGCCGCGTCGGCGCGCTCGCCGCGGACACCGAGGCGGAACCGGCCGACCGGCGTGTCGCCGATGCGGGTCAGGCCGCCGCCGATGGTGGCGAACTCGACGTCGAAGCGACCGGCCGCCTCGGGCAGCAGCGCACCCACCGAGGCGAAGCCGACGAGCACGACGTCGGCCGAGCGGTCGTAACGCGCCACCTGCGCGCGGGTCGTCTCGATGGCCGGCAGCAGCGCCTGCGCGGTGCGGCTGGCCGGGTCCGCGATCAGGTCGAGCACCGTGCCGCGCTCGACGACCGTGCCGTCCTCCAGCACCGCGACGTCGTCGCAGACCCGGCGGACCACGCCCGCGTCCGGCGTCG
>NZ_MUMI01000503.1 GCF_002155975.1 Amycolatopsis kentuckyensis
GCCGAGCGCCGCGGCCGCCGTGCCGGTGCCGAGGTAGAGGCCGCCGAGGAGAGCGACGCCGAGGGTGCCGCCGAGCTGCTGCACGGCGTTGAGCAGCCCGGCGGCCGAGCCCGTCTCGTGCGGCCGGACCCGGTGGAGCGCCGCGGTGAAGAACGGCACCGTGAACGTCCCCATCCCGAGCCCGCACAGCCCCAGCGCCCACGGGTACGCGCCCACCCCGCCGGCCTCCATGGCGAGCAGCCCGGTCAGCAGGAGCGCCAGCCCGGCGAACATCACCCGGGAGCCGAACTTCGGCACCAGCCAGGCGCCGGCGGCGTACGACGACACCGCGAGGCCGACCGAGAGCGGCAGCAGCGTCAGGCCCGCGGTCCGAACGTCGGCGCCGAGCCCGAGCTGCAGCTGCATGGGCACGACCTGCATCAGGCCGGTCATCACCGCGAAGAACAGCAGTGACCCGGCGAGCGCGGCGGGGAACCCGCGGTGGGCGAACAGGCTCGGCTCGACCAGTGGCGCGGCCGCACGACGCTGCTGGAAGCCGAAGACGATCAGCAGCACGGCGCCGGCCGCGAGCAGGGCCCCGTTCGTCCCCGCCGGGTCGATCAGCGGGTAGACGAGCAGCCCGGCCCCGGCGACGACGAGCGCGGTGCCGGTGAGGTCCAGCCGGGGCCGGGTGGCGGCCCGGTCCTCCCGCAGCAGCCGCGCGGCGAGCAGCACCGCGAGCCCGAGCGGGACGTTCACGAGGAACGCCGCCCGCCAGGAGACCGCCTGCGTCAGCAGCCCGCCGAGCAGCGGGCCGGTGACCGCGGACAGGCCCATCACCGGGCCGATGGTGCCCAGGGCCTTCGCGAGCTCGTCGCCGTCGAAGAGGGCGCGGATGAGGCCGATGGTCTGCGGGATGACCAGCGCGGCCGCCGCGCCCTGGACCGCGCGTGCCCCGATCAGGACCCCGGCGTCCTGGGCGGCCGCGCAGCCGAGCGACGCGAGCACGAAGCCCGCCACGCCGAGCTTGAACACCTTGGCCCGGCCGAGGATGTCGCCGAGCCGTCCGCCGGTGATCAGGAAGGCGGCGAACGGCAGCGTGTAGGCGGCGCTGAACCACGGGATGTCGGCGGCCGGGCCGGGCAGGTCGGCGTGGATGGCGGGGCCGGCGACCTGGACGATCGTCGCGTCGAGCAGGTTCATGGCCTCGGCGACGAGCAGCACGGCCAGTGCGGCCCAGCGCCGCCGGTGACGCGTCATGGTGGGCACGGGAGCTCCTTTCGTTCGGCGCCCACCCTGACCTTCACGCCGCGGCTCGTTCCAGCTACCGTCGTCAGCTAGCAGATTTCTTCCATCTGTCGAGCCGGGATGAGGGATATGACCACGCTGGACGCCGTCGATCGCGCGGTGATCCACGCGCTGCACCTCGACGGGCGGGCGCCGTTCACGAAGATCGGGGACGTCCTCGGCGTCTCGACGCAGACGGTGGCGCGGCGCTACCGCCGTCTTCGGGCCGAGGCGTCGCTTCGCGTCGTGGGCCTGCCGGACCCGCAGCGGGCCGGCCAGGCCGAGTGGATGGTCCGCCTGACGGCGACGCCGCACACGGCGCAGGACCTCGCCCAGGCGCTGGCCCGCCGCGCGGACACGGCGTGGATCAAGCTGATGTCGGGCGGCACGGAGATCTGCGTGAACGTCCACACGCCGGCGGCGAGCGACCACGCGCTGCTGCTGCGGGACATCCCGCGCACGGCGAGCGTCACGGCGGTGTCGGCGCACCAACTGCTGCACCGCTACTTCGGCGGCCCGACGGCGTGGCTGGGCCGGGCCAACGCCCTCGACGCGGCCCAGATCGCGGCACTCACCCCGGTTCGTTCCGGCTCGGGCAAGCCGCTGACCAGCGACGACGCCGCTTTGCTGGCGGCGTTGCAGCGCGACGGCCGCGCGAGCCTGGCCGAGCTGGCGACGGCGACGGGCTGGTCGGCGGCGACCGTCGCGCGGCGCCTGGCCGACCTCCAGGCGGGCGGCACGGTGTTCTTCGACCTGGAGATCGACCCGGAACCGCTGGGCGCGACGACGCAGGCGCTGCTGTGGATGGCGGTGGCACCGGCCCAGCTGGACCGGGTGGCGCGGACGCTGGCGACCCACGCGGAGCTCGCGCTCGTGGCCGCGACGACGGGGCCGGCGAACCTGGTGGCGCAGGCGCTCTGCCCGGACGCGGCGGCGCTGCACCACTACCTGACGCACCGGCTGGGGGCGCTGGACGCCATCCGGACGCTGGAGACGGCGCCGGTGCTGCGGACGGTGAAGGCGGCCGCCTCGCGGTGAGCGTCCTAAGTGGACTTCACTTCGACCAGGTGGTCGAGCAGGCCGCGGACGGCTTCGAACTCCCGGACCTCCTGGCGGCAGTCCGGGCACGCCGCGAGGTGCCGCTCGACCCGTTCCGCCTCGGCGGCGTCGAGCAACCCCAGGCTGTACGCCCCGAGGTCGGTCCGGTCGTACCGGCCCATGGATCGCGTCTCCGTTTCCGCGTCCCGTGAGGAACGCCCGCACTACCCGATGCCTCCAGGGTCCTGAGACGGACGCGCCATCGGCGAAGTTCCGCGGATTTCTACCCGAACGGCCGACAACTTCGGAGGGCGAACAGCCCATGTGAGTGACAGCGATGGTCACGCATTTCACCCGTCCGAACACGGAAAGCTTTTGTGGCACGAACTTCGCCGATTCGGCGTCATGGGTCCCCGGCTCGCCCGTCGGACTGGCGTCGGACCGGGATTTCCCGTTTCGACCTGGGCATGAAGGCGATCCGAAACGAGGAGAGCGATGACCGTACGGAGCCACCGGGCGGACGACGTCGTGGACGAGGTCGGGGTGTGGCTGGCCGGGGAGTTCGCGGGGCGGCTCCCCGCCTCGGAGATCGACCGCGTCGTCCGGACGACGC
>NZ_MUMI01000504.1 GCF_002155975.1 Amycolatopsis kentuckyensis
AACCGGCGTACGGCGAACACGCCGGGATCGTCGCCGGCCGGCGACGAAGCCGGAACATCGTCGTGCTGCACCTGGGCGAAACCGAGCAGCGGGCGTTCCTGCGCCGGGTGACCGAGGCCGCCGGCGCCGGCGAAGCGGCGCTCGGTCTCCTGCTCCCCCGGGGGATTTCCTACGGCGCCTGCACCGACCGCGCGTTCCTCATCGCCCGTGCGCTCGGCTGCGATTCGGTGCACCGCCGGGATTCCGACAGCCGTTATCAGCTTTTCCACGGCGGGAAAGTGTTCCCGGTGCACCACGAACTCGCCTCGATCGGCCGCCGGGCCGCGGACGTGCGAGGACACGTGACATCTTCGTCGCTCGCCCCGGAGCACGGGGACAAGCCCGTGGTGCTGGTGGGTGGTTCGTTCGTCGGCGACCTTTCGGTCGACCTCGGCGACCTGCGTTCCCGGGACCGGACCGCCTACCACGAAATCGTGAGCCTGTGGGCGCCCGAACACTGGACGGACGACCGGAAAGCGGAGCTGGTGGCGGAATCCTTCACCGGGGCGGGCACCGAACCGTTCACCGAGGACCGGTCGGAAGCCGGCTTCGCCGACCCGATGCGCGTCGACATGTGCAACGTCGCCTTCCACGGGATCCAGGAGCAGGTGCCGTTGCCGCCCGCGACCGACACGATCGGCAGCGACTACTTCCTGTTCCACCTCGCGCGCAACGCCCGGCTGCCGGGGGTCGTGCACAACCGGCACATCGTCAACTTCCACACCGGGGAACGGAAGACCGACGCGGGATTCCTGGCCTACCAGCTGAGGCTGACCAAGTTCTTCCTGTCCATGTTGTACTTCCACCACATCTACGCCCGGCTGGCCGCGGCCGGCGCGGCGCTGCTGGACCACCGCCACCGCGTCCGTCCCGCGCTGGTCGCCGGTTTCGCCCGGGAGAGCACCGGGCTGGCCGACGACGCGAACGTCGAGCGGCTCGAGCGCATCGACAAGACCTACCGCGGGCTGGGCGGCCGGTACGCCGCGTTCGCGGACTTCCTCGCGCCGCGCCGGGAAGAGCTGCTCTCCGCGGCACGCCACGACATCGGCGGCTTCGCCACCCTGATCGACATGTGGGAGCGGCTGATGACGGCGAGCGCGGCGCAGGGGCTCGAGCGAGCATGACACTTGCGGAAACCGACCGGACCGGGTTGCCGACCGGCCGGATCCGGGACGCGCTCGCCGCCGCGGAGCACGATCAGCTCGTCCTCGATCTCGCCGGGATCGAGCACGCCTACGACGCGCTGACCCGCGAACTCCCCGGGGTGGCCGTCCGGTTCGCGATGAAGGCGTGCCCGGTCGACGAGGTCCTGGCCGGCCTGGCGCGCCGGGGCGCGGGCTTCGACGCCGCCGGTCCCGACGAGATCGGTCAAGCCCTCGCCACCGGCATCCCGCCCCGGCTCGTCCACTACGGCAACACGGTGAAGTCCGACGAGAACATCGCCGCGGCGTACCGGCTCGGAGTGCGTGACTTCGCCACGGACAGCGTCGAGGACGTGCTGGCCGTCGCGGCCCACGCCCCCGGCGCCCGGGTGTTCTGCCGGCTGGCCACAACCGGTGCGGGCGCGCTGTGGGGCCTCGGGCGCAAGTACGGCTGCGCGGGCACCGACGCGGTGCGTGTCCTGCGCACGGCGCGGCAGCACGGCCTGGCCCCGTCGGGGCTGTCGGTCCACGTGGGTTCCCAGCAGATGACGGTCGAAGCCTGGCACGACGCCTTCGACCGCATCGCCGACGTCCTCGTCGCGCTTTCCCTCGAGGGACTGGCCATCGACCACGTCAACCTCGGCGGCGGCCTGCCCGCGGCCGGCTACCTCGACAAGGCGGGCCGGCCCCTGCGGCCCCCGGTCGGGCAGATGTTCGCCGCTCTCCGTGACGGCATGCGCCGGCTCCGGCGGCTGGCGGGCCGGCCGCTGGAGTTCGTCGTGGAGCCGGGCCGGCATCTGGTCGCCGAGCACGGCGTGATCCGGGCCCACGTCGCCCGGCTGTCGTCCCGGCGGCAGCTGGGCGGGACCCGCGAACGGTGGCTGTACCTGAGCTGCGGGAAGTTCAACGGGCTCTACGAGACCGACATGCTGCGTTACCGGCTGGTGTTCCCGGGTCACCCCGGCGGCGAATACGTCCCGGCGATCGTCGCCGGCCCCACCTGCGACAGCGACGACGTGTTCAGCGACGGCCTCGCCGCAGCGCAGGTGCCGAAGGCGGCGAAGTCCGGAGATCCGGTGTGGCTGCTCTCGTGCGGGGCGTACTCCATGAGCTACACCACGCAGGGCTTCAACGGTTTTTCGCCCTTGCCGATCGTGGTGCACCGGCCGTGACCGGCGAGGTGCGGATCGAGGCTGTGTCGTCCGGCGACTGGCCCGGCATCGTCCGGCTGGAAGCCGAGTCGTACGCGGCGAAGGGGTTGTCCGAACGGCGAAGCGTGCTCGAGTCACGGGTGCGAGCGTCCCCGGAGACGTGTTTCGTCCTGCGGACCGGCCGGGACCTCGCGGGATACGTGCTGGCGTTGCCCTATCCGCTGTTCCGCTTCCCCGCCTTCGACCGGCCGGAAGGTCCCGCGTTCACGTCGGGCAACCTGCACCTGCACGATCTCGTCATCGCCCGCGACCGGCGCGGCCGGGGGCTGGCGAAGGTCCTGCTGGACCGGCTCGTCGCGACCGCCCGGTCGCGGCGGCACGACCGGATGTCGCTGATCGCCGTCGCGGGCAGCACGGCCTTCTGGTCCGCCAACGGTTTCCGGCCGCATCCCGAGGTACCCGTACCGGGTTACGGCGCGGACGCCGTCTACCTCTCGCGGGCGCTCTGATCCGGCGGGTGGTCCGTGTCCGCACCGGACAACGCGCCCATCGCGGCCAGGACAGCTCCGCGCAACGACGATTCGCCGCCGAAACGGGCCGGCACCACCGGGGCCGCCGGGTGGCCCGGGCGCGACAAGGCCGCCAGGTGCCGGCCGACCTCCGTCACGTAGCCGGGGAGGCCCGCCGCGAACCCGCCGCCCACCACGTGGACCGCCGGGGCCGCCAGCTCGCCGAGGCCGGCCAGGGCGGCCGCCAGGGCCTGGCAGCTGTGCTCGATCGCGGCCGCCGCCCACGGCTCACCGTCCCGGTAGCCGGCGCGGAGCCGGTCGAAGGCCACGGTCTTTCCGCGCTCCGCGGACGCCCGCCGCAGCGTGGCCGGGCCCGAAGCCTCCGCCTGCACGCAGCCCCGCCGGCCGCAGGTGCACGGCGAGCCGTCGTGGTTCACCACCACGTGGCCGAGCTCGCACGCGCCGCCGGACAACGCGGACAGCAGGCGGCCGCCGACGACCACCCCTCCCCCGATGCCCGTGCCGACGCCCGCGTAGACCAGGTTCGGGACCTCCGCCGCCGCGG